>JABWBI010000011.1 GCA_013360565.1 Candidatus Sumerlaeia bacterium | reverse complement strand
AAGCCGCATCAGCGCTAGCGCCGTCATCGACTTGCCCGAACCCGATTCGCCGACGAGGCCGAAGATCTCGCCGGCGGCGAGCGTGAAGGAGACCTCCGTCAGCACCCGGGCGCCGGCAATCGTCACCCCCAACCCCTCGGCCGCCAGAAGGCTCATCGCGCCCGCCTGAGCCGCGGGTCGGCAAGGTCGCGCAGCCCGTCGCCCATCAGGTTCAGCCCGAGGACGGCAAGCACGATGGTCAGCCCCGGGAAGATCGCCGTGTGCGGGGCAAGCGCGATCATCGTCTGCGCCTCGGCCAGCATCCGCCCCCAGGAGGGCGTGCCCTGCGGCGCACCGAGGCCGACGTAGGACAGCGCCGCCTCGGCGAGGATGCCGAGCGAGAACTGGATCGTGCCCTGGACGATCAAGAGGCTGGCGATGTTGGGCAGGATGTGCTCGGCCGAGATGCGGGCCCGCCCCTTGCCGGCCACCTGCGCGGCGCGGACGTAGTCGAGCGTCCAGAGCGCGAGCGCCGCGCCGCGGGTGACGCGCCCCGCGCGGGGCGCCGCTCCCGGCCGTACCCGACGCCGTTCCCCGTAGGTTCACCCGCACCAAGGGGGCCCCATGCCCGACACCACGCCGGTCCCGCCTGACGAGAGCCCGCCCATCTGGCAGCGTCTCTTCGACAACGTCTTCCTCCTCCTCGTGCTCGGCATCGTCATCATGCTCGTGGTCTACACGGGCTGGGGCACGTGGGAGCTCATCGCCATGCCGAAAGGCACGCTCCCCTGAGGCCGCCATGCTGACGACCCCTCATACCGGGCTCGACCCGGTCCCCGGCACCTGGTGGCGACCGGCGCACAAGGCGGAGAAGGTCTGGGTCGCCGTAGCGTTCGCGTGGTGCCTGGTGCTCTTCGCCATGATGCCCCTCTGGCACTGGAAGGGCGGCCAGAATCCGTCCGGCATCCGGACGCGGGTGGATCCGCGCGCGTTCTACACGCGCACGACCGAGTTCGTCCGGCAGTACAAGGTCGGCGAGGATCGGGGCCTGCCCATCGTGCAGCCGCCCGCCGGCGCCGACGTGTACCTCACCGCGATGACCTACCAGTGGTACCCGATCCTGCAGCTGGTGCGCGGGCAGCGGTACCGGCTCCACATCTCCGCGCTCGACTTCAACCACGGGTTCAGCCTCTATCCGCTGAACGTGAACTTCCAGATCGTCCCCGGCTACGACTACGCGCTGGAAGTCACGCCGACCGCCGCCGGGGATTTCCGGATCATCTGCAACGAGTTCTGCGGCATCGGCCATCACACCATGGTGGGCCGCGTCATCGTGCTCGATGAGGCGGGCCGTCCCCTTTCCGACAACAGCCAGGCGCGCCTCGTGGCGGGAGGGACCGAATGAACGCCAGCGCCGCACTCTCCGGCTCCCGGATCTGTCCCGCGACCGGCCGGACGATTCATCAGAAAGCCGAGTCGCTCATCAAGGTGAACGCCGTGGTCGCCGTCGTGGCGCTCCTCGTCGGCGCCATCGCCGCGCTCCTGCTGGTGCTCACGCGCTGGCAGGCGGTGCACCTGCTGCCCGCCGAGTGGTACTACCGGATTCTCGGCGTGCACGGGATGAACATGCTGATCTTCTTCATCATCTACTTCGAGATGGCCGTGCTCTGGTTCGCGAGCACCGTGCTGCTGAACAGCCGGCCGGCGGCGCCTCGCCTGGGCTGGGCCAGCTTCGGCCTCATGCTCGCCGGCACGCTGCTGGTGGAGTGGATGCAGTGGTCGGGGAAGGCCGACGTGCTGTTCACGTCGTACCCGCCGCTGCGGGCGCACCCGATCTTCTACCTCGGCATCATCCTGTTCGCGGTGGGGGCGCTGACGGTGGTCGGCCTCTTCTTCGCCACGCTGGTGGTCGCGAAGCGCGAGCGGACGTACGAGGGGTCGCTGCCGCTGGTGGTGTACGGCGCCGTGACCGCCGCCATCATCGCCGTGATCACGCTGCTGCACGGCGCGATCATCTACATCCCCACGTTCCTCTGGTCCGTGGGACTGATTCCCTCGGTGGACCCGGAGTTCTACCGCCTGGTCTGGTGGGGGCTGGGACACTCGTCGCAGCAGATCAACGTGGCGGCCATGGTGGCGGTCTGGTACATGCTGGGCGGCCTCACCGTCGGCGCCGTCGTGCTCAACGAGAAGGTGAGCCGCTCGGCGTTCGTGCTGTACGTCCTGTTCATCTCCATGGCGTCGGCGCACCACCTGCTGGTGGATCCCGGGTTCAGCCCGGCGTGGAAGATCGTGAACACGTCGTACTTCATGTACATGGCCGTGCTGGCCTCGATGATCCACGGGTTCACCGTGCCGGCCGGCATGGAACTGGGGATGCGGCTCCGCGGCTTCACCGACGGGATGTTCGGCTGGCTGCGCCGGGCGCCGTGGGGTGATCCCGGGTTCAGCGCCACGGTGCTGTCGGTGATCGTGTTCGGGTTCGTCGGCGGGATCACCGGCGTGACCATCGGGACCGAGCAGATCAACATCATCGTCCACAACACGCTGCGCGTGCCGGGGCACTTCCATGCCACGGTCGTCAGCGGCACGGCGATGGCGTTCATGGGGGCGACGTACTACCTCCTGCCGCTGATCTTCCGGCGCAAGGTCGCGTTCTGGAGCGCGGCGCGGGTGCAGCCGTACCTGTTCGCGCTGGGGATGCTCCTCCTCTCCATGGGGATGACGTTCGCCGGGAGCTTCGGCGTGCCGCGGCGGCACTGGGACATCTCCTTCTCGCAGTCGCCGTTCGACGTGCAGTTCAACCCGGCGGTCGACCTGGTGCTGGCGGTCATGGGGATCGGCGGCATCATGCGGGCCCTGCGGACGATCCCCGTGCTCGCGGGCATCGCACGGGACATGGAAGAGCTCTGCCCCGGGGCGCTGATGCTGAACTACACGAACCCGATGGCGATGAACTGCTGGGCTCTCTCTCGCCTCTCGCCGGTCCGCGTGGTGGGCCTGTGCCACAGCGTCCAGGGCACGGCGCGGCAGCTGGCCGATGACCTCGGACTCCCGCTGGACGACATCGAACACCGCTGCGCGGGCATCAACCACATGGCGTTCTACCTGGAGCTGCGCCGCCGCTCGACGGGGGAGGATCTCTACCCGGCGCTGCGCCGCCTGGCCGATGAGGGGCGCGTGCCGGACTGGAACCGCGTGCGCTACGAGATGCTGCGCCGGCTGGGCCACTTCGTGACGGAGTCGAGCGAGCACTTCAGCGAGTACTGCCCGCATTTCATCCGGCGCGACCGGCCGGACCTGATCGAGCGGTTCCACATTCCCCTCGACGAGTACCTGCGGCGATGCGAGGCGATCACCGCGGAGTGGGAGCGGATGCGGGACGAGTTCGAGAGCGATGCGCCGCTGACCGTGGAGCGGAGCATGGAGTACGGCTCGCTGATCATCCACAGTCTCGTGACAGGCGAGCGGCGCACGGTCCATGGCAACGTGCCGAACCGCAGCCTGATCTCGAATTTGCCCGGGGGCTGCTGCGTGGAGGTGCCCTGCGTGGTGGACGGCGGCGGCCTTTGGCCGGAAGCGGCCGGCGCGCTCCCGCCGCAGCTGGCGGCGATCATCATGACGAACGTCAACGTGCAGTCCCTCGCCGTCGAAGCCGCGGTCACGGGCCGCCGCGATCACGTCCATCAGGCGGCGATGCTCGACCCTCACACGGCGGCCGAGCTGACGCTGGACCAGATCGAGGCGATGGTCGAGGAGCTGCTCACGGCGCATGGAGCCATGATCCCGCCGCTGACGTGACACGTCTGGGCGGCGGTGCTCCCGCCACGGCGACCGGGGCGACGATGCCGGCGCTTTCGCCATCCCGTCCCCGTCAGAACCCCGCGGCGGCCGCGCCAAAACGGTTGCGACCGGGCCTTCCGCGATTCATCGTGACGCCATGACTGGTCCATCGGCCCGGGCCGACCGCTCCGCCCCCCCCGCCGAATCCCTGGTCTCGGGTCTGTTCGTGACTTTCGAGGGACCGGACGGCTGTGGCAAGTCGACCGTCGCTCAGGGCTGTGCGGCGCATCTGCGGGAGTGTGGCTATGGGCCGGTGGAGCTGTTCCGCGAACCCGGGCAGAGCGAGGCCGGGCGCCGGATCCGGGCGCTGAGCAAGCGCGGGCGCGACGGGCTCAGCGTGGAGGAGGAGATCGACCTCTTCGTGCGAGACCGGCGATGGGATCTGGAGAAGAACATCCGCCCCGTGTTGGAGCGGCGGGGGATCGTCCTGCTCGACCGGTATTATCACTCCTCGATCGCGTACCAGGGCGCACGGGGTGCCGACCCGCGGCGCGTGCGGGAGGTGAACGAGGCGTTCGCTCCGCCGCCCGATCTCATCATCCTGCTGAGACTCGACGTCGACGCCTGCCTGGAGCGCATCCTGAAGGCCAGAGGCGGCAAGCCGGACCTCTTCGAGCAGCGCGAGCAGCTCGAGCGCGTCATCGCGCTCTTCGATGCGATGGACGACCCCCAGATCCGGCGCTTCGACGCGGCGCGTCCGCTGGCGGAGCTGCAGGGCGAAGTCAACGCCACGGTCGCCGGGGCGGCGGCTGCCCGGCGTGCGCCCCAGACCTGAATCCATGGCCGAGCCGTTGTCACCGGACCCCGTGGACGCCAAGCGGATCCTCGTCGTCGATGACGACCGGGACATCTGCACGGCGCTCTCTCTCGCACTCCGGGCTCAGGGGTACGAGGTGGAGACAGCCGCCGGCGGACATGAGGCTCTGCGGCGGCTGGGGCCGTTTCGGCCCGACCTCGTCATCCTCGACATCATGATGCCGGGCATGGACGGATTCGCGGTCTTCCAGGCCATCACGGAGAGAGTGGAGGGGAGGCTCCCCTTCCTCTTCATCACAGCGACGGCCCTGCGGGTGGGGGAGGAGTGGCTGAGGGGGATCCCGCACGCGACGATGCACAAGCCGCTCGACTTCGATCTGCTCTTCGAGCGAGTCCATCAGCTGCTGAGCGCATCGAAGTGAGACGCTGGGCCGCACTCGCCCTGGCCGTGCTGTCGTCTGCGGCCCCCGCGGATCTGATTGACCAGCTGCGCGCCGAGCGCTTCCGCGTGACGGTTCGACTCGGCACCGCGCAGCCGGCGCAGCGGCTGGAGTGTTCGTCGCGCGCCGTCCTCCGCGGAGACGCGCGACAGGGCCTGGCGGACGTGCCTGCGGGGCAGACGGTGCGCGTCACTGTCGAGGAGACAGGACAGCCGCCCCCGGTGTGGCGGCTTCTCTTCGGCGAGTTCGACGAGGATGATCGCCAGGAGGCGCGGACACTCGCGGGGCAGGTCGCCGGGACCGTCGTGCGTGAGGACCCGCGCGACGAGGACTCAGATCTCCTCGTCATTCGGGGCGCGTGGAGCAGCGAGGGCGACCTCCGGCAGTATCTCTCGCGCGTCCGGATGGCGAGCCCGGCGGAGCCCTGGCTCGACGGCCGCCCCCGGCGTGAGGGGCTGCTGGCCGTGCGCGACGAGAGCGGCCGCACCGTGGCGCGGGCCTGGGGTGTGCTCCGTCTGGTGTCTGACGACGCCTCGGCGACGACACAGTGCCATGTGAACGGAGACGAGCGCCGGTACCGCGGGTCCCTCGTGTGCGTGGCGACAGATCGCGGGGTGCTGCTGGTCAATGAGGTGCCGGTGGACGACTATCTCGCCAGCGTTCTCGACACGGAGATCGGACAGGCTCCCCGGGCCGCCATGCAGGCCCAGGCCATCGCCTCCCGCTCCGAAGCGCTCTTCAACGCGGGGCTCTCGAAGTTCGGCAGTCTGCACCACGACCTGGACGACACGGTGCTCAGCCAGACCTACGAGGGCGCGGGCCGCGAGACGGCGCTGACCCGCGCCGCCGTCCGCAGCACGGCGGGCATCGTCCTGATGCACGGCGGCGAGATCGCCAACGGGGTCTACTGCACGATCTGCGGCGGCGTGACGGGAGCGCAGGAGGACGTCTGGCTCTCGGAGCCGTGCGCCTACCTGCGGGCACGCGCCGACACCTCCGAGGGAGGCAATGCGCCCGATCTCTCCAGCGAAGGGGCGATTCGGCGCTTCCTCGAGGACCCTCCGCCGCTCATGTGCAATCCAGAGGGACGCGAGGACTACCCCTCATGGGCGCGCCGGCACTTCCGCTGGACGGCCGACTACACAGCCGCCGAGCTCGGCGCCGCCGCCGGCGTCGGGCGCGCCACACGGGTTCAGGTGACGGGCCGCGGAGCGTCCGGCCGTGTGACCGGACTTCTCATCGAGGGGACATCGGGCGAGGAACGCCTGAATCGCTCGACGGCCATCCGGGCCGCCCTCTCCGAGGTCAGGAGCACGCTCTTTGTCGTCGATGAACTGCCCGGCGGCGGATTTCGCTTCACCGGCGGCGGCTATGGTCACGGCATCGGCATGTGCCAGATGGGCGCCATCCAGAGGGCCGCCGCGGGCCAGACGCCGCAGGCGATTCTGGGGGCCTATTTCCCCGGAGCGAACCTGCGGAGGCTCTATTGACACCCGCCGGAGGAGAGCCCAGCATGGGGTGTGAATGCCCGCCCGGGACGCGCCGGTGAACGAGAATCACTCCATCCTCGCCCTCCTGCTCCGCCGCCTCTGGCGCACCGCGCGGCTGACTCTGCACGAGTTCCTGGGTGACCGCTGCTTCGACAAGTCGGCCTCGCTCGCCTACGTGAGCCTCCTGGGATTCTTCGCCGTCATGACGGTCGTGCTCTCGGTGTCCTCCTGGGTCTTCGGGGGCAAGACCCAGTGGATCGAAGAGCACATCGAGCCGCTGCTCATCCGTCTCATCATTCCCAGCGACGATCCCAGTCTCTCCCTGCTCGGGTCGCACGCCTCCCCCGAGCCGATGAGGGCCTTTGTGAGCACGGGTCAGTCTTCGCAGGAGATCGTGCTGGCCCCTGTGGCTGCGACCGGCGCCGGTTCGGCCTCGGCGGAGATGCGGGATGCGGTGTCGGTCTCCATCGCCCACATCAGCGATCAGCTGATGAGCCTGACGACCCAGTTCCGCGAGCGCGCCCCGAGCCTCGGCGTCTTCGGTCTGCTCGGATTCGTCGTTCTCAGCATGATGCTGTTCACTTCGATCGAGAAGAGCTTCAACGAGGTGTGCCACGTCCGCCGCAAGCGGCCCCTGACCCGCGCGTTTCCGATCTACGTGACGGTGCTCGTCCTCGGCCCCGTGCTCATCGGTGTCTCCGTGGCGTTCACGCTGCGCCTGGGCTCGGTTCTCTCCTGGCTCAGCCCCGGCACGGCCGCCCTCGCCGTCACGTGCGTGGTCTTCACCCTCGCCTACTGGCTCATTCCCAACACGCGCATCTCCCTCGTGCACGCGTTCATCGGAGGACTCGTCGCCGGTGCCATGTGGGAGCTCGCCAAGCGTGGCTTCATCCTCTACGTGCGCAGCGTCCCCAACGTCCAGGAGTCACTGGTGATCCTCGGGGTCGTGCCGATCTTCCTCGTGTGGCTCTTCACGTCGTGGACGATGGTCTTCATCGGGCTCGAGCTGTGCTATGTGCTGCAGCACTACAGCCCGCTCGCCGCGCGCCTCTTCACGCCTGATGTGGCTCTCGAGATGAATCCGCGGCATCTGGCGACGGTGCTGCACGAGATGGCCAGCCGCTTCGACCGCGGGCGCCCCCGCACCACGGTGGCCGATCTCATGAGAGCCACGCAGCTCGACGAGTTCGCCGTGCACGCGCTCCTCGATCACTGTGAGGAGCGAGGCTGGATCGAGGCGAGCGAGTCGCACTCCTCGTATCACCTGGCCCGCCCGCCGGAGCAGATCGCGCTCCGCGACGTCCTGCTGTCGCCCGTGACGCACGTCACCGGCGACGAACCCGCCGAGGACCTCACGCCGCTGGGTCAGTTCTGGCGGCGCTATCACACCGCCTCCGAGGAAGCCCTGCCCGCCCAGACCCTGCGCGACCTCCTGCGCCCAGCGGCGCCCACCCCCCTGGCGCCTCCCCGCGCCGAGCGGCGACCCCATGCTCCGTAAACTCACCCGGGGGCTGCTCGTCGTCTTTCTGGCCGCCGTTTTCGTGCTGACGGCCGCCAGCCTGGCTCTGCGCTTCGCCCTCAACCCCGCGCTCTTGGAGCAGCAGATCGTCGAGCGGCTCCGCGACGCCACGGGGCGAGACGCCGGCTTCGCGCAGGCCTCCGCTGGTCTCTTCAGCGGCTTGGTCATCAAGGACTTCTATCTGCCGGATCCTGCCCCCAGCGAGCTCGAGTCGGTGACCTGCGGACGGGCGCTGATCGGCGTCTCCCTCTGGGATCTACTCCGTCAGGAGCTGACGGTGCAGTCGGTGTCTCTCCGCGGCCCTCACGTGGAACTGGTGATCGAACCCGACGGCTCGACGAACTTCGCCGACATCCTGGCTCGTCTGCGAGGGGAACCGGTCCCGGCGGAGTCACCGCAGACCGGCGGTTCGGACCTGCCGAATCTGCCGCCTCCGGAAGTGTCGGGGAGTCGCCGCCCCCGAGTCTTGCACGCGGCGTCGACCGGCGACGTGGACGGTGATGAGGAGAAGCGGCCCTGGCGCATTGGCGCGTTCAGCGTCACGGGGGGCTCCATGACCGTCCTGCGCCGCGCCGCCGGCGCGGGGGGGATCGACCGGTACCTGGACATCACCGATCTCAGCGTTCGCACCGGGACGCTCAGCTCGGACGCCCCTGTGGACTTCAGCGCGACGGGCAGCATCGGCGTGGAGCGGCAGTCACCCTTCACGCTGCACGGCACCTTTGACCCCACAGCCAAGTCGCTGGACGTCACGGTCGAGTTCGCCGTGGTCACCGACTCTCTGGCCGCCTCCCTGCTCGACTTTGCCCAGCTCGAGGATTTCGATGTGGCCGACGGAGAGTTCGAGGACATCCGCTTTCGCATCCGGACGGGCGAGAATTTCACTCCCATCGACGTCGACGGGGAGATGGACCTCAATGACATCGAAGCGGAGGTGGGTGTTGTCCAGAGTGCGATCGAGGGTGACTTCAACGTCCGGGCGTCGTATCATCCGGAGGATCAGACTTTCCAGCTGAGCCGTCTCTTCATGGAGAACAGCCGCTCCGGAGAGGACGGCGAGTTCAACCTCCGCGGGGAACTCGACTTGGCCCGCGGGGAGGGAACCCTCCAGATCGATCTCACGGGTGTGTCGGAACCCAACCTGAGGCCACTCCTGCCGCGGCCGCTGCGGGTGACCGACCGGGACACTTGGCTCGACGTGGACGGCGAGCTGACGCTGAGCGATGGGTTCCGCCGCGCCGCCTTCCGGGGCGCGATCGCCGCCCAGGCCTTCGCCATCGCGGCGCCGCCCGTTGCGGCGTCCGGTCTCAATCTTCGCCGCATGCGGGCCGATCTCGACGTGGCGATTCACCCGGCCTCGAGTGAAGTCGTCTTCCGGTCATCGCGTTGGGAATTCCCGGGTCTCACGCCCCCGGGGAGCCCGATTCGAATCACCGGGTCATCGCTGACCTCCTTCGAGGTGGAGCTGCCCCCCGTCGATGCCTCGGCGCTCAGCAGCCGTCTCACGGCCCTTCCCCCGGAGCGAGAGGCCGCCATTCGCTGGTTCGAGATCGCCGCCGCCGTGCGAGGCATGGGGAAGTCCATTCCGCTCCGGGTCACGACGCCGCTGCTGCGAACGGCAGACGGCGACTGGACCGGTGTCAGGGCCGCCATGCGTCTCGGCGCCACCGGCGCCATCCTCGAGCAGGTCACCGCGCGTCTGGCCAGCGGATCGATCGCACTGTCGGGGCCGATCGGCCGAACGTGGAAGCAAGGGGTGATCGAGGCAGAGAATCTGCCTCTCTCCACGCTCGCGGATCTCATCGGAGGCATCGGCCTTCCGGCCGGCATGACGGGAGAGACGACGGGAGAGTGGGCGGGGACGGTGACGGAGTCGGAGGGGCTCACCATGGCTGCCGTCCATGCCACCGTGCGCGGGGCCACCCTCGGCGAGCACTGGATCCTCGAGGAGCTCTCGACGTACACGGGGCTCCCCGAGCTGAGGACATGGGACAGCGCCGACGCTCGTTTGACCTTTGCCTGGAGCGATGGAACCGCGCGCATTGCCGAGATCGCTCTGAGCAAGTCAGACGCGCGGATCTCGATCGCAGGGACGCTGCGGTACGATGGCTCAGTGGATCTTGCCGCCGCGGTCGCCGTGCCCGCCGCGACGGCGCAGAGGCTGGCGGGCGATTCTCTCTTCGCCCGCGCCAACCGAGCCGCCGACGGCTGGATGGAGATCCGGCTGGGAATCGGCGGGCAGTTTGACCTCCCCGCAATCCGGCCCATCGGACCCGCCTCCGCGGAGGCCATCGCCGAGTCGGCCGCCGATTCCCACATGGTCGCTGCCTTCACCGCACTCGGTGCGACGCTGCCGGCCACGCTGGAGCGCGTGTCGGCGGAAATCGCGGCCGCCGCGCCTCAGGCGTCGCCCATGAGCGGCATGCCGGCTCCGCTGCAACCGATCGCCATCCAGGCCCCTCCGCCTGTCATTGTTCCCTCGTTGCCGTCGGCGCCCTCCGTACGGGTCGAAGCCCCCACACCCATTCAGGCGGCGGACATCGAGCGGCAGGAGATCGAGCGGCCGCAGGGAACCGAGCCGCCGCCGCTCTCCGAACGCACGATGCGACCACGTCCGCCGCGCTCGCCCGTGCAGGAGTCACTGCCTGCACCGCCTCCGCCGGAGGCACCCGACCAGAGCGAGATCGTGCCGTGACGATCCGCAGCCGTGACCTCCAGCCGCCGGGCTTCCTCGTCCGCTACGACTGCCGCCATTACAGCGGCTACAAGCCGTGCGGCGTGAACCCGGTGTGCCAGGGCTGCGACCACTACGACCCGGCCGGCCAGCGAATCCTGGTCATCAAGCTGGCGGCGATGGGAGACGTGCTGCGCACCACGCCCATCCTCCCCGCCCTGCGACGCGAGTATCCCCGGGCCCACATCACGTGGCTCACGCGTCCCGAGTCGCGGGGCCTTCTGCGCTGCAACCCGCATCTCGACCGCCTGCTGGTCTGGGGGCTCGACGCCACGCTGATCCTGGAAGCGATCCCGTTTGATCTCGTGCTGAACTTTGAGAAGGACCTCGCCGCCCTCGCGCTCGCCGAGCGGCTGCACGTCCGGGAGCACCGGGGCTTTCGCCTCACGAACCACGGCACGGTCGGCATCGCCGATGAGTGCGCCGCGGAAGCTTTGCGCCTCGGGCTCGACGATCACCACAAGTTCCACGTCAACACCAAGCCGATGCAGCAGATCGTCTGCGAGATGGCCGGCCTCTCCTGGGACGGCACGCTCTATCACTACGTCCCCAGTCCCCGCACACTTGCCATGCGGCAGTCCTTCGCGCAGATGCACCCCGAATTGGCGGGCAAGATGGTCATCGGCGTCAGCACGGGGTGTGGCCCCGGTTTCCCGACGAAGCAGTGGGCGATGAAGAACGTGCTGGATCTCCTGAAACGGCTCAGTGAGCGGCCCGGCACCGTGACTCTCCTCCTCGGCGGCGAGCGGGAGGCGGAGTTCAACCGACGCATTCTCCAGGAGGCCGGCGGCTGGGTCATCGACACAGGCTGCCACAACACTTTCGAGGACTTCGCGGGCATACTCCTCAATTGCTCGGCCGTCGTGGCGGCGGACTCGATGCCGGTTCATCTGGCGACGGCCCTGGATGTCCCGGCAGTGGCGCTGTTCGGCCCGACCACCCCCCGCGAAGTCGACCTCGGACCCCGGGGCGAGAAAGTCGTCACGGACTTCGAGTGCAGTCCCTGCTACCGCACGCGCTGTGACAAGAGCCCGCTGTGCATGGAGGCCATGGGGGCGGATCTCGTCGCGGAGGCGATCGAGCGAGTCCTTGTGCGCGCGGCACCGCACCCCTGACCATGAATCCCTGGGCGCCTCGTCTGACGGCTTGGCTTGCCCCCCTGCTGGCCGCCGTGGCGGTGTGGAGTGCGACAGCGTCGCTGCGACACGCTCTCGAGGCCATCGACTACCCCTTTCAGCTCGATCCCATCGAGAGCAAGATTCTTCAGAGCGCACTGTGGATTCAGCGCGGCGAGCCCCTCTACCGTGGCCTCGGTGAGGAGCCTCCCTGGGTGGTGGCCAACTACACGCCGCTCTATCCCTGGCTCTGCTCGCTGGGCATCAGCGAGCGCCTTCCCACTCTCTGCTGGCCGCGAGCGCTGTCTCTGGCAGGCGCCGTCCTGTCGGGGCTGGCTCTCGGCGCACTCCTGTGGCGCGGGACGCACTCATGGTCGTTGGCGCTGCTGGCGCCGGCCCTCTGGTGGTCTTCTTACGAGGTCTTCATGTGGACACCCTATGCCCGGGTGGACCTTCTCGCGCTGGCGCTGAGCGCTCTCGCGCTGACATGGGCGTCCTTCTGTCTGGGGCGATGGACTTGGCCGCGCGTTCTCGGTGTCAGCGCGCTGTTTTGCCTCGCGTGGCTCACGAGACAGAGCCAGGTGCTGCTGCCGGCGGCGCTGGTCACTTGGCTGCTTGTCACGGATCGCACCTGGGCGTGGCGTTTGGCCGCCATCTGGGGCGGGGGAGTCGCTCTGCTCGCCGCGATGCTGACTCTGGTCACGGGCGGGCGATTCTGGACTTTGACCGTCACGTACAACGTCAATCTCTGGTCGCGGGATCAGATGCTCATCTGGGTGAACCATCTCCTCGCCTTCTGGCCGCCATTGCCTTGGATGCTCGCGCTCGGCGCCCTGGGAGTCGGGCTCCAGCGGCGAGGCCGGGAGGGCCGGCTGTCAGCGGGTGCTGAGATCACCGGGCTGCTGACATGCGCGGCGGGCTGGAACACGGCGAACGTCGTGGCCACGGGGAAAGCGGGGGCGGCGCTCAATTACCTCCTTGAGCCGCTGTGGTGCCTGTTGGGACTTGTCACGGTCCTGTGGTTCCAGCTCGCAGCGGGCACCTGCGGCGCGCCGGAGTGCCGTCCGAACGGCCGATCTTCGATTCTGCGCGCGCTCGTCTTCGGACTGTTCACAGGCCTCTTCACCCTGCTGACGCTGACGGCGGCGACATCGCGGATTCCCGGTGCGCCAGTGCGGGAGGGGCTCTGGCCCCATCGGAGCCTCTGGAGGTCGCCCATCAGCGACCACGAGCGGCGCCGCGACCTCGAGATCGAGAGCGCCTTTCGCTCCGCCGAGGGACCTGTCCTGGCCGAATACGGGATCTACGCCCTGAGGACGGGTCACGATCTGGTGTGGGAGCCATTCCTCCTGAGCCAGCTGACGATGGAGGGCCGCTGGGACGAAGCACCGCTGCTCGAGCGCGTGAGGCGGGGCGACTTCGCGCTGATCCTCCTGCGTGACGACGTGGCGAACTCTGACGCCTTCGACTTCAGCGTGACGCCGGCCTTCGCCGGTGCCTTGCGCTCGGCCTACGTCGAGGCACGCTTTTGGCCGGGGACCATCCCTCTCCATCTCTGGAGGCCCCGAGGTCTCACTGCAGCGTCACCAGCATCCGAATGAGCGCCTGGCCGCTCTCGAGGCTCTCCATGGCTTTCCCGAGCACGGTCCCGAGGGTGCGTTCCGGATCGGTGGCCCGCATGGCGTGACCCGGGCGCCCGGATGTCGTGAGAAGATCGCCGGGCGTGATCGCACCATTGGCCTCGGCATCCGCCCACACCTCGACGACGCCGGCCAGAGAGAGGGGCAGGTCCGTGCTGCCATCCGATCGCTGCCCCAGCACCAGAGCCGGGGCTGAATCTCCTGCCCCCGCGATGACCCCCGCGACGAGCCGATCATAGGGTCTCTGACTCAGACGAAGTGAGCCAGGGCTCTCAGGGTCCATCACGACGACCACGCCGGGCTCGACTCCCTCGCGGCTCGTCAGCGGGAGAACTTCCGCGACATCCGCGATGGAGGACCCATTGATGTAGATGCGGCCGAATCCGAAGGGGTCGATGTACGCCGCCACGCGCTCGATGTTGCCCGAGTTGGCGATGGACAGGTAGCCGTTGTGATTCGCGTCGGAGCCGATGGCGGCCATCTGCGTCCCGAAGCGATTGTAGGTGCGGACGACCCCGCCATCGAGCGTGTTCTCGGAGATGTAGACGACACGCCCGCCGTCGTCGTTGTTGATCTGAAGTGAGCCGCCGCCTCCGTCCGAGCCCCCCACGGTGTTGAGCGTGAGCGCATCGTGGTCGCCATCCGGGTTCTGGATGGCGATGAAGCCGGCGTCGTCCGCGTTGTAGGTCACCCGCGAGGCGACCTGCCCATCGCGGTCGTAGACCTCCAGACGCCCCGGAGACCCGCTCGAGGGCTGCCCCAACCGAAGCGTCTCGCCTGTCGTCAGTGTGTCGAGCCTCTCAGCGAAGCCTGCCCGGATGGCATACGGGACACTCACGAGCGGAGTGCGAGGGGCCAGTTCGGCAGCTCCGTTCACGCTGACGCCCAGGTAGAGCGGCACACCCGAGAAGAGCCCCGGGTTCAGGGGAGTCAGCGCTCCGAGGATCACCGAAGCCACGCCGTCGATCAGAGCCACCCCACTCTGCGTCTCGGTCCAGACGGGAGTGGCGGCGAAGGCATCGGCGTAGAGGCGGAACGTGAGCGCGACCGGGCCGGGAAGAGGCACGCCGCCGCCGTCGGTGAGGTAGCCCTGGTACTGAAGCAGGCGAGGGACACTCACCGTCGCCGGGGCGGCCTGAGTCACAGGCTCGTCCGAGGCCGAGGAGGCCGCCTGTGCAGTGGATTCAGCGGGCGGTTCGGGAGGGATGAGGTCTCGTGGCTGGCCATTGAGGCCGAGGGTGTCGAGCGCAGGCTGGGCCGGGGGGGAGAGGCAGATGGGTGCAAGGCTGACTGAGAGGAGCACGGTTCGGAACATCGGGGGCGACCTCCACGGGGCATGGCTCTGCCCACGCTGGATAGGACCACGGAATCCCGCCAGAGTTTCAGGCGAACGCGTTGAGGCGAATCAGATCGGCCGCGAGGTTGAACCGCTGATGGAGAGCAGGGGCCATGGACAGCAGGATCTCGACGGACAGCCCGAGGCGGGTGAGCGACGCGGGCTCGAAGTGGTAGGTCTGGCCCTCCGAGCCGATTCCATACCCATTCATGAGCGCCAGCGTGTTGGCCAGGTGCACCGTGGCGACCTCGTCATGGTCCTCGCGCGTGCGCTCGGGGTCGTGGTGGTGGAGGATGCAGTTCACCAGGACCGGCGGGAGATTCCAGTGGGCCGCCACCTGCGCGCCGACCTCGGCGTGGGTGAATCCCAGGACGGCCTTCTCGGCGTCGAGGAACGAGCAGCGCTCCTTCTCCACGTGGGCGTGGATGCGCTCGGCCTCCGCGACGACGAACTCGTTGAGGATGAGTTTGCCCACGTCGTGGAGCAGCGCGCCGGTGAAGAGCAGGCCGGGCTCTGACTTCTCAACGCGCTCGGCGATGATCTCCGCGGCGAGCGCCGAGGCGACGCCGTGGCGCCAGAGCTCGCCGGCCTCGAGTCCATACCCCAGCGTCGCCGCCTGGCACACGTCCACCGCGTACGAGGTCAGGATGAAGTTCACGAGCGTGTTGTTGCCGAGGAAGACGAGCGCCTTCTCGAGCGAGCTCACCTTGCGCGGGAGACCATAGTGCGCGGAGTTGCAGAGGCGGAGGACCTTGAACGTGATACCCTGATCCAGCCGAATGACCTCGACCAGCTGCTTGACGGAGGTCTCGGGGTTCTCGCTCAGCTCGAGGACCTTCAGGACCACGTCGGGCATCGGCGGGATCTGCTGGATGCGGCGGACGATCTGGCTGAGCGTCAACACAGGGTGGGTCTCCAGGGCCACGGTCTCACCGGGAGCGAGGGCAAGCAAGTGCATCGTTGGGGGGGTGCGGGGCTTGACAGGCGCGGCCGGGCTCTGATTGACTGCTGCGCTGTTTGCCAAATCATCCTCTCTGACCACGACCAGGGAGGTCCGAGGAGTCCCCCCATGAAGAAGGGCATCCACCCCGAATACGTGACCTGCGTGGTCAGGTGCGCCTGCGGAAACACGTTCGAGACTCGCTCGACGAAGCCCGAGCTTCGCGTCGAGATCTGCTCCTCGTGCCACCCCTACTTCACCGGCAAGCAGAAGTTCGTCGACTCGGCCGGTCGCGTTGACAAGTTCCGCAAGCGCTACGCAAAGGCCTGAGCGCTCCTCCCCGGCCCATTTGCCGCTTCCGGCGAATGCCTGGCCAAAGTGGCTTGAATTCCGGGCCACGTCGTCCGATAAGAGCAGTCGGAAGTCCTCTTCATGGCTGTCTCGTTCTCGAAGATTGCCCGGGTCCTGAAGCAAGAGGGCGTCAGAGGCCTGGTTCGGCGCGCACTTCGGTCTCGCCGGAGGGACATGATTTTCTTCGACCGCGAGCTCGCGCCCGAGATGGAGGTCCCCTTCCTTCCTCGACATCCCTATGTGATGCGATTCCTCGATGCCGGAGAGCTGGATCTCCTGAGACCACACGTCTCCGAGGCGAAGTTCCGCATGTACTCTGGCCGCCTCGAACGGGGGATGAAGGTCTCCGCCTGCCTGACGGCCGATGAGACGGAAGTCCTGGGGTGGTGCTGGACGACGGGTGACGCCTTCTACGAGCCATACGACAACGCGACGTACGTGAAGGTGGACGGCAGCTTCTTTCACTTCGACGGCGAAGTGGTGAGCGAGAAGCGCGGGCGCGGCATCGCTTTCACGGCCTTTCCCCTGATCTGGCCGCACTGGAGAGCGCGCGGTTACCGGCAGGCCCACTGCACGGTGGACATGGCGAATAAGCCGTCGATGAAGCTGCACGAGCGCCTGGGCTACACGCCGCGGGAGCAGTTCGTTGTCCGCACGCTCTTGGGGTTCAAGTGGACGCGGCCGGCCGGTCCTCGCCTCCGGCCGGGGAACCAGGAGACGCGGGTGAGATAGCGCGAAATCGGCGGCGAGACCTCCATTGGGCTTGCGCGGAGCGGTGCCCCGTCCGATACCTCTGCGCGGAGAGAGTGACATGGCCAGGGCCTTCAGGAAACTGGGGGACCTTCTCAGACGAGAAGGGCTCTCCGGTCTCATCAGGCGCGCCCTCGGGTACCGGCGGCGGGTGATGGTCTTTGTGGAGCGTGACCTTGCCCTTGAGGACCGTGTCCCCTTCATGCCTCGCGAGCCCGCCATCATCCGCTTCATGACACCGGCGGAGATCGATCTGCTGGCACCCCATGTGACACCGGAGCGGCTGGAGACCTACCGCAGGCGAATCGCCGAGGGGGTTCAGGTGATGGGCTACTTCACGCCCGATGAGACGGCCTGCTCGGCCTGGCTGTGGACGACCGGCCGAGACTACTACGAGCCCTTCGACCGCGTGACCTATCTCGCCACGCCCTCCGACGCCCTGCACCTCGACGGCGAAGTGGCCGCGGACAACCGGGGACGCGGCGTTGCCTTCACGGCCTACCCGCTCGTCTGGTCTCACTGGCGCCGGCAGGGGTACGCCAGGATTCACTGCACCATCGATGAGCTGAACAAGCCGTCGCTCAAGATCCACGATCGCATGGGCTACCGGGAAGCCGAGCGGTTCAGCGTCATCTCACTTCTGGGGCTCGCCTGGGCCCGGCCGGGAGGGCCTCGCCACCGGCCTGGGGACGCGCGGCGACGTGGCTGAGACGGTCATCCGCGTCCTGACGGACTGGGCCGAGGTGGAGAGCTTCGGGGCCGAGGCCTGGAACCGCCTTCTTCCGGAGCGGCCTCACCGCAACTTCTTCATGTCCTTCGAGCGCCTGAGCTGCTGGTGGCGCCACGACTCGAACTGCAAAGTGCCGCACGTGATGCTGTTCGAGGAGGACGGCCGAGTCATCGCTCTCCTCCCCCTTGCGCTCTGCGCCCGCCGCAAGTCGGGGCTCTCCGTGCGGACGGTGGAGTTCCTCGGCGGCTCGACCATGGAGTTCGCGACACTCCCGGTCCCGGAATCCAGGCCGGACCTGATCTCGCTCGCGATGGATCATCTGATCGCCCTCCGCAGCGTGTGGGACGTCCTCTGGCTCGCCGAGCTGGACGCCGAGGACATCGCCACCGTCTGGCTGCTCCAGGAGGCGCAGCGGCGCGGTCTCGCCGTCGACTCCCACATCACCGCGCTGTGCCCCTACCTGCCGCTCGACCGGCCGTTCGAGGAGCTGTGGTCGGGGCTCTTCGACAGCAAGGGACGCAACGCGCGGACGCGCAAGACGCGCGCCGCCGAGAAGACGCCGGGGCTTGAGTTCCACCACTGGAGACCGGGCATCGATCTGTGCGCGACGCTCGAGCAGATCGCCGCGCTCGAACGGATCTCGTGGAAAGGGCAGGAGGCCGTCGGTCTCTTCACCGGCGCGGCGGGGGCCTGGAACAGCGACCTCATCCGCACCTATGCGGACCGGGGCATGTGCGACCTGCGCTGGGTGACGATCGAGGGGCAAATGGTGAGCTACCGCGTGGGCTTCATCTGGGAAAAGGTCTACTGCGACTACAACACCGCCTATCATCCCGAGCACGCCAAGCTGTCGCTCTCCTCTGTGCTGCTTCTCAAGAACATCGAAGACCTGTGCGCGGCGGGGGTGAGGCGGATCGAGTTCTGCCGCGGCATTCAGCGCTACAAGCTCGAGTGGGCGACTGGCCTGCGCGAGAACCGCCTCGTCCGCATCTACAACCGCACGGCCCGGGCGAAGCTCATGCGCGGTCTCGCGACGGCCAAGGCCGCCGTGAGGGGGGGACGCAGCACGGAACGCCCCGCCCTGCCGATTCCGCTCAAGGATCCGCTGCCGCCCTGGGAGGGCTGAGACTCAGTCCACCATGAAGCCGCTCAGCTCGACGGGGACGGCAGGGCCGATGGTGACGCTGTCGACCCATGTGCCCTCGCTGGCGACGGGACCTCCGCTGTGGTTCTCGCGAAACCCGATCTGGAATGCGCCGGAGGTCGGTCCGCCGGCGGGGAGATTGCCCCGGTACACGTCCACGCCGTTGATCTGGATGATCAGCTGCTGACCGACGAGGGAAGGGTTGACCGTCAGGCTGAAGGGGACCCAAGTGCCACGCGAGACCCCGGCACTGGCGAGAGTGCGTGAGGCGAGCAGATCCACCGGATTCGCATCCATACGGTCGTTTGAGGCGTGGACGAACTCGAAGACGCCGTCGTGGTCGGGCCGGCCGTCATTGAGCCCAACGGTGCCGTTCTCGTAGATGAGCCAGTAGCCCGATTCGTACCCGGAGGCGCTCGGGTTGGCCGTGAAGAAAGTGCTGCCCTGGCGGCCGCAGATGCCGATGCCGATCGCCTGCGCGGGTGCCGCCAGCGCAGGGATGTAAAGGTCACCCGTGACCGTGTAGCCGCCGCCGCCAGCTCCCAAGGCTGCATCGCCGATCATGGTGATCTGTCCGCCTCCCGATGTGTCGACGCAGCGGTGAGCATTCCCGCCGCCGGGGGAGGCCGGGAGCCCCGCCCCGGCGGGACTCGCCACGGCAAACGACTGGTAGGCGGCATAGGCGTTGGCCGGTGCCGTGGTGAAGTCGAAGAACTGGCCGAGCGAGACGCTGCCTCCATTCGCAGCCCCCGGCGTGGCGGGCATGAAGGAGAAGTCCGCGAAGTTCCAGTTCGTGTCGGTCCCACTCGGGTAGCGGCCCAGTGTGTACGGCGTTCCGCCGGCGGTGGTGCCCGGGCCAACTTCCCCGATCCAGGGATAGCCCTCGCCGGTGACGCCGAGCGTCGAGGCGCGGATCAGATCGTCGAGTCCGCCGGCGGCTTCGTAGACGACCGAATCGTACACGCATCCCGTCGCGGTGTTGTAGATCTGCATCGACGATGGATCGGTGTTGGGGATGTTGTCCGCCGCCCCCCAGCCGGGAGGGACGAGGTCCACGTTGGGGACTCCCGTGTCGCCGATGACGAGGTGGCCATCCGCCGGAACCACGACTCCGCCCAGATCGACGCTCGACAGCACTGAGCCGTCGACCGGGCTGTGGAACCGGAGAACCGTCGAGGCGGGGATGGCCCCCGCCGGGCCATGGATCTCGACAAACTCCGAGGCAGAGGCGTTGTATCGAAACTCGTTGATCTTGTAGTTGAGTCCCCCCGGGTTGCGATGCTCGTACTGCAGTTCGTCGAAGGTGACCTCGCCCGCCCCTGCACCACCGCCCTCGATCAGCCAGCCGACGAAGGCGATGTCGCGTGCGCCGCCTCCCGCCGTGTTGAGGGTGCCATTGCCGCTGCTGAAGCCCGGCTCGGCGGTCGTGTAGGCAGTGACGCCGGCGGTGAGATCGAATGTGATCTCCCTCCACCCCGTGGCGTTGAGGGTGAATGTGGGTGACGTCTCGAGCTGGCCGTTGCCATCCTGGACGACCATTCGGACGGTCCGGCCTGAGTAGGCGGCGGGCGTGTACATCTGGGCGTGGACGGCCGTCGTGGAGTCGAACACGGCGATGACGGCATTGCGGTCGTTCACCGACGTCGCCGCATTGTTCCGCAGGGGCTCATGGCGAAAGAAGAGACGGTTGCCCGAGCCCGCCTCGAAGTCGAAAGTGACGCGCATTGCGTTCGTGCTCGGGTGACCCGGAGGACCTCCGGCCGGCGTCGCGACCAGCGCCCGGGTGGAATCGGTGTCGGTGTCGCCGGAATCATCCGGCCCTTCGTTGGGGTCGCGCCAGCGGAAGTTGAGCGCCTCAAAGCCCTCGGCGGTGTAGCGTGTGGTTCCGGGCGGGGCGAGAATCTCCTCCAGCAGCTGGAAGATGTGCGGATACATGCGCGTCTTCGCGGAGGAGGAGGCCGCGATCGGGTCATAGGAGGTCGTCTCTGCCAGCCAGATGAGCGACCAGAACCCGACCCCACCCAGCCGCCTGCCATTGTGGATGCCATCGTCGTCCTGGTTGCTGAGAACGTGCCGGATCTCGTACTCGAACGCCTCCGGTGACTCCCAGGTGCGGATGCGCGGCGTCCCGTCGTTCCACGTGTGCCAGCCCGCCTGGTGGTCGGTCACGTAGTTGTCCGCGTAGGGGCCACCGAAGTTCGGGTTCATCGTCGTGTCGTACAGCCCGTCGGTGAAACCCTGGGCAAGATCATTGGTGGCACCCGACACGCCGTAGGTCCCGTTGTCCCAGCGGCGTGAGTACGCGGAGATGGTCATCACCATCTTCTCGTGGGGGAAGCCGCCGTCGAGATAGAAGTCGTTGACCTGTGTCAGGTAGTCGATGCCGGTGCCGCGGAATCGCGAGATCGCTGTCGGCGTGGAGCCCGTGGCGAAGTCGTAACAGCTGTACAGGATGTAGTCGAGGTTCGGCTCGAAGCCGGGGAGGTCCCACTGGGTCGATGAGGGAGTCGGGTCGCCGTAGATGCTGATCTCGTGGTTGTTGAGTCCCGCCGTGTCAAGGGCTGTCCGCAGCTCCTGAAAGAAGAGCGTCATGCCGTCCCGGGCGGCGGAAGACCAAGAGAAGGGCTCGAAGTCGAAGCTGACGCCGTGACTGTAGCTGTCGGCCTGGAGAAGGTTGACGATGTCCGTCACGAGCTGCGTCCGGGCCGAGGCGCTCGTCATGACGCTGTTGATCACGGTGACATCGAAGCCCGAGTTGAGCACCACCATGATGACCTTGGTTCCCGCGGCCTGCGCTGCCCCGCCCGCCCGGAGCTGTGCATCGCGCCCGGTCCATGTCGAGGGGTTGGTGATCACGCCTGAGGAGTTGAACGTGATGAAGGTCGAGCCGATGTGCGTCAGGGCATTGTAGCGGTAGAAGTCCGTGTAGGTGCCGCTGGAACCATAGCTCTGGGCATAGCCGAAGGAGATGAAGTTGAGTGAGGGCGTGGGAGTCGTGCTGCGGCGGCCAGGAGAAGCGGGAGAGCCGCGAAGGGCCTCTTCCACAGCCGGATCAGGTGCCGCGCCTGGCTCCAGGAGCGGCTCGGACTCGATCTGGGCCATCTGCTGCGCATGGACGGACGGAATCGGATCGGCCGATTGGGCCGAGCCGTCCTCCTCGGAGGTGAGAAACGAGAGTATGGCGGTCACGACCAAGGCTGACCGCCCCATCCAAATGGAGAAACGCATGGCCGATGTGTGATCCTCTCTCCAGGGGCATCTCACGCCGAGAGGGGCCACGCCACCCCTCCCTGGCTGGTCCTAATGTCCGGGAAGTGTAGGGACTTGAAGCCCGCGCGTCAACTCCAGTTGGACAAACCGGCGAATGACCCGTCCGAAGCTGTGGTGCGCGAGGAGGGGGTCGAACCCTCACGCCCTTGCGGGCACGGGCTCCTAAGGCCCGCGCGTCTGCCAGTTCCGCCACTCGCGCAGGATCAGCGCTGGGATAGTCGAAGCGAGCGCTTGCGTCAAGGCGGGGAGGGTTGGATTCTCGGAGGGAGTGTGAATCGCATGGAGAGATCCTGCCCCGCTGTCCTCGGTCGGCTCGGTTTCGACCGAGTCCTGGAGAGCGTCGCCGCTCACTGCGCCTCGGAGCTGGGACGCAGGCACGTCCTGGCGCTCGAACCATCGAGGGAGGTGGACGAGATTGAGGCCCGATGTGGCCTGCTGGACGAGCTCTGGCGATTGGCTGAGGGGCAGGCCGTCCTTCCTCTGGCGGGGCTCCGCGATCTGCGGGATGTCCTCGGACGTGTCCGCCCCGCCGATGCGGTACTGGAGCCCGAGGAGCTTCAGGCGGTTGCCGGCTTGGCCCGGCTGATCGACCGGGTCGCGGAGTTTCTCGGCCGGCACGCCGAGGAGGCTCCCCGTCTGGCCGCTCATCTCCAGGGGCTTCATCCTTGCCCGGGTCTCCACCGGGAGATCGACCGCTGCCTGACGCCATCGGGCGATGTCGCGGACGCGGCCTCGCCTCGCCTTGGCGGTCTCCGGCGCGACCGTCGCCGCCTGGAGAGCTCCATCCGCACCGAGCTCGACCGGATGCTCCGCGACGCCGGGATCGCCGCGCTGCTCCAGGACAGCTACACCACGCAGAGGCATGGGCGCCACGTCGTGCCGCTCGCTGCCAATCACCGGGGTAAGCTGCCGGGAATCGTCCACGACCGCTCTGCGACGGGAGAGACGCTCTTCGTCGAGCCGATGGCGGTGGTGGAGCTCACAAACGACGCCACGGAGGCCCGCCTTGCGGAGGAGGCGGAGGTGCGTCGCGTCCTCGGTGACCTGACGGCGCTCGCGCGAGAGAGCCTGACAGGACTCGACGAGAGTCTCTCGACACTGGGGAGCCTCGACGCGCTCGCCGCGATTGCCGACTGGGGGCGCAGGCACCGTCTGTCGCTGACCCGCCGGGAGCCCGGCGAACCGCTCCGGCTCCTCAGGGCGCATCATCCCCTGCTGTGGCTGCATCACCACGACTCCAGCGTGCCGTTCGACCTGGTCCTGGGACCGGATGACCGCGCCGTCGTTATCTCCGGTCCCAACGCGGGGGGGAAGACGACAGCCCTCAAAACCCTCGGGCTCCTCCAGCTGATGACGCAGGCGGGCCTGCCGGTGCCTGCGGACGCCGACTCGAACGTCCCCGTGCCTCGCGACGTGCATGTCGACATCGGCGACGACCAGGACATCATGGCCGGCCGCTCGACCTTCTCAGCCCATGTGGAGGCGATCGCCCGCATCTGTGACACTGCCCAGAGCGCGGACCTTGTCCTCCTCGACGAGCTCGGCACGGCCACCGACCCTCAGGAGGGCGGCGCGCTCGCCGTGGCGGTCCTGGAGGCACTCGCCGGGCGCGGTTGCCTCGTCGTCGCGACGAGCCATCTGGCCCTGCTCAAGCACTGGGCCCATGAGACGGCCTGTGCGCAGAACGCCAGTGTGACTCTTGATGCACGGACGCAGCGCCCCACCTATCGATTGGAGCTGGGATTGCCGGGACCGAGTGAGGCGCTCACGGTCGCCGGGCAGGTGGGCCTGCGCGGAGACGTGCTCACGCGGGCCCGCGCGCTGGTGCCCGAGCAGGAGGCGCGCCTGGGGGAGCTGATCCGCGACCTGCAGGAGGAGAAGCGCTCACTGGAGACGCTGCGGGAGGACGCCGGGAAGCTCCGGACCCGGCTGGAGGAGGCCGAGCGGTCACACCGGGAGACGGCGGCCCAGCTGGAGCGTGAAAGGCGTGCCTTCCGCCGCGAGTTGGCCGTGGAGCGGCGGCGACTGCTCGCGGAGGCGAAGGCCGACGTCGAGCGCCGCATCGCGGACCTCCCGGGCAAGAGGGAACTGCTCGAAGCCAAGCGCGACCTGGAAGCCGGCCTGCGCGCGGCGGACTCGGACATCGCCGCTGCGGCCATGGCGCCCGAACAGGGTGGGGGAGAATTCGCCGTGGGCGACGCCGTCCTGATCCTCGATGCAAGGGAGCGAGGGAGGATTCTCTCCATCGACCCGAGCCGCGAGCAGGCCCGCGTGGAGACGTCCAAGGGGATGCTCGTGACCGTCCGGCTGTCGCGACTCGGCCCCGCGCCAATCGCTCCGAAGACGGAGGCGGCGGGCGTGAGAGGGCCTGCGCGGCGGGACCTCTCGATGGAGCTGAACCTCATCGGTCAGCGCGTGGAGCCGGCACTCGAGGCGCTCGACAAGTTCCTCGACGAGGCGGTCGCGCATGGCCTGACGTCGATCCGTGTAGTGCACGGTCACGGGACGGGCCGTCTGCGCACGGCCGTGCGCGAGTACGTGGCGGGACATCCCCTCGCCGCGCGATGGAGACCGGCTGAGTTCAGCGCCGGCGGTCACGGGGTGACGATCGTCGAGCTGAGGTGATGCCATGCGCAACGTGGAGATCAAGGCCCGCCTCCGGGACCGTGACCGCGCCCTCGCTGTCTGCGCAGAGATCGGCGCGGCGCCCCAGGGCGACCTGCACCAGATGGACACCTACTTCCGGGCGCCCTCGGGGCGGCTGAAGCTCCGGGACTTCGGTGATGGGCGCGCGGAGCTGATTCACTATCACCGACCGGACGTGGCCGGGGCCAAGCTGAGCGAGTATGAGGTGGTTCCCTGCGAACCGGGCTTGGCGGGACTCCTGAGCCGCGCCTTGGGAGTCGTCACCGTCGTCGAGAAGACGCGGACGCTCTCCCTCTGGAAGAGCGTCAGGATACATCTCGATCTGGTCGCGGGCCTGGGTGACTTTCTGGAGTTCGAGGCTGCCCTCGGTGAGATGGATGACGAGGCCGCCGGGCAGGGGCAGATCGCATGGCTACGCGAGAGGTTCGCGGTCCGCGACGAGGACCTGCTGTCCACGTCCTATCTCGAGATGATGCTCGGCGATTCTGGTTGAATCTGGGCGCAGGGTGCGCACCCTGCGGTCACAGCCATGGACGTGACGATTCACCCCTGCCTGAGACTCAGCGGCCGGATTGTACCGCCTTCGTCGAAGAACTACACGGCGCGTTGCCTGCTGGTGAGCGCGCTGGCTGAGGGAGCGTCGACGATCCTGCGCCCGGCGGTCAGCGACGATGCCGAGGCCATGCGGCGCGGCCTCGAGACGCTCGGGGCGCAGCTGCGGCAGATCGACGACCGGCTCCACGTCGAGGGATTCGGCAGACATCCCCGGAGTGGACAGACCATCGACCCGGGAAACGCCGGCGCTGTCGTGCGATTCCTGATGGCGGTGTCCGCCATGACCCGGGAGACACGGTTCGTGACTTCACACCACGACTCACTGGGCCGGCGTCCCCACGCGGATCTGCTCCGCTCGCTGGAGCAGCTGGGCTGCCTGACCGAGAGCGAGGGGGCCGGCGGCAGGCTTCCCATCGTCATCCGCGGGGGCGAGGGGCGCATTCACGGCGGGAAAGTCGAGGTCTCCGGCGCCATCTCGTCTCAGTTTCTCAGCGGCCTGCTGTTCCTCGCACCGCTGATCGGTGAAGACGTCGAGATTGAGGTCACCCATGGCCTGAAGTCCAAGCCGCTCATTCGCACGACGCTCGGAGTGCTGGACCAAGCGGGAATCCGTGTCGAGGCCCGGACGGACCTTGAGCATTTTTGGGTTCCGGGGGGGCAGCGGTATCGGCCGCGCGAGTGGACCGTCAACGGCGACTGGCCTGGGGCGAGTGCGCTGCTCGCCGCGGCGGCCGTGACCGCGGGCGATGTCGAGGTCCTGAACCTGCACGACGATGACCAGGGCGAGCGCTTGGCGTTCGACATCCTCCAGAAGATGGGAGCGCCGATGGAGCACATCGGCACCACGGTGGCCAAGCGGAAGTCAGCCCCTCTGCGCGGAATCGAGATCGACGGCGACCAGATGACCGACGCCGTACTCGCCCTGGCGGCCGCGGCCGCGTTCGCCGAAGGGACCACGCGGTTCGTCAACGTCGAGAATCTGCGGCACAAGGAGTGCGACCGGATCACCGACTTCCTGGCGGCGCTACGGGAGGCTGGCGTGCGCGGGGAGGAGCGGCGAGACGAGCTCATCATCCACGGTGACCCGTCCGGCTACGCCGGGGGTGTGACCGTGTGGGGCAGAGGCGACCACCGCGTCATCATGGCGCTGACGGTGCTCGGGCTCCGCTGTGCCTCACCGATCACGGTCACCGGAGCCGAGCACGTGGCGAAGAGCTACCCGGCTTTCTTCGCCGATCTCCGCGCGCTCGGGGCCCGGATCGACGAGAGGGTGTGACGGCGTCACTCCAGCGCCTTGGCCTCTTCCCAGAGCGCGTCCATCTCGGCCAGCGTCATGGCCTCGAGGTCCCGGCCCAGCTGGCGGGCGCGCGACTCGATGTGGGCGAACCGGCGCTGAAACTTCTGATTCGTGCCCTGGAGCGCGCTCTCGGCGTTGATGCGTTTCCATCGGCCCAGGTTGACGAGAGCGAAGAGCAGATCGCCGAACTCGTCCGCGGCCTTCTCGGGATCGGTCTCGGCGAAGGCCTCCTCGATCTCGTCGATCTCCTCGCGCACCTTGCGCCAGACGTCCTCGATGCCGTTCCAGTCGAACCCCACCTTGGCCGCCTTCTCCTGCATGCGATATGCGCGCAGCAGCGCGGGCATGGCGAGCGGGACGCCGTCGAGACGCGAGGCGCCAGCGCGCTTGGCGGTGCGCTCCCGCGCCTTGATCTGCTCCCACTGAGTGATGACCTCGTCGGCGGTGTCGATCTTGTCCCCGGTGCCGAAGACGTGGGGATGACGCGCAACCATCTTGTCGGAGATGCCGTCGATGACCTCGGGCAGGCGGAAGTCACCGCTGGTCTCCGCAAGGAGGGAGAGAAAGACGATGTGCATGAGCACGTCGCCCAGCTCCTCGCGCAGGCCCGCGGCGTCGCCGCGGTCGATCGAATCGCAGACCTCGTAGATCTCCTCGATGAGGTAGGGCTTGAGTGTGGCAGGCGTCTGCTCTCGGTCCCACGGGCAGCCGTTGGGGCCGAGCAGCGTGCGCATGATGCCGACGAGGCGCTCGAAGGGGTGGTCGCTCAAGGGGTGGTTCCTGGCCAGAAAATTGGAAGAGGCCCGCCGGGGCTGCCGAGGGGCGGTCTCGCCGCCATCCTCTGCAGCCGCGGCAGGCCCCGCCACGGAATTGTGAGAGGGGTCTGCGGTCAGCTCTCGCGGCCGGTGAACTCGCGCAGGGCCCGCAGGGCTTCGCGGTACTTGCCCTTCGTGCCGTCGCCGAAGCGCCCATAGAAGTCCCGGAGCATGTTCACCTCGCGGCCCGTGGGCTTGTAGATCGTCCAGACCTCTTCGTCTTTGAGGAAGGCCCGGAGCCCCTGGGGCAGCGACGTGTCCTCCAGGATCGCCGCGCGGAGCTTGTCACGGTTCATGATCCGGCTGAAGTCGTTTTTCTTGCCGCCCGTGCGGTAGGCGGCTTCGCTCTCCTTGACCTTCACGCCGCCCTTCAGGTCGATCAGCTCCTGGTACTCCGTGGGGAGCTTCGCCTTCGCCCAGAGGAGGACCGCGACGCCCTCGCTCAGGTCGAAGTCCGCAGCCATGCGCATCCAAAGCTTGAGAGACGGGTTGACGTACCCCTTCTCGAACTTGAAGATGGCAGGCCCCGACACGTCGTACTTCGCTCCGAACTGATCCTGGGTCAGTCCCAGTGCAATTCGTTTCTCGTAGATCATCTTGCCCAAGAGAGTTGACATGGTGTGAATCTCCTCGATCCGATGCACATGGCCCAAAGGCCGATTCAACGACTCGCGTTGAAAGTGCATCTCATGTTCCTGAGTGATTTGTGTCAAGGGAGAACGTCAAGTTTCATGGCGGCCAGGACTTTCCCCAGTTTTCATGGCCTTGGGCGGCCGAAGAGCAGAAGTTGATCTGAGGGCTCGTCTTGGGGTGGGTCTGCGCCACCCCAGGGGCCGC
>JABWBI010000180.1 GCA_013360565.1 Candidatus Sumerlaeia bacterium | reverse complement strand
GGCGACGTCCTCCGGGCGATCGGGGGCGTAGGCGAACATGCAGCCGCCGCCGCCGGAGCCGTTGATCTTGCCGCCGAGGGCGCCGGCGGCCAGCGCCGCCTCGAGCATGCGCTCGATCCTTGGCGTGGAGATGCCCAGCGCATCGCGGAGCACGGCGTGGTGCGCCGTGAGCAGCCGTCCCAGCTCGGCATGATCGGGCTCCTCGCGGCTCAGCACCCGGTGGCCGTGCTCGAGGAGGTCGCGGTTGCGCAGGGCCCCGAGGGTCACGGCGAGTTCGTCACTGCCGTTCGCCAGCTCCTCCGCCTGCGCCAGCGGCGTCTGGTCCCAGTCGAAGGTCCCCAGGCGCTGGCGCAATTGCTCGGCTCCCCCGTGCGCAGCGCGGCGCAGACGCGAGAGGATGCCCTGGGTGTCCTTGGGCTCCTTCGAATTGCCCAGAACGAACGCCCCGAGGCGAGCGGGGAGGCGGGTGACCGCGTTGTCCCGCGCCGGATCGATGCGGACGAGGCCGCCGAGAGCGCTGGTGTACTGGTCCATGACTCCTCCGGAGTGGCCGAACTCGTGAACCTCGCTCACGTAGGCGAGGCGCGCGATCGCCTCGGCGTCGCCGGCGCGCGGATCCTCGGCGAGGGCGAGCAGGGCCGCGATCCAAGCAACCTGCAGGGCGGACGAGGACGACGTTCCCGCTTGGACCGGCACGTTGCCGCGGACGTGGAAGTGGGCTCCCCCGGGCAGCGCAACACCCTCGCGGCGGAGGACATTGACGGCCGCGCGCAGGAAATTGCCGCCGCCATGGAGCCCGTAGGGGACCTCGCCCCGGCCGGAGAAGCGGTCGTGCTCGTTCAGATCGGGCTTGTCGATGATCCACTCCTGGCCGTCTGTGTGTCCCCCCATCACCTGCATCCGGAGGCCGATGGCGGCGGCGATGACCGGCAGTCCGAGGTAGTCGAGGTGCTCGCCGAAGAGGCAGACGCGCCCCGGGGCGGAGGTGACGATCTCGGTGAGCGGGACCATGTCAGCAGCGCTCCCCCGCCGCCTCGGCGGCCTCGAATTCGGCGAGGCTCACGGGCCGGCCGGTGCGGATCGACTCCTCCGCGGCGAGGGCCACCAGCATGGACGCGCGGCCGGCGGCGAGGTTCGCCGCCGGTTCCTTGCCCGTGCGGACGGAGTGGACGAACTCCTGGTGCTGGCGGCGAAAACCGATGTGAGAGCCGGCCGTGGAGTCCGCCGCGATCTCGATGGGCCGGACGAGAGGCTCCGCCGTGCCTCCAGTGAGAACCAGCGCGCGGTCGCGTGTCGCCTGAAGCACCCGCCCATTGCGGCCGATGGCGCCGACCTCCAGGCCCTCGGGCATCAGATTGTGCGGGACGAGGTACATGCAGAGCATGAGACTCGCCTTCGCGCCGTTGGCATAGTCGACCGTCACGAGGGCGTGGTCGACGACATCGATGTCGTCGTATGTCTCCGGCGGCAGCGGGCAGTAGTCGCACGCGATCTCCACCGGCTCTCCGCGCCGCCAGACATGCTGGCCGCCGGTGGCAAAGACGCGGACCGGCTCGCTGGCGATCATCCAGTTGAACAGATCGAAGTGGTGGCAGTCTTTCTCGACCAGCGTCCCGCCGGTGCACGCCTGCCGGTAAAACCACCGGCGCTGCGGGAAACACTGGCGCAGCTCCTTGCACCACATGAGCGAGGGTCCACCGAGCTCATCGCGGGCGAGCGCGGCCATGGCGCGGTAGAGCAGCGAGCAGCGGTAGACGAGACCGATCTGCACCGTGCGGCACGCGCGCTGGGCGGCGGCGATGATGCGGCCGGCGCCGGCGAGGGTGTTGGCGACGGGCTTTTCGAGGAAGACATGCTTGCCCGCGGCGAGGGCGGCGATGGCCAGCGCCTCGTGGTGATGATCGGGCACGCACACGAAGACGGCGTCGACCTCCTCGTGGGCGATGACCTCGGACGGGTCGCTGTAGCGCGAGGGCCGCGTGTGGTGAAGGCGAAAGGGGAACTTCGCCTCGGCGCCGGGGTCCGTGTCGCAGATCGCGACGAGCTCGAGGCCCTCGGTCTCGTCCACGGCCTGGGCGTGGGCGCGCCCGATGTCACCCAGGCCGATGACGGCGGTCCGGATCGATGTCATCGTGCGTGCGATCCTCTCCGTTCAGAATCCGATGTTGTAGGGGATGCCCGGAATCGTCGCGGTGGCCCCGCCGAACTTGACGATGTCGCCGTTGGAGATCGTCCCGTTCGTCGGGTCGTACACGCCGTTGATCGGCTGCGGCTCGGTCTGCAGGTCGATGTCGAGGTCCGGCCCGAGCGAACGCAGCGAGTAGGCCTCCGGCCCATCGAAGCCCGGGAGCGGATTCGGCTGCGACATCGCGCCGTAGCGGAAGAACTCGAAGCTCGTCCGCGGCGGGACGTCCATGTCCATGGTGCGGAAGACGTCGCGGGGAATCGACGTGATGTAGGCCACGGGGGTCGTCACGGCGAAGTAGTTCTCACCGAAGGCGAAGGACGCGATCATCGGCAGATTCGGCGGGTAGTTGTTCCAGTCGATGTAGTAGGCCTCGATGGCCGTCACGACCGAGCGGATGTCCGCTTTCACACGGCTGACCTTCGAGCGCGTCTGGGCTTCGAGGAAGTTGGGGACGGCAATCGCCGCGAGGATCGCGATGATCGCGACGACGATCAGCAGCTCGATCAGCGTGAAACCGGTCCCGCGCGGACGAGGGCACGGGGTGACGGGGTGGCGCATGGTGTCCACCTCCCTGGGGGATGGTCTCAGATTGCTCATCGCGCTTCCACCTCACTGATCCACATGATCCCCGGGCGCTCGGGGGGCCCGCCGCCCGTGGGCTGGAGAATCCGGACGGCGAGCGCGGGCACCGGGTCAAACGCCACCACGTCTCGCTCGCGCGGCGCGCTGTCCTCTCGCTCGGCGAGGGTGACCCAGGTGCCATCGCCGCGCTGAACATCGACGCGGAACTGCCGCGAGCTCCACAGGCGCCCGCCGTCCAGCGCCCACCAGACGGTCACCTCGCGGATCAGCCGTGGCGAGGGGAAAGTGAACGTGGCCGCGTGAGGCGCCATCGCCTCGGCCGCGGCCCAGGCGGCCTCGTCCCAGGCGACACCCCGCGTGTCGGTCACACCGTCGTTGAGCGGCCGCGCCGAGTAGCCGCCGAAGACCGAGTCGACCTCAACCACGACGTCGTCCCCCCGCGTGAGCGAGGCCTCGGGGCCGAGCCGGTGCACCGGGACGGACACCTCAGCGCGGAGACCGGCGCCGCGCACGGTGATCACGAGCTCGGCCGAGACCTCTCCCGGCGCGTCCGCCGCCAGCAGAGTCACCACACTCTGCCGTTCGCCCGCCGCGAGCGACAGCGGAGCCGCCGCCGGTTCGGCGATGAGTCCCGCCGGCGGCGTCACCGTCACGGCCATGTCCTGCGGCTCACCCGAGTTGTTCTGCACTTCAAAGGTCAGCGCTCGCTCGTCCCGGTAGACGACGCGCCGCGGCAGGCCGCTGATCTCGAGGGGCGAGGCGACGCGCACCGTGAAGAAACGCACGCCGTGTGCCCGGCTGCTCGAGAACTGGGCGCGCAGCTGAAAGACATCGCCCCGCGCCGCCCCGGCGGGCATCGCGAGGGAGTCGCCCTCGGCGTGGGCGACCTCGCGCCCGGCGAGAAACAGCGTCACGTCGCTCACGGACACCGAGCCGGTGACACGCAGCGTCTGCCCAGGCAATCCCGTCCGTGGACCCTGGAGTGTCACCTCGGTGCCATCGCCGAGTTGCTGCCGCAGACTGCGCACGAGCGCGGCCTCGCCGGCGGCGCGCCAGAGGGCTTCCACATACTCGGCCTCGTGGCCCCGGTGCGATTCGCTCGCCATGCGGGCGATCAGCGAGGCCTCGTGGCTGGCCGCGGTGCCGTCGGTGAACGTCGCCGCCTCGGAGAGCAGGCGCACGGCACGCACTTGGCGGGGGGCCATCTCCACATCGAGCATCAGGGCGTCGCCGGGCGCCGTGGGTGGAGTCTGCCCCAGCATCTCGAGAGTCTGCAGATCGTACGCCGAGCAGATGCCCAGACCGGTCACGAGCGCCGGGTCCACGGACAGACTCGCGCGCTGAGGCGAGCCCGACGTGTTCATCAGAGTGAGGTGCAGCGCGTCGCGCTCGCCGAAGCGCTCCACGAGCACCGCCGCATTGTCGCTGCGGACACCCGTCACCGGTCGCCATCCCGCCTCGGCGACACGCCGGATGGCGGGGAGGAATCGCAGGAAGACGGCGCGGTCCTCGTTGCAGAGGGCCGCGTTCTCCCAGTAGGGGTCGTTGGCCGCGTCGTGGCTGAAGAAGCTCGGGAAGAAGCCGTGGAACAGGCACTGCTCGAAGTAGCCCTCGACCTTCGCGCCGCGGAACTGGTCGAACGGGACGTTCTGCAGGTAGCAGTAGGGCTTGGCGCCGGCGAGGGTGCGGACCCAGTCCCGCTCCGGCAGGGGAGGCGGATTGAGCTCCTCGCCGGTGCCCCAGTTCGTCTCGATGCCCATCACGTCGAGCCACGCTGTCGTCCAGCAGAAACGATAGGGCGCCGTGTTGGCCATCGTCAGCTGCCGCGCGGGATGCAGACGCGCCGCGACCTCGCGGGCAAATTCGTACGCGTGAAACATGTTGGGATAGGCGAGCCGTCCGTCGCGGTCGAAGGTCAGCGGCCAGTCGACGCCCGCCCAGTGGTCGCGGCGGTGATTGAGCCGGTCCATCTCCCACCCCTCGAACGAGTCGAAGTAGGCCCCGTCGTTGCCCTCGGGGGCGCCGGAGATCGTCGCCCACTCCTCGTCGAAGCGGTTCGCCGGCGCCCGTGGCGTCCGGGCGACGTCGGGGTCGGGATTCGTCGGGGTGCGCGCCCCGTCGGCCCAGGGGAAGACGTGGAAGCCGTGCGTGAAGGTCCCATTGGGTTCGAAGCAGCCGGACGAGATGAGCGACGAGGCCTTTGCGTCAGCCAGCGTCGCGAGGTGACCCATGTAGCCGAGGTAAGTGCGCTCGACGCCCGGGGGCAGGTTCAGCCAATGGACGACCGGCTCGGTGTAGATGAGCGAGCTGATGCTGTTCGCCTCGTTGTGGGCGATCGAGACGTTGGGATGGTATTCGTGGAAAGCGAAGCCGAAGTCCTCCGGCCGGTCGACGCGGTCGATCTGCGTGAAGGGCATCCAGATGCCCTGGCGCGGCGCGCGCACAGTGAAGGCTTCGGGCTGCATGGCGATGAACCGCTCGGCGGCGGATCGGAATCCCCAGGCGGGGTCGATGTCGAAGACCATCGCCTCCACGCGGGCGTGATTCGGGAACTTCGCCGTCGCGGGCGACAGGCCGAGCGACCACGTCGCGCGGAGCTCCTGTGAGGCGCCGTCGTACGCGAGGCGGAGAATGCGCGGCTCGTCGATGGGGTTGGCGATCGCAATGCCCCCGGTCTCGCCCCACACGCATGCGAATGGATACCGCGCGACAAAGCCTTCGCGCCCGGCGCTGCTCGGCATGGTGTTCTCGAAGACCTCGCGCGCGCCGACGGCGCGAGTCCGCCGGATATCGTCGCCCCACACGAGGCCGTCGCGGGCCACCGGCAGCGCGAGCGAGAGCTCGACGGCCCGCTCGGGGCTGGTGGCGGCGGCCAGGTTGATCAGCCGGCCGTGCCAGCGGCAGTCCTCACGCGAGGCGATCAGGGCCAGGGAGAGCGATGCGAACAGATGACTGCCGTCTCCCTGCGGCACGCCCTGCTCGACAACACCGGAGCCCACGTCGTGGACTCGCACCTGGGCCGACTCCAGCAGGTCCGCCGCGGCGGCGGGCAACTCCGGAGCGTGCAGGCTCGCCAGGGCGAGGAAAACGCCCAGGCCGGCCTGGGCCCATCCGGGAGGGTGGCCGCCGCGCAGGACCATCGGGTCACGGCACCGCCGTGGTCACCGGCTGCCCGTCGGGCATCCAGTCGGCAGGCGACCAGCTCGCGTCCGTGAATCCGAACGAGACCTTGACCGGCTGTCCACTTGCGAGCCCCAGCGACGCGAGGGGGATCGTCAGCGTGAGGGCCGAGCCGGTGAACTCGTAGGTGGCCGCGGGCCCCGCTGTCCAGTTCCAGTCGGTCTGTGCCGCGCCCGCGTGGGTGTAGATGATCGCGCCCTCCACCATCCGCTCGGCGCCGAGGATGTTCGCCGTGCTGTAGCCTGTCGACGCATCACTGTCCGCGTCGATGTACATGTGAAACCCGTCGATCTGCGCCGCACCCGCCACGGCCACCGTCACGGTGAGGTCCGCCCCGGTCACGCCCCAGCTCGCGCTCACGAGGTCCAGAGCCGGATTCGTCGCGTCGCCGCGGGGGTCGGTGACGAGCTCACTCTGGCTCGCCGCGGGCGAGGCCGGTGATGCGGGAGCGGACGGCGCCCCCGGC
>JABWBI010000179.1 GCA_013360565.1 Candidatus Sumerlaeia bacterium | reverse complement strand
CGAGCGCCTCGCCCAGCGCGACGGCATTGCACGCGAACACCTGCGCGTCCCCGGCGGAGACCGGGATGCGGCGCTCCGGCGCCACGCGGCGCTCGATCTCCGCGAGCGACGGCGAGTCGAACGCCGCCGGGTGGTACATCACGTCGCCGCCGGGGAGGGCGCAGAGCGCGACGTCGAGATGGTAGTAGCGCGGATCGACCAGCCGCAGAGACACCGTCTCGATCTGCATCGTCTCGGCGATGAAGGGATGGGCTTCCAGCGACGAGCGCTGGCCGTACCCGAGCCAGAGGAGCTGCCGGTGCGTGTCGAAAACGGCGTCGCCGCAGCCCTCGAAGCGGTAGGGCTCCGGCGGCAAGATCACCTCGAAGCCGTGTGCGCGGAACCACTCGGCGAAGTGGACCTCCTCCGGCTGCCGCTGGGGGTGAGCGAAGGCCGACAGGATCACGCGCCGGTTGAGGACCAGCCCGGCGTTTGCGGTGAACACCATGTCCGGCAGGCCCGGAGCCGGTGGACACACCACCACCTCGGCGTGCCGGGCGAGCGCTGCGCGCAGCGCCTCCCACTGCACGCGTGCGCGTGCGATGTCCGGGCGGCCGATGTTCCCCTCCATCCAGGGGTTGATCACGTACTGCACGTCGAAGTGATCGGGGGCGCACATCAGCAGATGCGGGCGCCCGCCCGCGCCGGGCTCGCCGCCGGGGGCGTGGTGAGGGGGCGGAGTGCCGTCGAGTTGCATGGTCAGATTGTCCCCATCATCGTGAGGCCGACGGGCAGGGGATCCTCGCCCGTCGGCACGATGGACATGAGCTCGTGGATGATGGTGTAGCGGCGGCGGGAGTTGACGGGGTGAACCGCTCCGCGCCAGGCCTGGGTCTGGGGTGCCCGGAGGAAGTAGACGTCGAAGTTGGGATCGAGGCCGAGGGCCTGCGAGGCGCCTGCGGTGTCGACGAGCCGTGTCATCAGGCGCCACTCCTCCCATCCGTCCCAGATGTCGTTCGACGTGATCGGTCCCGCCGGGTACAGCGGCGTCGTGATGGCTGTCTTGTTGCCCGCCGGGAGGATGGTCCCCGTCGCGAAGTCCCACACATCGCCGTCCTCGATGAAGTGGACGACGATGCCCGTCCGGCGGTTGCCCGGACCGGCGGTCATGTTGCCCACGTCCACGACGACGGTGCCGCTGCCGTAACCGATGGCGGTGCCGGTCTGCGCGGCGTTGTCGACGACGAAGGCACAGCCCTCGTCGACACCGAAGCCGTAGCGGAACCCGGCACCCGCCGTCGCGACAACCAGCCGCCCCAGGCGGCCCCTCGCGAGGAAGTGCTGGTCGGTCATGCCATGCTCGAAGAAGCCGGCGCCGGTGGAGATGCGGACGCCCGAGGTGTTGGTGGTCACCCCGTTGAGCAGCGCGCCGGTGCTCGTGCCGTCCCGGATCATGGGGTTGCTCATGATGGCAGCGCCCGCGGACGACCCGGCGATCATTCCGCCGGCGAGATAGAGGTCCCAGATGGCCTGGAACGCGGCCGAGCGCTCGCCATTGGACCGGAGCAGGACGTTCATCAGCGTGGTCTGCGAGCCGCCGAGGAAGAAGATGCCGCCACAGGATTGGATCTGCGAGACGATCGCCGGGCTCTCGGCCGAGCCCGGCCAGTCGTTGCCGAGGTCGATGGCGATCGCCGAGCCGGCCCCCCCTTTGCCGTTGAGGAAATCGGCGTCGGACTGCGCGCTGCCCGAGCTGGCGGCGGGGACGACACCGATGGGTCCACCGTGCGCCTGCGCCGCCGCGATCATCGCGTTCCACACCTCGTTGTTGTTGCTCCCGGTGTTGCCCGCGAGGATGAACAGCGTCCCGGTCGTGAAGGTCGGCGCGGCGAGCGCGGGCAGCGCCGTGACGGCGAGGAGCAGCGGGAGAAGACGGCGCACGGGTCTCATCACTCTGCGGCTCCCGAGGGACTGGCCGCACGTGGCGTGATCTCCACCGCCATGTTGACAACGGTGTAGGCCCGGCGGGTGTTGCCGGCGTCGTGGACGGCGCCGCGGTACCCGCGCGTCGCGGCGTCGCGCAGAAAGCGGACGTCGAAGCGGGGATCGGTGCCGACGGCCTCGGTCGCGCCCTGGGTGTCGATGAGGGCCGTCATGAGGCGCCAGGCCTCCCAGTCGTCCCACACGTCTTCGGAGAGGATGGGCCCCGGCGGGTTGGTCCCCTGCGTCTCTTCCTTGTTGGAGGCGACGATGACTTCGCCGGCGGTGAGATCCCACATGTCGCCCGTCTCGATGTAGTGCACCCGCACGCCCTCGATGCGACCGTCGTCCCCGCGCGTCATCCCCTCGGTGTCGACCACGACCGTCCCGGACGTCCCGATGGCCGTGGCGGTCTGGGCGGCGTTGTCGACGACGAGCGCACATCCCTCGTCGACGCCGAAGCCGTAGCGGAAGCCCGACGCGTGCGTGGCCACGATCAGCCGGCCCAGGCGCCCGCGGCGGAGGAAATGCTGATCGCTCAGCCCATGCGGGAAGAAACCCGCCCCGCGCCCGAGACCGACGCCCTGCGGCCCGGCGCCGTGGAGCAGCGCGTCGGCCGAGGTGCCGCCGGTGATCATCGGGTTGCTCATCAGGGCCGCGCCCGCGCTCGAACCCGCGATCACGCCACCCGCGAGGTAGACCTCCCAGATCGCCTCGAACGCCGGCGTGCGGGTGCCGTCTTCGCGGAGCAGGACGCTCATCGCCCGGTTCTGGTCGCCGCCGAGGAAGAAGATTCCGCCGCAGCGCCGGATCTGCGCCACGACGGCCGGGTCCTCGGCCGAGCCGGGGAAGTTGACTCCCAGGGGAATCGCCACCGCCGTGCCGGCGCCGCCCCGGCTGTCCCAGAACTCGATGTCATCGTCGGCGCTGCCGGTCGTCGCGGCCGGCACGATCCCGATCGGCCCGCCGTGAGCCCGCGCGGCCTCGATGATCCCGTTCCACACGACGTGGTTGTCGTTCCCCGTGTTCCCCGCCAGGATGTAGAGCGTCCCGTCCGTGAACGGAGAGACCTCGATGGCGGTCAGAGGACTCTCCCCCACCTTGACCTCCTCCGGTGAAGAGGCCGCGCCTGCCGGGTCCGGAGCGCCGGTGACGCCCTGAGCGCCGGCAACGGTCACCAGGGGCAAGAGGAGAAGGGCGAGAGAGCGGAGCGCGGTCATCGCATCACCTGAACAGAAAAGCGTGAGCTGGGGGGGTGAGCCCCGGCCAGGCCGGGGCTTCCAAGCTCTCCCTGCGCGTGGGGCCGGAGAGACCCCACGCGCAGGGAAAGAGGACGGCGAGGAGGGTCGACTCAGCCGCCTGGGAAGACGTCGAAGAAGTACCCCTCGGGGAACTTCTGCGAGCGGATCACATCGCCGGCCGAGACGGTGCCGTTCGTCGGGTCGTACGCGATGCGCAGACCGGCGGTGTGGGTGCTCGGCAGCTCCGGGCCATCGACTGCGTCCGGACCGAACGACGTCAGCGTCCACTCGCCGACATAGGGCGCCACGTAGGTGGCGTACTCCAGCATCAGCGCGCCGTTGCGGTTCGAGCCGAAGTAGTCGCGGTAGCGGTAGAACGTGCGGAACTGGAAGCCCCAGTTGTCGGGGATGTCCGAGTTCGACATGCGCGCCGACTGAAACGGGTCCGGCAGGTTCGACGTCGTCATGTACGCGACCGGGGTGCTCAGGCCGGTCGTCGGCGTCGGGTACACCGTCCCCGCCATGATCGTGATGCCCACGTACTGCGGGCACGACGTGTTGAAGTCGATGCGGTACGCCTCGAGCGCCGTGGCCATCGAGCGCATGTCGCTCTTGGCCCGGGCGACCTTTGCCCGCGTCTGCGCCTCGAGGAAATTGGGCACCGCAATCGCCGCGAGGATCGCGATGATGGCGACGACGATCAGCAGTTCGATCAGCGTGAATCCCGCCCGGCGGGACGCTCTGGTTGACACGTGCATGGCTGGTAGTTCCCTCCCTAGTGGGGTTTCGCGCCCGCCCTCAGGCGGGCGACGTGGGGGCCCTCCGCCCCGGCGCGCAGGCGCCGGGGCGGAGGGCCGGTGATGTCACTGATAGAGCGACCAGATCTCCGAGCGGACACTCGTCTGGACGAAGCCGCCGATGTAGTCGCCCCAGCCGGTCAGGTTCCCGCCGCTCGGGCCCTGGCCGGCGTAGGCCGGGTTGTCCACGTCGAACGAGTCCGCGTCGATCGGGTTGGTGTTCGTCCCGACGTAGATCGGCGAGTCGTTCGTCACGTTGGTCTGGTTGATCGTCCCCGCGCCGGTCGCATTGAGCGAGTTGACCGCGTCGGGGCCGATGAGGGCGACCGCGCTGTCGTTGAGATTGACGACGGTGCCGATGCCGTTGCGCAGGTCGAACCCGGTCTCCGTCGTCGTGCCGCTGATGATGCAGTTGCTGAAGTTCAGGGTGAAGTTGTCGCTGCCCAGCACCGGCACGGCGACCGCCGTCGGCCCGAGCAGGAACGGGTCGCCCGCCGCGGTCGAGGAGGTGACGTCGTCGAAGGTGCAGTCGTTGAAGGTGATCGAGACGGGAGCCGTGTTCGGGTCCGTCACGAGCACGTGGGAGTACGTGCCGTAGACTGGGCCGCCCAGCAGACTTGCGGGCGGGGCTGCGGCCGCGCCGTTGTTGGCGAACAGGCAGTGATTGAAGACCGGCGAGTGCAGTTCGAAGTCGGTCGACTCGAAGTGCACGCCCGCCAGCCCGTTGTCCGTGAAGATGACGTTGCTCGCGGAGACCAGCGCGCCGTCGCGCCGCGTGACCTGGTCCGGGCCGCGGCCGTTGACGTAGCCCGCGCCGCCGTTGCGCTGGATCAGGATGGGCTCGGCCAGCGTGCCCGCCATCGTCACGCGGCACGGGCGGTCGCCCGTCGTCGTGTTCTCGCCGGCGTGCATGATGCCGTGGCTGCCGTTGTCGCTGAACTCGCAGCCCTCGTTGATGTTCACCGTCACCGAGGTCCCGGCGTTCACGCGCGAGATGCGCATGCCCCAGCCGTCGTTGTGGCTGCCCGTGCACCGTGTCATGTTCACCGGCGTGTTCAGGGGACGCGACAGGATGTAGCCGTTGCCGAGGAACTGCATCGCCGGCAGATCGAGCGACGAGTGCCGCTCGGACCGGCAGTCGGTCAGGTTGACGATGCCGCCGTCGGTGTAGATGCCGACGCCTCCGTCGTCCGCCAGACCGTGGATGAAGTCGCAGCCCGTGATGTTCGCCACGAGGCCGCCGGATGTGTCGCTCGACGAGTTGAGGACCAGGTGCGAGCCGGTGTTCGCGCCGAACAGGACGCCGCCCAGCGGCGTGGGCGAGTTCGGATCCATCGGCACATTCCCCGGCAGCGAACCGGTGATGTACACATTCTCGATGTTCAGCACGTTGCCCTGGAAATTGGCCGACACGCCTTCCTCGACGTTGATGCACGCCTCCTCGAGCTCGGTCGACGTGCCCGTCGGTGTCACGAACGTCGGGATCAGCACCAGATCGCGGATCGTGATCGTCTGCGCGGGTGCCATGTAGATCGCGAACCGGACGTTCGTGTCCGGGAAGCCGGTCACCGCCGCGCCCAGGTCGATCTGGCACCGGTTCGCATTCGCGTCCGCGTTGCCGTTGATCGTCACGTTGTCCGTGATGTTCGGGAAGCTCCCGGTGAGGATGCCCAGGCCGTTGATGGCGATGCCGCCCGGCTCGCTCAGCGTGTCCGTCGTGATGTTGATCACGTCCGGGGTGCCGTTCGTCCCGTTGATGCCCTGAAGCGCCAGGCTCAGCGAAGCGAAGTCCCCCGGCACGGACACGGTCTGGGCGCCTGCCGGGCCACCGATCAGCGTGGCCAGTGCCACGGCAAGTGAGACATAATGTCTGCGGGTCATGGGTGTTCTCTCCCCTCTTGATGTGGATGACCTCCTGGCAAAACCAGGAGAAACTCAGTATCTCTTGATTCGATCCCATCAGCCCGGTTGACGGCTCTGGCGATGGGCTCCTGCAAAAAACCCGCGCCAGATCAGGGGCTGTCTCGGTCCCCACGCGCCTGACTTCAAGCAGAGTCTCTTCCTTCAAGTCAAGACGCAAAGATCAAAATCGACATTATAACAAAAATTGTCTTCGTTTAATCGAAGTTTTCAGCCTTCAGTCCAGGTCCACCGGACCCGATGCGCGGCCTCCTTCCATGGCCGCCCAGGCCATATTCGAATTCGACGCTGCGCCCGTCCCGGCGCGCGAAATCGCGATCAGCCCCACCGTGATTTCCCCGGGGTAGAGGGCCACGCCCCGCTCCACTGCCTCCTGCGGCGTGGCCCCGGCGACGATCCACTCGTAGACCCGGCGGGACAGCTGCTCGGCCATGATGTGCTCACCCCAGCCTGTCGCGCACACCGCCCCCGCCGGGCCGGCGTAGCAGCCCGCTCCGATGAT
>JABWBI010000178.1 GCA_013360565.1 Candidatus Sumerlaeia bacterium | reverse complement strand
TGGCCGCGACGCCGGGCGCGGGCACGGGGTGGCCGCCCGGGGCGCCCTGGGCCTCGATTTCGTCGAAGGGCCCGTCGTACTCCAACCCGGCCAGCTCGGCGCCCTTGACGACGCCCTCGATCTCGTAGCCGCCGCGCTCCTCGAAGATCTGATGGATCGTCTTGAGCTTCGGAACGCCCTCGATCCACTCGCGCTTCTCCTCGAACTGCCGCTCGAGGCGCTGGAACTTCAGGTTCTCCGCCGCGAAATAGTAGAGCTGCCCGTCGCGCTTCGAGCGCAGCTTGACGTATTCCAGATCGACATTCACCGCCGCCGCGACGTTCGCCGCCAGCGTCCACGGCGTCGTCGTCCAGACGAGCAGGTTCTCGCGCGGCCGCCCCCGCAGCGGGAAGCGCACGAAGACCGCGGTGTGGGTGACGAGCCGGCGCCCCTCGATGACCTCCATCTGCGAGTACGACGAGCCCGAGCGGCCCGACCACGGCACCACGTCGTGCCCGCGGTAGATCTTGCCCCGCCCGTGGCACCGCTTGAGGAAGGACCAGATCGTGTAGTTGTTCTCGTCCGACATCGTGTAGTACGAGTGATCCCAGTCCATCCACATCCCCAGGCGGATCGACTGCTCGGTCTGGATGGCCGAGAACTTGCGCACCCGCGCCTTGCAGTCCTCGACGAAGCGGGCGATGCCGTACTCCTCGATCTGCCGCTTGCTGGCGAAGCCGTGCTCCTTCTCCACCTCGACCTCGACCCACAGGCCCTGGCAGTCGAACCCGTTCTGATAGCGCAGCTCGCGGCCCCGCATCGCCCAGAAGCGCTGGTAGGCGTCCTTGAGCGTGCGCCCCCAGGCGTGGTGCACGCCCATCTTGTTGTTCGCGGTGATCGGCCCGTCCAGAAACGACCACACCGGTTTGCCGCGGTTCTTCTCCCGCAGCCGCTCAAAGGCCCCGGTCTCGCGCCACAGCGCCAGCACCCCGTGCTCCACCCTCACGATGTCGAACCACGGGTCGACCTTCGCGAAGGCGGCGCGGGCGGCCGCGCCGCCGGGCGGGGAGCCGGAACTCATGCGGGTCCTCTCTGCCTCCAGGGCGGAGTGAGCCGCTGTTTTTTCAGAGCCCGGCCGGACCCGTCAACACCGAAGGCGCGAAACAAGAACCGCCCGCGGCCGGAGAGGCCGCGGGCGGGAGGGATGGCTGGATTGCGTGCAGGTCAGTCGGCGTTGAAGCCGGAGAGTTCGGCGGGGACGGTGGCCTGGCTCACGAAGAGGACGCCTTCGCGGTCCGAGCCGCCTTGGTCGACCCAGTAGACGCGACTCGAGCTCGGATCGTAGGCCATGCGGGCGGCACCCATCGTGGCCGGAGTGGCACCGACGCTGGCGGCAATCTGAGTCTCGGGGAGGAGGTGTGTAAAGGCCGCACCCCCCGAGGCACCGACAAGCTTGAGAATGCCGTCGTCTCCTGCGGCCGTGCCGAAGGTGTTCGCTCCCCAGATGGCCCCAGCGCTGTCCTGCGCGATGCCGGTGTAACCGATGTCCGTGGTGCCAAGGTCTCCCTCGGTGTCAGTGTCGTCGACGAGGAGAGCGACCGTCCCGCCAGGGAGATCAATTAGCACGATGTCGTCGGTTGTGCCGGCCCCATTCGAGTCCGCCGCGATGAGATCCCCCATGGCACTGGCAGCGATCGGGCCGAGGTTGATGCCACCGGCGGATTCACCCGTCGTGGCGGCCTCAAGAGCCGCCTGATTCGCGATCAGCGTGAAAGGGGCTTGGGGGCCAGGGGCATTGGTGTCAACCGCAACCACGGAGTCCTGAGCCGCGCCGAACGCACCGTTCAGGCAGACGTAGGCGGTGTTGCCGATGACAGTTGACCCCACACACCCCTCGATCGGCGAGGGAGAGGCACTGACCGCAGTGCAGACCACCGTGATCGTGCCAGCAGGCGAGGCCTGATTGGAGACAGTCACCAGATTGTCCGGACCGCCACCATCGCCGTTGGTGAAGACGAGGTCCCCGTCGGTGGCGACGGCGATGTTGTTGATGGTGATCGCCGCCTGGGTGAGGGTGCCGTTCACGGCATTCAAGGCGGACAGGATATCCGCCTCGTCACAGATGAACACGCCGTTCGAGCCGTCACTGTCAAAACGAAGGATTCGCTCGATGCCGCCCTGTTCGTCGACGACGATGAGTCGCCCGAGGGCGTCGACGGCCATGTCTTCCGGCTGAGCGTCGATCTGACCCGTCAAGGCCGTGATACTCGCTTCGGGTACAGCGACCTGAATCACCCCCGCCGGGGCGGCGGCGGCCAACGCGCCGAGGATCACCGAGCACGTGACACATGTTCTGACGTTCATGAAATCCCTCCTCAACCTGAAGCCGCAGGGTCCGGCGGGGCCAGGTCCGGCGGCGGTGTTCTCCGGAGAGCGGCGTGAGAGATGACCACGGACCAGTGCGGAGGACCGGATGCCCTCCCGCGCGCTCTCGAAGAGACTTCATCTGAACCGATTCGAGCGCGGGGTCAAGCCCGGAGGGGGGCGGATTTTCCGGCGAGCGCCGATTCACAGATGTTCAGGTGTCGGGACGAGGGGGGAGTGAGCCCCTCAGGAGCCGCGGATCTTGGCGACGATCTGCTCGCCGTGGTGACGGGCGTTCTCGATGAAGACCATGCCGCTGAGCGACCCGCCGAGGATGACGCCGGCGCAGAAGAGGCCGGGGACGTTGGTCTCGAGCGTCTGGGGGTCGAGGACCGGCTGCTTGGTCGCCGGGTCGACGGCGACGCCGCACCGCGCGAGGAAGGAGAGGTCGGGCTCGAAACCGATGAGAGCGAGGACGACGTCGTTCTCCACGCGGCGCGTCTCGCCGGTCTCGCGCAGGCGCACCTGGACGTGCAGCGGCTCGATGGCGACCACCTCGGCGGGCATGAGGGCGGCGATCCGGCCCTCGCGGATGCGGTTCTCGATGTCGGGCCGCAGCCAGTACTTGACCCCGGCGAAGCCGGGGCCGCGGTGGCAGATCGTCACGTGGGCACCGGCGCGGGCGAGGATCAGCGCGGTCTCGACGGCGGAGTTCTTGCCCCCGGCGATCATCACCCGCTGGCGGAAATAGGGGTGCGGCTCGTCGAAGTGGTGGCGCACCTTGGGCAGGTCCTCGCCGGGGACGCCCAGGCGCTGGGGCGAGTCGTAGCCGCCGGTGGCGATCGTGACGAAACGCGCGCGCTGGACGTGCTCGTCACCGCCGCGTCCGCGCAGGTGGAGGGTGAACTCGCCGGGCCCGCGTTCGAGGCGAGTGACCTCGGTGTACAGACGCACGTCGAGGCCGCGCAGCGTGACGAAGCGGCGCAGGTACTCGAGGTACTCCTGGCGCGTGGGCTTGTCCTCGGGGCCGACGAGGGGGACGCCGCCGAGCTCGAGGTTCTCCTTCGTCGAGTGGAACCGCATGAACGTGGGAAAGCGGTGGATGCTCTCGGCGAGGCACCCCCTGTCGTAGACGCGGACCGACAGCCCCGCGCGCAGGGCGGCGTCGGCAGTGCACAGGCCCGCGGGCCCGGAGCCGATGATGGCGAGATCGAGCGGCGCGGGCTCGCTCATGCGGCGGAGGTCACAGACCCAGCGCGCGGCACATGATGCCGTGGATCTCGGTCTGGTCGAGGCGCCCGGCACAGGCCTCGGCGTGAGGCCCGCGGGCCCACAGACCGACGGGGATGCCCGAGTGGCCGCCCGTGCTCCACTCGGTCGAGGGGATCTCGCCGGTGGTCAGAGTCCGCCGATAGGGGCCGGGCAGCGTCAGACCGCCGGTCTCGTGGTCGGCGGTGACGATGATGAGGGTCTCGTCGAGCTGGCCCAGGCCATCGAGCAGCGCGCAGACCGCCTCGATGGCGGCGTCGAACTCGCGCACCTCGTCGACGGTGTTCCCGATCTCGTTGTCGTGGCTGGCCCAGTCGATCGCCCCGCCCTCGACCATCAGGAAGAAGCCGGTCTCCGAGGCGCTCAGCGAGCGGACAGCCGCCGTCGCGAGATCCACGAGCCGGGGCTCGGTGGACTCGAACGAGACGTGCTCGGCCACGTAGTCCAGGCGCCGGTTGCCGTTCTCATCGAAGATGCCGAAGACGCGCAGGCCCGGCGACACCTCGGCCAGCAGCGCGCCGTCGCCCGGGCGGAGCACGGTGTAGGCGGCGGCCTCGGCCGAGGCGAAGACCTCGTCGGAGCTGAGCTCGTCGACGGCCAAACCGCCGCCGAGGAGGACTTCGATCTTGGGGTCGCTCAGCGCGGCGTCGATGATCGCGTCGACGCTGCCGCGCTCGCTGACGTGCGCGTAGAACGCGGCGGGCGTCGCGTGGCCGATGGGCACGGAGGTGACCAGACCGGTCGCCAGGCCGCGCTCCTCGGCCTGCTCGAGGATCGTGACGGCCGGCTCGCCGGAGACATCGACGCCGAGCGCGCCGTTGGCCGTCTTGATCCCACTCGCCATGGACGTGGCCGCCGCGGCCGAGTCGGTGACGAAGCTGTCGGCGCTGTGGGTCGTCACGTAGCCGGTGACGGGGAACGACTCGAAGAACAGACCCGCCGAATTCTCCTGCCCCCCTGCGGCGTACGAGGCGGCAGCGACCTGGGCCAGCCCCATACCGTCCCCGATGAACAGGATCACATTGCGGGCGCGGGCGTCCTCGTCCTGCGCGGGGACAGACGAAGCGAGGGCGAAGACAGCGAGAGTGAGGCTTGTATAGACGCTCTGCATGGTCACGTTCTCTCCTGGCGACGATGGTAATGTGGCCCAGCCAAGCAGCCTGCTCGTGCTTTGGCAACCGAGTTCCGGGCGCTTGACACCCCACGGGGCGCTCGGCGAGGGTGGAAGACGACTTCCGGGGTGGAAGCCAGGCCAGGAGAGCTCTATGCGCGTCGCGCTCGTCAAACTCTACGACGACTACTGCCACGGGCCCCGCTGCCTGCAGGCCGACCTGATCGCGCAGGGGCACGAGGTCTATCTGGTCAATCTCAAGCCGTTTCACATGGGCCGCAGGGGGTTCGGGGCGTTCAATCCCGAGCTGCTCCGGGAGATCAAAGACACCGACGCCTGGGTCGAGATTCAGTACGACGGCGAGGTCTTCCTCCCCGAGCATCTGGCCATCGCCCCGCGGGAGACAGAGGTCTTCCTGAACCTCCTGGGGGAGATCAAGCCGGAGCTCGTCTGCTTCTCGGTCACGAGCGATGACGCGGCGGTGACCGCGCACTACACACAGCTGGTGAAGGAACACTTCCCCGGCGTGCTGACGGTGTGGGGCGGCGTCGAGGTCAGCCACGAGGCGCCCAAGTACGCGCGGTTTCCCGACCGGCTGATCCGCGGCGAGGGCGAGGTGCCGCTGCGGGCGATCGCAGCCGACCCCGCGCGCCTCGACGTGCCGGGGATGTGCCACATCGACTCGGCGGGCCATCTCGTGGAGAACCCCGTCGCGCCGCTGATCCAGGACTGCGACTCGCTCCAGTGGCCGGCGTACGGGGTCAACGAATTCCTCATCACCGACGAGAAGCTCCACCGCATCACGGTCGAGACGCACCGCGAGTACCTGGCGGCGCGCTACATCCACATGACGGGCCGCGGGTGCCCGTTCAAGTGCTCGTTCTGCCACCACTGGAAGACGCACGAGATGTACGCGGGCGACAAGTACCTGCGCCGGCGCAGCCCGAAGCTCGTCGTCGACCAGCTCGAGTGGGCGCACACAGTGCTCGGCGTGCAGTCCGTGATGTTCTGGGACGACGTGTTCCTGATGAACCGCAAGTGGATCGAGGAGTTCGCGCACGAGTTCCAGTCGCGCCTGCGCTTCCCCATCGGCGGCCTGTCGTTCCCCACGATGACGACCGAGCCGATGATTGACGCGCTCGTCGACTGCCCGTTTGTGTGCATCGGGTTCGGCATCCAGAGCGGCAGCGAGTTCGTCGTCCAGGGGCTCTACAACCGCGGCTACTTCAACGACAAGATCAAGCGCATCGCCTGGTACGCGCACAGCCGGGGGATCGAGGTCACCTATGACTTCCTCGTCCACAACCCCTACGAGAGCGAGGACGACGTCCGCGACCTGATCGACCTGGCGCTGCAGCTGGAGGACCTCACCCGCAACGCCGGCAAGCACGCCGGCGGCGTGGTGATCGCGCCGACGCCGCTGTCGGATTTCTGCCCGCTGTACGCCGAACACGACCACGGCACGCTGGGCAAGAACCCGGTCACCCAGTTCGACAAGGACGACGTGGAAGCGGTGGGGCTGGTGAAGTTCGACTTCCTCGGCCTGCGCACGCTGACCATCCTGGCCGAGGCGGTGCGCTTCGTGAAGGAAGTGGAGGACGTCGAGGTGGACCTCGACCGGCTGCCGCTCGACGACAAGCCGACCTACGACCGCATCTTCAAGACGGCCAACACCACGGCGGTGTTCCAGTTCGAATCGCGCGGCATGAAGGACACGCTG
>JABWBI010000177.1 GCA_013360565.1 Candidatus Sumerlaeia bacterium | reverse complement strand
GCGCCGGCCGGCGCGGGCGGCAGAGTCCCTGGAGGGTGCGGCGGGTTCACGCCTCGGCGGCGTCGCTCTTCTTGGGGGCGGCACGGCGGCGGCGCTTGGGCTTCTCCTTGGGCGCCTCGCCGGCAGCGGGGGCGATGATCTCGATCATGGCCATGGCGGCACCGTCGCCGTTGGGGTTGCGGTGGCCCATCTTGGTGATGCGCAGGTAGCCGCCGGCGCGTCCGGCGTGCTGCGGGGCGACCTCGGTGACGAGGCGCTTGGTGGCGGTCTTGTCGCCGAGGCGCGAGAAGACAAGGCGGGTCGAGTGCTGCGTGTTCCGGCGGGCGCGCGTGATGAGCTTCTCGGCGAAGGGGCGGAGCTCCTTGGCCTTGGCCTCGGTGGTGACGATGCGGCCGTGCTCGAAGAGCGACTTGGCGAGATTGCGCAGCAGGGCCTGGCGGTGGCCGGACGGGCGGCTGAGGCGGTTGACGGCTTTGCGGTGACGCATGGAAGGGGCTCCGGGGGGTGTCTCGGGCTCAGCGCTCGACCGGCTCGCTGAGGGGCATGCCGGTCTCGGGGTCGATGGCCATGTTGAAGGACAGGCCCATGCCCTTGAGGATGTTCTTGATCTCGGTCAGCGACTTGCGGCCGAAGTTGCGGTACTTGAGCATCTCGTTCTCGGTCTTCTGGACGAGGTCGCGGATGGTCTTGATGCCGGCGGCCTCGAGGCAGTTGAAAGAGCGGACGGAGAGCTCGAGCTCCTCGATCGACTTGTCGAGCTTGTCGGCGAGGGCGGCCGTCTCGCTGACCTCCTCGGCCTCGACCTCCATGCGCGGGGAGACGACGGCCTCCTCCTCGATGCTGATGAAGAGGCTGAGGTGGTCGCGCAGCACGCGGGCGGCGTAGAGGACGGCGTCCTCGGGCCTGATGGTGCCGTTGGTCCAGACCTCGAGGATGAGGCGGTCGTAGTCGGTGCGCTGGCCGACGCGGGCGGCCTCGACGGTGTACTTGACGTTCCGGATGGGGCTGAAGACGGCGTCGATGGGGATGATGCCGATGGTGTCGTAGTCGGTGGCGCCGGGCTCGGCGGGCTCGTAGCCGCGGCCCTGGCGGACCTCGATGTCCATGGTGAGGCGAGCGCCCTTGGAGAGCGTGGCGATGGGCTGGCCGGGGTTGAGGAGCTCAATGCTCTGGTTGAGTTCGAGGTCGGCGCCGGTGACGACCTTCGGCCCGCGGGCATCGAGGTGGATCGTGGTCTCGAACGCGCTGCCGGCGAGCTTGAAGATGAGGCTCTTGAGATTGAGGAGGATGTCGGAGACGTCCTCCTTGACCCCGTCGATGGCCTGGAACTGGTGCTTGACGCCCTCGAAGCGGACGGCGACGGGGGCCGCGCCCTGGATGGACGACAGGAGGATGCGGCGCAGCGAGTTGCCGATGGTGACGCCGTAGCCGCGCTCGAAGGGCTCGGCGTAGAAGCGCCCGTAGGTGGGGGTGAGCGAGGCCTTGTCGCAGTGAAGGCTCCGCGGCATGATGAGGGTCTTGAAATCCATGGGCACGCTCCTGGGCTCAGGCAGAGGTCAGATCACTTGGAGTAGAGTTCGACGATCATCTGCTCGTTGATCGGAACAGGAATGTCTTCGCGCGTGGGCAGGGAGATGACGACGCCCTCGCGCTTGTCGGGGTCGGTCCGGAGCCAGTTGAGAGCAGGGCGCCGGCTGGCGAGGTCGAGCCCCTCGAGGACGACGGGGAGCTCGCGGGACTTCTCCTTGATCGTGACGACATCGCCGGCGCCGACAAGGAAAGATGGGATGTCGACCTTGCGTCCGTTGACGCGGACGTGGCCATGGGTGACGAGCTGGCGGGCGGCCGGGCGCGTGGGCGCGAGGCCCAGGCGGCAGACGACATTGTCGAGCCGGCGCTCGAGGATGATCATCAGGTTGTGGCCGGTGACGCCGCGCATGCGGTTGGCCTTCTGGAAATAGCGGCGGAACTGGCGCTCGAGGACGCCGTAGTAGTACTTGGCACGCTGCTTCTCGCGCAGCTGCTGGCCGTAGGTGGAGAGCTTGCCCTTGCGCGACTGGCCGTGCTGGCCAGGGGGGTAGGCGCTGCGGTCAAAGGCCTCTTTGCCAGCCTCGCGGCGGCGGCCCTTGAGCTCGAGCTGCATACCGACGCGGCGGCTCAGACGGCCAACAGGTCCATGATAGCGGGCCATGGCGGGAGCAGACTCCTTCTGGGATCAGACCCGGCGCCGCTTGGGGGGGCGGCAGCCGTTGTGGGGGATAGGGGTGACGTCGCGGATGACGGTGATCTCGAGGCCGGCGATCTGGAGGGCGCGGATGGCGGCCTCGCGGCCCGAGCCGGGGCCTTTGACGTAGACCTCGACGGAGCGCAGGCCGTGCTCCATGGCCTTCTTCGCGGCGGCCTCGCCGGCCATCTGGGCGGCAAAGGGGGTGGACTTGCGCGAACCCTTGAAGCCGACGGATCCGGCGCTGGACCACGACAGGGTGTTCCCCGCGCGGTCGCAGATGCAGACGATGGTGTTGTTGAAGGTCGCCTGGAGGTGGGCGATGCCCACGGCGATGTTCTTCTTGACCTTCTTCTTGGTCTTGCGGGAGGCGGCGGCTTTGGCCATGGGTCAGGGTGCTCCGGTCACTTCTTGGCGAGAGTCTTCTTCTTGCCCGCGATGGTCTTCTTCGGGCCCTTGCGGGTGCGGGCGTTGGTGCGGGTGCGCTGGCCGCGGACGGGGAGACCGCGGCGGTGACGCAGGCCGCGGTGACATCCGATGTCCATGAGGCGCTTGATGCTCATGGAGACATCGCGGCGGAGGTCGCCCTCGACCTTGTAGTCGCGGGTGATGACGGTCTGGATGCGAGAGACCTCGGCGTCGGTGAGGTCGCGGACGCGGGTGTCGATGTTGACCTCGGCCTCGCGGAGGATCTTGCGGGCCATGGTGGGCCCGATGCCGTAGATGTAGGTCAACCCGACCTCGACGCGCTTGTCGCGGGGAAGATCGATGCCTGCGATTCGAGCCACGCTTTCGCTCCTGTCTCAGTGGGCGTGTGCGCCGCGGGTCAGCCCTGGCGCTGCTTGTGCTTGGGGTTCTCGCAGATCACCCGCACGACGCCCTTGCGGCGGATGACCTTGCACTTGCTGCAGATCGGCTTGACCGATGCGCGGACTTTCATGGCAGATCCCTCGCGGGGGCGCTCACTTGTAGCGGTAGGTGATTCGGCCGCGGGTCAGGTCGTAGGGGCTCAGCTCGACCATCACCCGGTCCCCGGGGAGGATGCGGATGTAGTGCATGCGCATCTTGCCGGAGATGTGGGCGAGAACGACCATGCCGTTCTCGAGTTCGACGCGAAACATGGCATTGGGCAGGGGCTCGACAACGGTGCCCTCGACCTCGATGCCCTTCTCTTTCGCCATAACTCCTCGCGTCGACCCATCCCGGGCCAAAAATTCACCCAATGCGGAAGACCCGCGGGGCTGCACGCTGAGGTCTCCCCATTGGGCAAAAGCCGATCAGTTCTAGACGATCACGCCGGAGTGTCAAGCTCCAATTCCTTCAACGCGGGCTGCTCGCCCGTCAGGATTTCCGGGCCGTCCTCGGTGATCAGGACCGTGTGCTCGAAATGGGCCGAGGGGAGGCCATCGGCGGTGACCACGGTCCACTTGTCGCTCAGGGTCCGCGTCCGGTGGGTGCCGAGATTGATCATGGGCTCAATGGCCAGGGTGACCCCCGGAATGAGCCTGGGATTGCCCTCTTCCCGGGCTTTTGAGCCCTTGGGAGGCACAAAATTGGGCACCTGGGGGTACTCGTGAAGCTTGCGGCCGATGCCGTGGCCCGAGTAGTCCCGGACGATCCCATAGCCGTGGGCGGTGGCCAGCTCCTCGACGGCGGCCCCGATGTCGAAGAGACGGCTGCCCGGCTGGGCGGCACGGATGGCCCGGGCGAGGCACTCACGGGTGACCTGGAGCAGCTGCATGATCTCGGGGGAGATGCGACCGACGGGGAAGGTGGTGGCCCGGTCGGCGTGGAAGCCCCGGTAGATGAGCCCCATGTCAACGCTGACGATGTCGCCTGCCTCGAGGACGCGGGAACCGGGGATGCCGTGGACGACCTCCTCGTTGACGGAGGTGCAGATCGTCTTGGGATACTTGTGGTAGTTGAGGAAGCTGGGCTTGGCCCCCAGGCGGCGGATGACGCCCGCGGCGACGCGGTCGAGGTGGTCGGTGGTGACGCCTTCGCAGACCTCGCCGCCCATCTCATCGAAGACGCGGGCGAGGAGTTCCCCGGCCTCGCGCATGCACTCGATCTCGGCGGGGGTCTTCGGCTGGATCGGGGCCATCAGACGCTCCTCTGCGAGCCGGCGCCGGCGAGGGCGTCCATGATGCGGCTGTGAACCGTGGCGGGGCCGGCGGCGGCGGCGATGCGGTGGAGCAGGCCGCGTGAGGCGTAGTGAGACTCGAGCGGCTGCGTCTCGCGGTGATAGACCTCGAGTCGCCGCGTGATGGCGCCGGGCCGGTCGTCAGCCCGCTGCGTGAGGTTGGACCCGCCGCACTCCTTGCACTCGCTGCCGTCGCTGGGCACGGCGGAGACAACGTTGAAGACGCCGCCGCACTGCGGGCACTCGCGGCGGCCGGCGAGGCGGCGGATGACTTCGTCATCGGAGAGGTCGAGCAGGAGGGCGATGTCGAGGGCGTGGCCGGTGAGCTCGCGCAGCGTCTGGTCGAGCGCGGCCGCCTGGGAGATCGAACGAGGGTAGCCGTCGAAGAGCACGAGTGGAGCCTCCGGGGGGAGGGCGAGGAGCGTCTCGCGGACAAGGGCATTCACGGTGGCATCGGGGACGAGGAGCCCCTGCTCGATGGCGCCCTGCGCCTCACGGCCCAGGGGCGTCTGCGCGGCGATGGCCTGGCGCAGGAGGCGGCCGGTGGAGAGGTGCTGTGCGCCGAGACGCTGCACCAGGAGCGCGGCCTGGGTCCCCTTGCCCGAGCCGGGCGGACCGAGGAGGACGCCGTGGCGCATGGGTCAGTAGCGACCCTTGAGTCGCCCTCGCTTCATGAAGCCGTCGTAGTGGCGCTGGAGGAGGTGGCTCTCGATCTGGCGCATGGTGTCGAGAATGACACCGACGTTGATGATGAGGCCCGTCCCGCCGGCGATCTGGGCGATGCGCCAGTCGACGCCGAATGAGTGGGAGAGGATCTGGGGGATCAGCGCGACCGAGGTGAGGAAGATGGCGCCGACAACCGTGATGCGCAGGAGGACGTAGTCGATGAAGTCGCTGGTGGGCTTGCCGGGGCGCCGGCCGGGGATGAAGGCGCCGACCTTTTTGAGATTGTCGGCGACGTCGACGGGGTTGAAGACGATCGCGGTGTAGAAGAAGCAGAAGGCGATGGTCAGGGCGGCGTAGAGGAAGGTGTACATGTTGAAGGACTTGAAGAGGAGCATCGCGCCGCCGGGCTGCCAGTCGAACCAGCTCTCGAGCCCGCTGTAGAGATTGATGTTGCTGTAGGGGTCGAAGAAGTTGGCCATCCAGTTCCAGAAGCCGCCGCCGCCGGCCTGGTTGGCCCCGAAGAAGCCGAAGACGGCGGGGAAGCTGAGGATCGAGCCGGAGAAGATGACGGGGATGACACCCGCCGTGTTGATCCGCAGGGGCAGATAGGTCGTCTGCGCCTGCACCATGCGGCGGCCCATCATGCGCTTGGCGTGCTGGACGGGGATCTTCCGCTGGCCCTGCTGGATGAGGATGATGACGACGGTGACGGCGATGCTGAGAAGGGCGATGCCGATGATCCAGGCGAACGGCAAGGTGCCCCCCTGCCAGGAGGTGAAGGCGAAAGCCGCGGAGGCGGGGTAGCTCGCGAGGATGCCGACCGTGATGATGAGGGAGATGCCGTTGCCGATGCCGTTCTCGCTGATCTTCTCGCCGAGCCACATGAGGAAGAGCGTGCCGGTCGTCAGCGCGACGACGACGAACAGGGTGAAGAAGACCGGGTGGCCGGGGATGGCGCTCAGGCCCATGCCGCGGAGCCACACGGCGATGCCGATGGACTGGACGAGGCAGATGCCGACGGTGCTGTAGCGCGTCCAGTCGTTGATCTTCTTCTTGCCGGCCTCGCCCTCCTTCATCATGCGTTCGATGGAGGGGACGACGAAGCCGAGCAGCTGGATGATGATCGAGGCCGTGATGTAGGGCATGATGCCGAGGGCGACGACCGTCATCTGCTCGAAGGCGCCGCCGCTGAAGAGGTTGACGAACTGCAGCAGGCCGCGGTCGCCGAGGGCGCCGTGCATGATGTCGCGGAGCTCACCGAGGTCAATGAACGGGCTGGGGACCGCGGCGACGACCCGGTAGATCGCGATCAGCAGCAGGGTGTATTTCACCCGCCGCCAGAGGTCGGGGATCTTCGGGATCGTCAGGAGGGAGGAGATCACAGCGCGGGCCTCACGGGGGTCGGATCAGTGG
>JABWBI010000176.1 GCA_013360565.1 Candidatus Sumerlaeia bacterium | reverse complement strand
CCCTCGCGGAGGCCGGCGACTGGATCGCCGTCCGCCAGGCACTGGCTGCCGTGGATCTGGAGGGCGCCCCCCCGGGCGTCCGAACCCGCGCCGTGGCCCTCACCTCTCGCGCAGCCACCGAGGAGGCGCGTCAGCGCCGGCGCGAGGCCATCGCCCTCTTCGAGCAGTGGCTCGCGCGAGACGGGGCGTACGAGACGCTGCGCATCAGCGAAGACGAGGCGCGGGAGACAGTGGAAAACTGGGAGCGGGTTGTGGCAGATGTCCCGGGTAGCCTTTACGGGGAGGTCTTCCGGACGGTTCACTGCCTGCTGTACGCCGGGCGCTCGTGGGAGCGCCTGGGTGACCCGGGGCGGGCCGGGGCGCTGTACGAGCGAGCGCTGGCGACGTATCCCTCGAGTGAACGGGCCGCTCAGATCGAAGGATATGCCGCACGGCTCCGTGAAAATAATCCGCGCTGACCTGCAAAGAACTTTGGTTTTCAGGATTTGACCGTGCGTCTGATCCTGTGCATTCTGTGAAGGAGTTCACATCCAAGGAGCCCGCGCGATGAGCGCATTTCCCCCCACCTCCTCCACCGGCAAGGCCATCGCCTCCCCCCGGGCCACCGGCGTCGCCGCCCCCACCGAGGCCGAGCTCCTCGCTCACCAGGTGCTCCATGACCTTGCCCAGGGCAGCCGGACGTCCTCCCTCGAGGCCACACCTTTCGCCGAGTCGCTCGCCAAGCAGGGCATCCGCCTCGCCCCGCACATCGTCCACCGCAACCCCTCCGTGGCCAAACTCTACCGCATGGCGGCTCCGCAGTGGCGCTACCACCTCGCCAACAGCGGCGCTCTCATCGCCTACTCGACTCCGAAGACGGGCCGGAGCCCCAAGGACAAGCGCGTCGTGCGCGAGGAGACGACGGAGCAGGACGTCTGGTGGGGCCATGTGAACATTCCCCTGAGCGAGGCGTCGTTTGCCATTCTCAAGGAGACGGCGCAGAACTACCTCAACAGCCGGGACGAGATCTACGTCATCGACGCCTTCGCGGGCTGGGACCCCAAACACCGTGTCAAGGTCCGCGTCATCTGCACGCGCGCCTACCACGCGCTGTTCATGTGGAACATGCTCATCCGGCCCACGCCGCAGGAGCTCGCGGACTTCGGCGACCCCGACTGGGTGATTTACAACGGCGGCCAGCTCGAGGCCCCGAGTGCCCTCGAGGGCGTCGGCTCGAAGACCTGCGTCGCCCTCAACTTCAGGTCGCGCGAGTTCGTCATCCTCGGCACCGAGTACGCCGGCGAGATGAAGAAGGGCGTCTTCACGATCCTCAACTACACGCTCCCGCGCGACGGCGTCCTCTCGATGCACTGCTCGGCCAACGAGGGGCCGGGCGGCGACACGGCGCTCTTCTTCGGCCTCTCGGGGACGGGCAAGACGACGCTCTCGGCCGATCCCAAGCGCGCTCTGATCGGCGATGACGAGCACGGGTGGACAGACGGCGGCATCTTCAACTTCGAGGGCGGCTGCTACGCCAAGACGATCAACCTCTCGCGCGAGGGCGAGCCCCAGATCTGGAGCGCCATCCGCTACGGCGCGATCCTCGAGAACGTCGTCTACGACCCCGAGACCTTCCAGGTCGACTACACCGACGCCAGCGTGACTGAGAACACCCGGTGTTCGTACCCCATCGAGTTCATCGACCACGCGAAGATCCCGTGCACCGGCGGGCACCCGCGCAACATCATCTTCCTCACCTGTGACGCGTTCGGCGTGTTGCCGCCGGTGAGCCGGCTGACGGCGGGCCAGGCGATGTACCACTTCATCAGCGGCTACACGGCGAAGGTCGCGGGGACGGAGATCGGCGTCACCGAGCCTCAGGCGACCTTCTCCGCCTGCTTCGGCGCGGCCTTCCTCGTCTGGCACCCGACGAAGTACGCCGAGATGCTGGCGGAGAAGATCCGCCGGCACGGCTCGCGCGTCTGGCTGGTCAACACCGGCTGGACGGGTGGCGGCCACGGCACCGGTCACCGCTTCAAGCTCGCGCACACGCGCGCGATCATCGACGCGATTCTCGACGGCTCCCTCGACCACGTCGAGTTCCGCCCCGAGCCCCACTTCGGCCTCGCGATCCCCGCGTCGTGCCCCGACGTCCCGCCGGATGTGCTCGACCCCCGGCGCACATGGATGGACAAGGCCGCCTACGACGAGACGGTCAAGCGCCTCGCCGCGATGTTCCGGGACAACTTCGCGAAGTACGCCGACCGGGCCTCGCAGGAGACCCTCGACGCCGCCCCGAAGGGGTGAACCAGCGACATGGGGCAGAGGCGCATTGCCCTGAAGCTGCTCCCTGGTTCTCGTTCGGAGTCCGCACCCGGAAATCGCGAGAAGCACACCCGGTCCCCGTGGCCCGAGGGGCGGTGAACCGAGACAGGCCGCGTCGGTTCTTGACGCTCTCCGCGGAAAGGCCGATAACGGGCGTGTGATGGGTTCCGGCTGAAGGAGACGATGCAGATGACAGGTCTGACGAACGCGCTGCGCTACCACGCGCAGCCGGTGCCGGGGAAGATCGCAATCCGAACGACGAAGCCCTGCTCGACGCAGACGGACCTCTCGCTCGCCTACACACCGGGCGTCGCCGAGCCGTGCCTGAAGATCGCGGACAACCCCGAGGACGCCTACCGCTACACCTCCAAGGGCAATCTCGTCGCCGTCGTGTCGAACGGAACGGCGGTGCTCGGCCTGGGCAACATCGGGGCGCTGGCGGGAAAGCCCGTGATGGAGGGCAAGGGGGTGCTCTTCAAGCGCTTCGCCGACATCGACGTCTTCGACATCGAGGTCGCGAGCGAGGACCCCGCCGAGGTCATCCGCGTCTGCGAGCTGCTCGAACCGACCTTCGGCGGCATCAACCTCGAAGACATCCGCGCGCCCGAGTGCTTCGTGATCGAGCGCGCACTGCGCGAGCGGCTGTCGATCCCCGTCTTCCACGATGATCAGCACGGCACGGCGATCATCTCCGGCGCGGCGCTGCTCAATGCGCTCGAGATCACCGGCAAGCGGATCGAGGACGTCCGCGCTGTCTTCAACGGCGCCGGGGCCTCGGCCATCGCCTGCGCGCAGCACTGGCTGCGCCTCGGCCTGCGCCGGGAGAATCTGATCCTCTGCGACTCCAAGGGCGTCGTCCACGAGGGACGTGAGGCAGGCATGAACGAGTGGAAGCGCCAGCTCGCCGCCCAGACCGGCGCCCGGACCCTCGCCGACGCTCTGCGCGACGCCGACGTCTTCTGCGGGTGCTCCGTCGCCGACTGCGTGACGCAGGCCATGGTCAAGTCCATGGCTCCGGACCCTGTCGTCTTCGCGCTCGCGAACCCCAATCCCGAGATCACCTACGACCTCGCCAAGGCCGCCAGGAGCGACGCCATCGTCGCGACCGGCCGCTCCGACTACCCGAACCAGGTCAACAATGTCCTCGGATTCCCCTTCATCTTCCGGGGCGCGCTCGACGTGCAGGCGCGGTCGATCAACGAGGAGATGAAGGTCGCCGCCACCCGCGCGCTGGCCGATCTCGCCAAGGAGGATGTCCCCGACTCCGTCCTCCGCGCCTACGGCGGCGAGCATCTGCGCTTCGGCCGCGACTACATCATCCCCAAGCCCTTTGACCCGCGCGTTCTGGTCTGGGAGTCTCACGCCGTCGCCCGCGCCGCCATGGAGAGCGGCGTGGCGCGGCGCCCTGTCGACCTCGACCGCTATCACGAGGAGCTCGAGATGCGCCTGGGCAAGGGCCGGGCGGTCATCCGCGCCGCCGTGCAGCGCAGCGCCCCGAGCCGGCCCCGCATCGTCCTGCCGGAGGGTGAGCACGAGAAGATCCTGCGCGCGGCCGCGACCCTCGTCGAGGAAGGCATCTGCATCCCCATTCTGGTCGGCCGCTGCGGCGTCGTCGAGCAGGCCGCGGTCGAGCACGCCGTCTCCCTCGAGGGGATGGAGATCATCGACCCCGAAAGCTTCGACCGCGCCGAGGACTATGCCCAGGCGCTTCACCGGCTGCGCCAGCGCAAGGGCATGACACTCCCCGGGGCCCGGCGCCTGATGGAGCACAGCGTCGAGCTCGGCGCGATGATGGTCCACCTCGGCGAGGCCGATGGCCTGGTCAGCGGTGTGACGCGCTCGTATCCCGAGACGATCCGCCCGGCGCTCCAGATCATCGGAACGGCCCCCGGCGTGCGCCGCGTCGCGGCGGCCTACATGATGGTTGTGGACGGGCGCGTGCTCTTCATCGCGGACGTGGCGGTGAACATCGCGCCCGACGCCGAGACCCTCGCCGAGATCGCCATCCTCACGGCCGAGCGCGCGCGCGACTTCGATGTCGAGCCGCGCATCGCCGTCTGCTCCTTCTCCAACTTCGGCTCCGTGCGTCACCCGGATGCGGAGGCCGCGGCGCGGTCCGTGCAGATCATCCGGGCGAAGCGCCCCGATCTGGCGGTCGACGGCGAGATGCAGACGGATGTCGCGCTGAATGCCGACAAGCGCCGCGAGCTCTTCCCCTTCTGCACCCTCGAGGGGTCCGCGAATGTGCTGGTCTTCTCCCGCCTGGAGGGGGCGAACGCCGCCTACAAGATCCTCGCCGCGCTCGGCGGCGCCGAGGCCATCGGCCCGATGCTCATGGGCATGCGGTGCCCCGTCCACCTGCTCCAGCCCTCCTGCGAGACGGCCGACGTCGTGAACATGGTCAGCATCGCCTCGCTCGATGTCCGCCGCCACTCGCTCGTCCGGACCTGAGTCCGGCGGCGCGTTTTGCGTTTGGCGCGGCCGCCGTCCCGTGGTATCAGGGGGCAATGCCGCTCCCCCTCGTCGATCAGTATCGCCGCCCGGTCACCTACCTTCGCATCTCGGTGACCGACCGGTGCAACCTGCGCTGCCAGTACTGCATGCCCGCCGAGGGCGTCACCCTCCGCCCGAAGCCGGAGATCCTCACCTACGAGGAGCTCCTGCGCCTCGGTCGCGTCTTCGCGTCGCTGGGCTTCGTGAAGTTCCGCATCACCGGCGGCGAGCCGCTTGTCCGCCATGAGCTCGTGCCGTTCCTCGCGGACTTTGCGCGGATCGAGGGCGTGAACGAACTCGTGATGTCGACCAATGGGATTCTGCTCACCAGGTGCGCCGAGGGGCTCTGCCAAGCGGGCGTGCAGCGGCTGAACATCAGCCTCGACACCCTGCGGCGCGCGACGTTCGAGCTCCTGCAGCGCCGCGACGAGCTCGGCCGCACGCTCGAGGGCATCGAGGCCGCGCGCGCCCAGCCGTTTCGCCGCATCAAGCTCAACGCCGTGATCATCCGCGGCGTCAACGATGACGAGACCGTCGACCTCGCCCGGTACGCCGTCGAGCGTGGCATGGAGATCCGCTTCATCGAGTTCATGCCGACGGGCCTCCAGCGCGAGTGGACCCACGACCGAGTCGTCCCGGTGGCCGAGATGCAGGAGCGGCTGCGCGCGGTGTGGCCGGACCTGGCGCCGATCGCCGGCCCGGAGGGATCGAGCGGCCCCTCGCGCGTGTGGGGCTACGCGGGTGGCGCGGGGCGTGTCGGCTTCATCAGTGCGGTGAGCGAGACTTTCTGCCAGGCGTGCAACCGCGTGCGGCTGACGAGCGATGGCCATCTGCGCGGGTGTCTCTTCAGCGACGGCCAGCGCTCGCTGCGCGAGGTGATGCGCAGCGGCGGGAGCGACGACGATCTGCGCGAAGTGATCCGCGGCGTCGTGTGGAACAAGGTCGAGTCTCACCGCATCGGCAAGGACGACTTCGCGCCGGTGGAGCTGGGGATGAGTGAATTGGGCGGGTGAAGAGCGACCACAGATGAACACGGGTCAACACAGATGAAGAGGATTCAGGCCGTCTGCCAGCCCGGGTCTCTCGCATCGAATGATGAGCCAGATTTCAGACTCTGCTGAATGGCTGCGGCGAGAAATGCGTTCGCCACCTCCTCGGGCGGGGGGACGGACTTGGGGTCTTCCTCGGGATGGGCTTCGGCCCTCATGCGGGTGCGCGTGCCGCCGGGGTTGATGGCGACGGTGCGGATGCCGCGCGGTGCGAGCTCCTCGGCCCACGTCTGCGTGAGGCTCTCGATGCCGAACTTCGAGGCGGAGTAGGGTCCCCAGCTGGCGCGGCCCACGCGACCGGCCGACGACGTGACGTTGAGGATGACTGCATGGCGGCTCGACTCCAGCAGGGGGATCAGACGCGTCGTCAGGTCAAAGACCGCGATCAGGTTGACCTGCAGGACCGCTGCGAACTCCTCGGCGCGGATTTCCACACATGGGCGCAGCGGGCCGAGCACCGACGCATTGTTGACCAGGATGTCCAGCGCGCCGCCGCACCACGCCTTCGTCTGGCCGGCGAGGCGAGCCACCTGCCCGGGACTCGCAAGGTCGGCGGGGATGACCGCGTGGCCCTTGCCGGGAAGCGCGAGGCAGACGCGCCGGAGCAGCCCCGCGTCACGCGCCGTGAGGGCCACACGGGCCCCTTCGC
>JABWBI010000175.1 GCA_013360565.1 Candidatus Sumerlaeia bacterium | reverse complement strand
GTGCTGGCCGACGAGCCGACCGCGTCGCTCGACCGCGTGTCCGGTCGCGAAGTGGTCGATCGGATGCAGACGCTCGCGCGCGAGCGGGGCGCGACGATCCTGCTCGTCACCCACGACAATCGCATCCTCGACGTCGCCGACCGGATCCTGCACCTCGAGGACGGCCGCCTCTCGACGTTCACCGACGCCGTGATTGCCGACACGCAACGGATGATGCACACGCTCGCGCAGAACAACGACCGGCAGCATCTCGAGCAGCTGGTCGCGGGCATGGACGAAGCGACGTTCCGTCGCACGCTGCAGGAGATGACGCAGCAGTCGCAGCGGTTCCTCGAGGCGACGGCGCTCGCGAGCGTCATCGCGGCGGCCCAGGCCGCCACCCGTCGGGGTGCTCTCACAGAGTGAACCTCCAACTCGGCGAAACTCAGGCGGCGGCGAGCCGTTCGGACGCACCGCCGGATTCCCTGCCAGCTAGGTCCCCGCCCCCTCATTGGCAAGCGAAAACCCCCCGGTGGACACCGGTGCCTGGGCGCGGGGCATGGCGAGAGTGCGACCGCTATCGGACACGGCAAGGCCTCAGGGCCTCCAGCGGTGCCCCTCGTCGAGCATGGTGAGCCAGCTGTCGACGGGGCAATAGCTGGCGATGGAGTTGCCCGAGCCGAGAACATAGCCGCCGAGCGGCATGCAGGCATCGAGGGTCTCGCGGACGCGGCGGCGGATGGCGGTCTCGCCGCCGCGGCAGAGGAAATCGAGATCGATGCCGCCGAGCGTCGCCACCTCGTGGTGGTGGAGCCGGTGGAACTCGGTGACGGGCAGGACCGTGTCTTCGAAGGAGTGCTTGGCGTCGATGCCGACGTCGCGGACGAAGTCCGGGAGGAGGGCCTCGACGTTGCCGCAGGAGTGGAGGAAGTAGAGCTTGCCGTGCGCATGGGCGATGGCGGCGGCGCGGCGGTGCCAGGGCAGAATCCTCTCGCGGAGCCACTGGGGCGAGACGAGCGGGCCGGTGCGGTGGCCCATGTCGTCGCAGCCGAAGACGACGCCGATGCGGTCGAACTGGCACAGGAACTCGACGTAGGCGAGGGCGGCCTGGCCGACGCGTTCGACGAGGGCCTCGACGAGGCCGGGCTGAAGGGCCATGTTGAGGAAGAGCGACTCGTAGCCCATGAGCCACGTGCAGGCCTCGAAGACCTGCATGGCGAGATCGTAGCCGGCCATGCCCTCGGGCAAGTGCTCCTCGGCCCACGTGAAGGGGCGCGAATCGATCCTCGCGGCGTCCGGCCACGGGTAGCGCTCGAGGTGCTCGGCGGTCTGGATGGGGCCGGCGTGCTCGTGGACGACGTAGCCCTGCGGCGTGCGCTCGAAGCCGGCGTTGGGATCGTCGAGGTTCAGGTCGACGCGGAACTCGGACTCGGGCGCGTGGATGCGGACAAGATCGTAGCCGAGGAAGCTCTGGACCTCGACATCGCGGCGAAGGGCGAAGAGCGGATCGGCGGGGTCGAGGCCGCGGGCGAGGCCGAAGCGCGCGGCCACCTCGGCCTTCGCGGCCTCATCCTGGTGGAGCTCGATGACGTGGACGCGGTCCGGCGGCCCCTGGCGCAGCACGCAGCGGCGGAGGGAAGGGAAGGAGGGGGTGATGTGGCCGCCGGGGAACGCGTGCACGCTCATGGGGGAGAATCCTGGGAGCCACGCGGAAACTCGCAAGCCAAAGCGGCGGCGTGAACCCAAGTCAGTGAGCCGCAGGCCCCGTGGGTGCGCCGCGCAGAAACGCCCCGGTGTGGCTGACGGCGCAGGCGGCGATGGCAGACGGGGGGCCCTGTGCGAGGAGGCGGCCCCCGTCGTCGCCGCCCTCGGGGCCGAGGTCGATGATCCAGTCGGCGCTGCGGATGAGCTCGAGGTTGTGCTCGATGACGATGACACTGTGGCCTGCGCGGACGAGGCGATCGAGCGTGGCGAGGAGAACGTCGACATCGGCGAGGTGAAGACCGGTCGTGGGCTCGTCGAGGAGGAAAAGGTGGCGCTTGGTCTCGCGGCCCGGGGCCAGATGGGCGGCGAGCTTGAGCCGCTGTGCCTCGCCGCCCGAGAGCGTGGCGGTCGACTGCCCGAGGCGGAGATAGCCGAGACCGGCATCGACGAGCGGCTGAAGGGCCCGGACGATGCGCGGGTGGGCGGCGAAGAACGCGCGTGCTTCGTCGATGGTCATGGCGAGGATCGCGTCGATGCTCTTGCCGCGGTGCTCGATCTCGAGGACGTGCGGCTTGAAGCGGCGGCCCGCGCACTGCTCACAGGTGACAGTCACGTCGGCGAGGAACTGCATGTCGATCGTCTGCGTGCCCAGCCCCTCGCAGGCCTCGCAGCGGCCGTCCCCGGTGTTGAAGGAGAAGTGACCGGGCCCGATGCCACGCGCCCGCGCGAGAGCACTCGTGGCGAGCAGCCTGCGTATCTCGTCGTGGGCCTTGGTGTAGGTGGCGGGGTTCGAGCGGATCGAGCGCGCGAGGGGCGACTGGTCGACGAGGATCACCTCGTCGACGGACTCGGCCCCCACGACGCGCCGGCAGGGCATGACGTCGAAGGGCACGCTGTCGCCCTGCCTGCGCAGCAGATGACCCGCGAGCGTCTGCACGGCGAGCGTCGACTTGCCCGAGCCGGAGACACCGGTGACGGCGACCAGGCGATTGAGGGGAAATCGCACCGTGAGATCGCGCAGATTGTGGCCCGTTGCGCCGTGGACGGTGAGCCAGCGGGCCGGAGCGGGGCGCGCCGCGGGCTGGAACCGGGGCGTGGCCTCGGCACGGAGCCACCGGGCAGTGAGACTCTCTCCTCCACATCCGTCTCCCCGAGAAAGGGGAGGTGAGATCAGCTGGGCCAAAGTGCCTTCGAAGACGACCTCGCCGCCGTGCTCGCCGGCGCCGGGTCCGAGGTCGATGATCCAGTCGGCGCCGCGGATCACCTCGGGATCGTGCTCGATGATGACGACGGTGTTCCCATTCGCCCGCAGTGCGTGGAGAATGCGGAGGAGGCGGTGCGTGTCCCGCGCGTGGAGTCCGACCGTCGGTTCGTCGAGGACGTAGAGCGTCGCGGTGAGATTGGAGCCGAGGGCCGAGGCGAGATTGATGCGCTGCGCCTCGCCGCCGGAGAGAGTGCGCGTCTGGCGCGCGAGGGTCAGGTAGCCGAGGCCGACCTCGTCGAGGTAGCGCAGGCGGCCGCCGATCTCCGCGAGCAGGCGTGCGGCGGTCTCCTGGTCCTGCGGGTCCAGGGTGAGCCGCTCGAACCAGCGCCGCAGGTCCTCGATGCTCAGGCGGCACAGAGCGTCGATGCTCTGGCCGCCGACGCGGATGTTGAGTGCCTCGGGCCGGAGGCGCGAGCCCCCGCAGGCGCGGCAGCCGGTGTAGCCGCGGAGGCGCGAGAGGATGATGCGGACGTGCATCTTGTACTTCTTGCGCTCGAGGTAGTCGAAGAAGCCATCGATGCCCACCCACTCGCCGCCGTCGCCGCGCCACAGGCGCCGCCGCTCGGCGGCGGTGAACTCGGCGACGGGCTTGGTCCATGGCAGGCCGGACTCTCTCTTCATGTAGGTCTTCCAGCCGCGGTAGGAGGGGAAGTTCCACGGCGCCACGGCCCCCTCGGCGAGCGACAGCGCGGGGTTGGGGATGACGCGGTCCTCGTCGACACCGGCCGAGCGGCCGAAGCCGTTGCACTCCGGGCAGGCGCCGATGGGGCTGTTGAACGAGAGCATCTGCGGCTCGGGCTCGCGGAAGGCGGCGCCGCACTGCGCACAGGAGAACGACTCCGTGAAGACCAGGCGCTCGCCGCCGGCGACGTGGACCTCGGCGCGGCCCTGGCCGACCTGATAGGCCTGCTCGATGGCGGAGGCGACGCGGGACGAGGTCTCGTCCCCCCGCAGGGCGATGCGGTCGATGACGACGGGCCAGGGATCGACGGCACGCAGTGCCTTGGAATCGGCGTCCGCGAGATCCACGAGCTCGCCGTGGACCAGGAGACGATGAAATCCCCGTGCGATCATCTCCTGCGTGACACGGCGCAGCTGGCGCCGGTCCTTCAGGAAGAGCGGCGCGACGACGGTGATGCGTGCGCCGTCCGGGAGCGCGCCGAGGCGGGCGCGGGTGACGGTGTCGCGGCGGACCTCGATCTGACAGGCGGGACAGACGGTGCGGCCGATCTTGGCGAACAGCAGGCGGAGGAAGTCGGTGATCTCGGTGGCTGTTCCCACGGTGGAGCGCGCGTTGCGGACCGTGTTGCGCTGCTCGAGGGCGATGGCGGGGGGAATGCTGCTGATGAAGTCGACGTCGGGACGCTCGAGGCGCTCGAGAAATTGGCGGGCATAGGTCGACATCGACTCCACGAACCGCCGCTGGCCCTCGGCGAAGAGCGTGTCGAAGGCGAGGGAAGACTTGCCCGAGCCGGAGACGCCGGTGACCACGGTGAGGCGGGCGTGGGGAATGGCGCAGGAGACGGCGCGGAGGTTGTTCGTCCGCGCGCCCTGAATGCGGATGCAGCGGTCCATCACGGCGTCAGCGAATCATGGCCGCGGGGGAATTCACAGGGCAAAGGCGGGTGGCGTCAGGCGTTGGACATCTCGCGCAGCCGCTGGAGCAGCCCCTGGGCCCGGCCGCTGCGGATGATGTCGAAGGCCATCGTGACGGCTCCGGTGAGCGCGGTGGCCTTGCCCCCGATGTACAGCGCCGCACCCGCGTTGGCGGCGACGCACGCCGCGCGGGCGCCGGTGTCGTGCCCGCCGAGGATGTTCTCGATGATCTGGGCGTTGGCCTGCGCGTCGCCGCCGAGGAGCTGCTCGAAGGGGAAGACGTCGAGGCCGAGATCGCCGGGCGACAGGTCATAGGTCTGGATCGCCTCGGGCTCGACCTCGACGACATGGGTGACCGAGCTGACAGAGATCTCGTCAAGGCCGTCACTGCTGTGGACAATGAGCGCATGGAGACAGCGGAGCTCCTGAAGGGCCTCGGCCAGGGGCTGCATGATCTTCTCGCTGTAGACGCCGAGGATCTGGTGCGTCGCGCCGGCGGGGTTGGTGAGCGGCCCGACCATGTTGAAGATCGTGCGGATGCCGATCTCCTGGCGGGCGGGGCCCGCGTGCTTCATGGCGCCGTGGTACTGCGGGGCGAAGAGGAAGCAGATGCCGATCTCGTCGAGACAGCGCTGGCTGACCTCCGGCGAACAGTCGATCTTGACGCCGAGCTCGCGGAGGACGTCGGCGCTGCCGCACTTCGAGGAGATGGCGCGGTTGCCGTGCTTGGCGACTTTGACGCCGCCGGCGGCGGCGACGAAGGCGGCGGCGGTCGAGACGTTGAACGTGCCGTGGCGGTCGCCGCCGGTGCCGCACGTGTCGACGACGAGCCGGTGACCGGTCTTCATCGGCGTCGCGGCTCCCCGCATGGCGCGGGCGAAACCGAGGATCTCATCGGCCGTCTCGCCCTTCATGCGCAGGCCGGTCAGCAGCGCGGCGATCTGCGCCGGCGTCGCCTCGCCCGCCAGGATGGAGTTGCAGACACGCTCGGCCACCTCGGCCTCGAGGTCCTCGCCGTGCACCACGCGCTCGATCGCATCGCGGATGATCATCACACGCTCCTCGTCATCGGGCTCGGACTCCATGGAACCCGCGTGGCGGCGGGCCGCGCAAGCGCGAACTGCTCAGGGCGCCTCGAAGACGCTGAGCTCGGCGGGGACGAGCGTGCCGAAGGCGACGGCGAGGGCCGACTGGGCAATGCGCGCGGCCTCGGGGCCGCTGTAGCTGGCCAGCTCGGCTGTCTGGAGGGCCGCCGGCGAGCCCGCCAGGTCGAAGATGTCGGGGTCGTTGCCGCTCGCGTCGGAATTGAAGCCGCCGCCAGGCGTGAAGGAGCCCGCCGTGGCCGCGATCTCACGGATGCCCTGGAAGGTCTCGAGGGCGGCGTAGGGGACGAAGTCCCACGTCTGCCCGGCCGGGCTGCCGATCTGCGCGAGGGGAATGGCGATCTCGACGGCGCCGGTGGTGAAGTTGATCGCCCGCTGGATGCCGGGGAGCGAAGTGCCCGCGGTGTCGACGAGGACCGGCGGGTTCTGCGACGGGTCGCCGGGGATGCCGCCGGGCACGGCCGCCTGCCGCTCCCAGGCGAGCTGGGGCGAGAGGAGCGCATCGGCGCCGCCGTTGGCGAGTCCGCTCTCAATGCCGAGATCCTGGCGGCCGGAGCCGTTGACCTGGTCGGTGTCGATCGAGACGCCGAAGTACGGCGTGAAGAACGAGGCCGAGGGGTTCACGCTCACGGGGCGGATGAGGAGGTAGAGATTCGACGCGTCCCAGGCGATGCGGACCTCGTCGAAGTCGGCGTCGCCGCCGGTGAAGACGGCGTTCGTCGGATAGGTGTAATTCCCGTCCCCGAGATCGTCGCCGGCCGGGTCGTTCCAGATGAGCTCGCTGGCGCTGATGGCGGCGGTGCCCACGGCCCCGGGCGTGCCGAGCCAGTCGCCGGTGGCGCCGTCGATGACGATGGGCG
>JABWBI010000174.1 GCA_013360565.1 Candidatus Sumerlaeia bacterium | reverse complement strand
GTGTTGACCACACCGGACCACGCCTGGATCTTCGACAGGAGCTTCTCCAGCGAGGAGGTGTTCTCGGTGCGGACCTTCAGCAGATGCGTGCCGCTGCCGGTGACGGAATGGATCTCGAGCACTTCGTCCGCGGCGCGGGCATGGTCGATGAAGGAATGGTAATGTTTGGACGAATCGACCGTCACCGTGATGAACGAGTTGCTCCAGGCGGCCAAGGCCGAGGGCGATCTGCTCGTGGTCGCGCTCAACACCGACGCGTCGGTCAAGCGCCTGAAGGGACCCGGGCGCCCGCGCCTGGCCGAGGGCGAGCGCGCGCGCGTCATGGCCGCGCTGGAGTGTGTGGATCTCGTGACGCTCTTCGACGAGGACACCCCGCTGCGCCTCATCGAACGCCTCGCGCCCGACGTGCTCGTCAAGGGGGGCGACTGGGGCCTTGGCCGCATCGTCGGCGAGGAGATCGTGGCCGCGCGCGGCGGCAGAGTCGTCGCATTCCCCGTCGTCGACGGCAAGTCGACGACGGCACTGATCGAGAAGGCCCGCGGCGGCTGAGCCGCTCAGCGCGTCATCGCGTTCTCGCTGTCGAACACCTCGCGGTCGAACTCCCCCTCGCTCTTGGCCACGAGGACGGTGCACACCGCGTCGCCGCTGATGTTGGTCACTGTGCGGCACATGTCGAGCAGGCGGTCGATGCCGATGATGAGCGCGATGCCCTCGACGGGCAGGCCGACCGACTCGAGCACCATCGCGAGCGTGATGAGGCCCACGCTGGGCACCCCCGCCGCGCCGATCGACGCGAGGGTCGCCGTCAGGATGATCATCAGCATCGCGCCAAACGTGAGGTCGACGCCGTAGACCTCGGCGATGAAGACCGCCGCCGTCCCCTGCATGATCGCCGTGCCGTCCATGTTGATCGTCGCGCCGAGGGGAATGGTGAAGGACGAAATCGCCCGCGACACCCCCATGTTGCGCTGAACGCACTCGAGCGTCGCCGGCAGCGTCGCATTGCTCGACGAGGTGGAGAAGGCCACGGTCGCCGCGGGGCCGATGTTGCGGAGGAACCGGACGGGGCTGAGCCCAGCGAGGAAGCGGATCATCGCCGCGTAGGTCAGGAACATGTGAGCCGTCAGGCCGAGGAGGACGGCGATCATGTACTTGCCCAGCGGCAGCATCGCCTCAAAGCCCACGGTCGCGAACGTGCGGGCGATCAGGCCGAAGACGCCGTAGGGGGCGAACAGCATGATGATGTGCACCATCTTCATCACGGCGGCGTTGAGCGAGTCGACGAGGGCCGTCGCCGGCCGGCCGGCCTCGCCGATCATGGCGAGACTGATGCCCAGCAGCAGCGCGAAGAAGATCACCTGGAGCATGTTGCCGCTGGCCATCGCCCCCACCGGGTTGTCCGGGATCAGGTTGAGCAGAACGGCGACGAGACCCTGGCTCTCCTGGAGCGTCGGCTCCTGCCGGACAATGTGCGAGAGGTCGAGTCCCACGCCGGGCTGGATGAGCGAGGCGATGAGGAGCGCCCAGGTGATCGCCAGCGCCGTCGTGACGAGGTAGAAGCCCATCGTCTTCGCGCCCACGCGCCCGAGCCGCGCGACGTCGCCCAGGCCGCAGGCGCCCGCGACGAGCGAGATGAAGACGAGCGGGACGACCAGCATCTTGATCGCCCGGATGAAGCCGTCGCCGAGCAGAGTGAAAACGCCGCGCGTGAGCCACGTCTCCGCCCAGGCGGCCTCGGGCATGCGGTTGATGATGAGCCCTGCGACGATGCCCGCTGTCATGCCGATCAGAATCTTCGCCGTCAGGCTCGCCTTGCGCTTGGCCTGCGGCGTCACCGCGTCGTCCATGGCGCCCCTCCCGGGTTTGAAGTCCGATGTCTAGCCGCCGCCGCCGCGAGGGGCAAGCGCGTTCCCCCCGCGGGCTCAGCGCGAGGCATCCTCCAGCAGCCAGGTCAATCTGCCGTGCGCGTGGCGGAACGTCCTCCGGAGCAGCCAGAGTCCCGCGGCGGCTTTGGCCACCTGGAAGCCCGCGTGCCACGGGTTGAAGAAGAGGAGCCGGCCGAAGACATGTGTCCGCTCGATCCAGTTGCCCGCGGAGGAGGCGCCGAATGCGCATCCCAGCAGCCAGAGCGCCGGCACCGTGAGGAAGAGCACCCACGCCCCGTGAAGCTGCACAGAGCCCGGCGAGCGGTGGAGAGTCACCGCGCTCGCCATCACGCCCGCGGCCCACAGTGTCTGCGTCACCGCGTAGAAGAGCAGGTAGAGCCACAGCAGGATCAGGTCGCCCCGTCCGCTGTGCGGGGGCAGCAGCTCCAGCGTCGCCGGCTCACCCGCCCCCCAGAGGACAAGAGCGAGGCTGAGGACGGCCGCGCACGGCACCCAGACGAGCCACCCGGCCATCTCACCGAGCAGGAAGCCGCGGAGGAGATCCGCCCCCGTCAGGCGCGTCATCAGGAGGTCGAGCATCCGGCCCCGGCGCCAGTCGCCCGCCATCGAAGCCCCCATCTGGCGCAGCGCGACGGGCGTCGAGGCCAGCGCCGTCACGATCATCAGCCACACGCCGAGTGTCAGCCCGTGCTCGGGCCACGTGACGAGGGCCCCGGTGACCAGCAGCGCACCCAGCGCTGCCTCGGTCAGGGGGCTGAAGTGCCAGCGCCGCCACGAGGCGTGGCTCCCCCCGCGCCAGCACTGCTGGAAAAGTGGATTCTCTCGCAGAGGCAGCGGACGCATGGCGCGCAGTGTGCACGCGGCCACCCGGAAGAAAAGGCCCATCTCACCGCGCGGAGCCGGAGCCGCACCTGCGGCTCACCCCTTGATCCCGCTCAGCGTGAACCCTGCCGCGATGTGCCGCTGGAAGATGAGGAAGAGCACGAGCGGAGGCACCATCGCCATCGCCAGGGCGGCCAGGACCGCCTCGTTCGTCGCGCCCGTCAGCTCGTAGTTGTAGAGACGCACCATGAGCGGCTCGCCGTCGGCCTCGCCGATGACGAGGTACGGCCAGAGGAAGTCGTTCCACGTCGCCAGGAGCGAGAAGACGGTGATGACCGCGACGATCGGGCGCGCCAGGGGCAGGGCGATGAGGCGGAAGGTCTGCAGCTCCGTGGCGCCGTCGATGCGCGAGGCGTCGATCAGGTCGCCCGGCAGCCCGTCGAAGAAGCCCTTGAAGAGGACGAGGAAGAAGGCGTTGAAGCCCGCTGGGATGACCACGGCCGGCCAGCCGTAGAGGGGAATCGTCGTCCCGAAGAGCGACACCGCACTCGCCGTCAGGCCGAGCTCGGTCACGGTGAGGTAGAGGGGGATGAAAATGGCGAACCAGGGCACCATGAGGGTGAGGAGAAAGAGAAAGAGAACGATGCGGTCACCCGGAAAGCGCAGGCGCGAGAGGGCATAGGCGCCCAGCGCGTTCACCGTCAGATGCAGCGTCCACGTCAGGATCATCAGCACGACCGAGTTCAGGGAGTGCCGGATGAAACGGACGCCGCTCCAGGCCTCGGCGTAGTTCTCGGCGTGCCAGCGGCGCTCGCGGATCGTCGCCCCGTCGCCCGCCTCGAATCGGCCCCTCAGCGCGACGGTGACGCCGTCGAAGGTGACCTGCCCATCACCGGAGACGGCGGCCGAGAGAACCACGCCGCCGCTCGCAGTGCTGGTCACTTCGATCTGCTCCGGCGTGACGAAGCGCAGCCGGTACGTCTCGCGGGTGACCTCGGATGAGACCTGCCCGCTCACCGTCGCCTTGCCGGGGCCCCGGTTCGAGCCGTCGAGGATGGCGACGTAGCTCCGCTCGCGCGGGAGGAGCGACAGCGGCGTCGCGTTGTACTCCTCGGGCGTCTTGAAGGCATTGCCGGCGATCCAGACGAGCGGCAGCACCGTCGAGAGCGTGAGGAAATAGAGGAGGAGCACGACCGCGCGCAGACCCCACGCGGTCAGGCCGCGGCGGCGCTCGAACTCCCCCAGCAGCGCGCGCGTGGCCATCACAGCACCGCCTCGCCCGTCAGACGCCGCGAGAGCCACCGCTGAAAGACGGCGACGGCCACGAGCACGGTGAAGAGGATGAAACCCGCCGCGGCGGCCCAGCCGAGGTGCCAGTCGGTGAAGGCGTAGCGGTAGATCAGAAGCAGCACGGTCAATGTCGGCTGCGTCTCCCCGGGGCCGCCGTTGGTCATGAGGAAGGGCTCGAGGAAGACCTGGAGCGTCCCCAGCAGCTGGAGGATCAGGATGATCTGCATGTGCGGCACGAGGTGGGGCAGCGTGATGTGCCACAGGCGCCGGCGGACGCTCGCCCCGTCGATCTCGGCGGCCTCGTAGAGCTCGCTCGAGAGCGACTGGAGGGCAGCGAGGTAGATGAGCATCGTCGCGCCCGCGCCCTTCCAGGTGGCCATGAGAACGAGGGACGGCATGGCCCAGCGGGGCGAATCGAGCCAGCCGGCCGGGCCGGCGCCCACCGCGCCGAGTGCCGCGTTGAACAGGCCGCTCTGCGCGTAGAAGCGCTCCCACATCAGTGCGACGACGACGATGGGCAAGATGGCCGGCAGGTAGAACGCGAGGCGCAGGAAGCTCTGGCCCAGGCGCACCTCGTTGATGGCGACCGCCAGAAGGATGGGGAGAGGAAACCCCAGAAGCAGCGCGAGGACGACGAAGTGGCCGGTGTTGCGCCAGGCGCGCGCGAACATCGGATCGGTGACGACGCGCTCGAAGTTGGCCATTCCCGCCCACGCGGGCCCCTGGACCACGCTGTAATCCTGGAAGCCGATGATGAACGACCGGACGATCGGCCAGGCGGCGAAGACGAGGAACAGGACGAGGGCCGGGGCGACGAAGGCGAGGCCGGTGAGGTGGCGCTGGCGATAGAGGGCGGAGGCCGATGACAACGCTTGCAATCCCCGATTTCCGGGCACATTGTCCCTCCAGACCCGTCTTGGCAAGCCCTATGGACGCCCGATTTCTCTCCCGCGCCGCCGCCCTCCTCCTCGCCGCCGCCCTCGCGGCCTGCCAGGGGCAGCGACCGGCGGAGTACCAGAACGGCCGCCGGGTCATCACCACCAACAATGGTCCGCTCGAGGGGCAGGCCGACCGCTGGGAGGAGGAGCGGCGCAACATCGCCCTCTTCGAGACGCTCTACCCCGGTTTCACCTATCGCCCGACGACCTGGCAGTACTCCGCCGAGACGTTCCTCGCGCGCATCGCCGGCAACACCGCGACCGACGTGATCGGCATCACCAACGCCACGCTGGCGATCAGTCTCGCCGAGAGCGGGCTCTCGATGGACATCACGCCACTCCTCGAGCGCTGGCCCCCGGCGGCCGACCTCAACCCCGTCGTCATGCGCACGTTCACACACGAGGGCCGCGTCCACGGTCTGCCCGCAGGGCCGGGCTACGCCATGTGCCTGGCGTACAACCGCCAGATGTTCATCGACGCCGGCATCGTCGACGCCCGCGGTGAACCCGATCCGCCCGACACCTGGGACGAGCTCGTCGACTGTGCCGTCCGCCTGACGGACCGTGAGCGTGAGGTCTACGGCTTTGCGATCCTGGGCAAGGACGCCGCCGCCTCGTGGCAGTTTCTCAACTGGGTCTACCAATCGGGGGGAGATTTCGAGGAACAGGATGCCGAGGGCCGCTGGCGCGCGGTCTTCGACCGGCCCGAGGCCGTCCGCGCCCTCCAGTTCATCCACGACCTGCGCTTTCGCCACAACGTGCTGCCGTCGAACACGCGCATGGACAACGACGACCAGATGCGCATGTTCTGCGCCGGTCAGCTGGCGATGCTGGTCTTCGTGCCCGAGTATCTCGATCTGCTGGCCGTGCGGCACTCCTACCCGCCGGAGAACGTCGGCATCTGCATGCTGCCCGCCGGGCCGGCGGGTTACGCGTGCGTCATGGGCGGTGGCTTCGGCATTGTCAATCCGCGCCTGACGGACCCCGAGGCGATCCAGGGGGCGTTCAACATTCTGACCTTCTCGATCTCGCTGGAGAAGCTGGAGCTGCGCTTCCGCACCATGCGCGAGCAGGGGCGCCCTGTCGGCTGGCCGGCCGTGTCGATCTGGACCGGGGAAATGGGCCGGCGCTGGGCGGAGATCGAAGACCGTTATCGCAATGTGCCGGACTTTCCCGAGTACCAGGCTCAGGTGAGCCGGTACGCGCGCTACGAGCCGCCGATCCGCACGCCTCAGCTCTACGCCGTCCTCGCCCCCGTCATCCAGGAGGTCCTCTCCAACCCGCGGGCCGATTGCCAGCGCCTCCTGACCGAGGCGGCGCGGCAGTTCGAGCAGCGCCATCTGCGCTGAGCCGTCTGCCGTTGACGCCGCCCGGCGAACGAAGTAGACCATCGGCGCGGAGACGCGAGGGTCTCCGCTCAGGAGCCGGCTCACAGTGACTGCCGAGACCCGCACGGACCTGCGCGGGGCGACGGGCCTCCGGTTGCCCGCGCGCCGGGTGACCGAGGCCAGTGCCGCCGGCATGGCCGGTTGTCTGATCGCGGCCGTCATCCTCATGCTGTGGTCGGCCACGGCGATCTTCTCG
>JABWBI010000173.1 GCA_013360565.1 Candidatus Sumerlaeia bacterium | reverse complement strand
TCCTCGCCTGCTTGGGCGCGACGCGGACAAAGCGCCGCCGCGCGCTCTCCCAGTCGGCCAGGATCGCCTGCGCCTTGCGGCTGCCCGTGAGCGTCGCGTGGCGCTCGATCATCGCGCGCAGGGCGGCGAACTCAGTCTCGCTGGCCACGGGGCCCGGCTCGACCATCTGCGTGTTGACGTGGCCCGCGAAGTCGCCCGCCTCGTCGTAGACGTGGACCAAGCCGCCACTCATGCCTGCGCCGAAGTTGCGGCCAGCGGGCCCGAGGATCGCGACGTGGCCGCCGGTCATGTACTCGCAGCCGTGGTCCCCCACGCCCTCGACGACAGCCAGCGCGCCCGAGTTGCGCACGGCGAAGCGCTCGCCGACGCGGCCCCAGACGAACAGAGCGCCTCCCGTCGCCCCGTAGAGCAGCGTGTTGCCGGCGATGACGGCGGACGAGGGATCGAATGCCGCCCGCGCGGACGGGTGGATGATGATCTCACCGCCGGCCATGCCCTTGCCGACGTAGTCGTTCGCCTCGCCCGTGAGATGCAGCCGGACGCCGGGGCACAGGAAGGCGCCGAACGACTGGCCGGCGGAGCCGGTCAGGCGGACCGTGACCGTCTGTGGCGGCAGGCCCTTCGCGCCGTGACGGCGTGTGATCTCCATGCTGAGCTGTGCCCCGCACGTCAGGACGGTGTTGCGGATCGCCAGGTCGAACGCGACCGCCTCGCCCCGCTCGATCGCCGGCCTCGCCCGCTCGATCATCTCCGCGTCGAGAGACTCGGCGCGGCGGTCGTTCGGCAGTCCCGCGCTCCGGCGGTCCATCTGGTTGCTCGGGTCGGGGTCGCGCAGGATCGAGGCGAGCGAGACCTTGCGCGCGCGCGGCTCGTCGACCTCCGTGCGCTGCCGCAGGAGCTCGGTGCGGCCGATGATCTCGTCGAGCGTGCGGGCGCCCAGGCGGCTGAGCCACTCGCGCACGTCCTCGGCGACGAACTGGAAGAACTTGACGACGTGGTCCGGCGTGCCCGGGAACTTGCGCCGGAGGTCCTCGCGCTGCGTCGCGACGCCGACGGGGCAGTTGTTCATGTGGCACTGGCGGGCCATCACGCAGCCCTCGGCGATCACGGCGATCGTGCCGAAGCCGAACTCATCCGCGCCGAGGCAGGCACCGATGATCACGTCGCGGCCGGTCTTCATCCCGCCGTCGACGCGCAGGACGGTGCGTCCGCGGAGACCGGCGAAGATGAGCGCCTGCTGCGTCTCGGCGAGACCGAGCTCCCACGGGCAGCCGGCGTGCTTGATCGATGACAGCGGCGAGGCGCCCGTGCCGCCCTCGTGGCCGGCGATGTGGACGATGTCCGCACCGGCCTTGACGCAGCCCGTGGCGATGGTGCCGACGCCCGTCTCGGCGACGAGCTTCACGCTGACCTTCGTTCCGGGTTTGAAGTGCTTGAGGTCGTAGATGAGCTGGGCGAGGTCCTCGATCGAGTAGATGTCGTGGTGCGGCGGTGGCGAGATGAGCGTCATCCCCGGCTGCGCATGGCGCAGGCGCGCGATGTAGCCGTCCACCTTCGATCCGGGGAGCTGCCCCCCCTCGCCGGGTTTGGCGCCCTGCGCCATCTTGATCTCGAACTGCTCGGCGCTCAGCAGGTACTCGGGCGTCACGCCGAAGCGCGCCGAGGCGATCTGCTTGATGCGGCTGACGCGCAGGTCCCCATTCCCGTCGGGGGCGAAGCGCCGCGGGTCCTCGCCGCCCTCGCCGCTGTTGGAGCGGCCGCCGATCCGGTTCATCGCGATGGCCAGCGTCTCGTGCGCCTCGGGCGAGAGCGCCCCGAGGCTCATCGCCGCCGAGCAGAAGCGGCGCATGATGGCCTCGGCCGGCTCGACCTCCTCGATCGGCACCGGGCGCGGCGCGGCGACGGGTTCGAGCAGGTCGCGGATCTGCGAGAGAGGCGCCGACTCGATCTCCCGCTGGTACGCGCGGTAGTCCCCGTGCGTGCCCCCGCGCACCGCGGTGTGGAGCGCCTTGCGCATGGCGGGGTTGAAGCCGTGGTGCTCGCCCTTCTTCGAGTAGCGGTAGAGACCGAGGTCGATGAGCTCGTCGACCTTCGGCTCGGGGTAGGCCTCCTGGTGGAGCCGCAGCGTGCTGGCGGCGATCTCCTCGAGACCGATGCCGCCGATCTTCGACGGGGTGCCGGTGAAGAAGCGGTCGATGATCTCCCGGCTCAGGCCGACGGCCTCGAAGATCTGGGCGCCGCAGTAGGACGAGATGGTCGAGATCCCCATCTTTGACATGATCTTGAGCAGGCCCTTGCTCAGCGCCTCGAAGTAGATCTCCGTCGCGTGGACCATGTCCAGACCGGGCAACTTGCCCTCGTCGACCAGCTCCTCGATCGTGTCGAACGCCAGCGCGGGGCAGACGGCGTTCGCCCCGTAGCCGATGAGGCACGACATGTGGTGGACGAGCTTGGCCCCGCCGGTCTCGGCGACGAGACTCGCGCGCATGCGCAGACCCGCGCGGAGCAGGTGCTGATGGACGGCCCCGACGGCCAGCAGCGTCGGGATCGGCGCGCGGAAGTTGTCCATCTTCACGTTGCTGATGACCAGGCACGAGCAGCCGCCGCGCACCTCGGCCTCGGCCTCCTCGCACAGACGCCTGAGTGCCCTGTCCAGCGCGGCGGCCCGGCCGGCGACCTTGAAGCTCGCGTGGATTGTCCGCACATCGAGCGAGTGCGCCCTGGACTTGCGCAGCCAGGCGAGCTCGTCGCGCCCGATGATCGGGCTCGGGAACCGGACGAGGGCGATGTGCTCCTCGGTCTCCGAGCAGACGTCGCGCCGCGGCCCGAGCAGCGTGTCGAGGCTCATCACCGTGCGCTCGCGGATCGGGTCGATGGGCGGGTTCGTGACCTGCGCGAAGCGCTGGCGGAAGTACTCGTAGAGGAACCGCGGCTTGGCCGAGAGGAAGGGCAGCGGCGTGTCGTCGCCCATCGAGCCGGTGGCCTCCTGGCCCGAGAGAATCATGGGGATGAGCAGCTGCTTGACATCTTCCGCGGTCCATCCGGAGGCGATCTGCCGCTTGAGCAGGCGCCGGCCGCGGAAGTGCTGCATGGGCTCGGGGTTCCGGAGCGCGAGGTCGGCGCCGTTGACGAGCCGCCGGGAGACCCACTCGCCGTAGGGCTTGTCGTGCGTGAAGCGCTCCTTGATCTCGCGGTCGTGGTAGATCTTCCCCTCGCGCGTGTCGATGGCGAGCATCAGTCCCGGCCCGAGACGGCCCTTCTCGATGACCTCGGCGTCGTCGAGGTCGAGGACGCCCACCTCCGAGGCCAACAGCACCAGGCCGTCGCGCGTGACCTTGTAGCGCGAGGGGCGCAGGCCGTTGCGGTCGAGGCAGGCGCCGATCACGTTGCCGTCGGTGAAGGTGATCGCTGCCGGCCCGTCCCACGGCTCCATCAGCGCCTCGTGGTATTCGCAGAAGGCGCGCAGCTGCGGTGTCAGCCCGATCTTGTCGGCGTACGCCTCGGGCACGAGCATCATGATCGACTGGAGGATGTCGCGCCCGCTCAGCGAGAGAAACTCGAGCACGTTGTCGAGCATCGCCGAGTCACTGCCGCGCGGGTTGATCACCGGCAGGATCTCCGGCAGGTGGCGCTCCCACGCGGGCACCCGCAGATCGGCCTCGCGCGCGCGCCACCAGGTCGTGTTGCCCTGGAGCGTGTTGATCTCGCCGTTGTGCGCCATGCGGCGGAAGGGCTGCGCCAGGTGCCAGTTGGGCAGCGTGTTCGTCGAGTAGCGCTGGTGGAACATCGCCAGAGCGGTCTCGAAGTCGGGGTCGCGCAGGTCCGCCCAGAACTCGCTCATCTGCGGCGCGACGAACAGCCCCTTGTAGACGAGCGTCTGGCCGGAGAACGAGCAGATCGAGAAGTCCCGCAGTCCCGCGGCTTCGGCCCGGCGCTCGATCTGGCGCCGCACAACGTAGGACGTCCGCTCGAACGCGTCCCCGTCGAGTTCCGGCCGCGAGCCGTAGATCACCTGCTCGAACCATGGCAGCGAGGCCCGGGCCATGGAGCCCAGGATCGCCCACTGGGCAGGCGGGTTGCGCCACCCCAGCAGCGGAAGACCGTGCTCGCGCAGGACCTCTTGGGTGATCTGGTTGAACCGCGCGCGGCCCTCGGCGTCCTCACGCGGGAGAAAGACCATGCCGACACCGATGCGATCATTGGGTCCAGCGTAGACGCCCATCGCCGCCAGCTCGCGGCGGAAAAACTTGCGCGGCACCTGGGTCAGCAGGCCCGCGCCGTCACCCGTCGCGGCGTCGGCGTTGACCCCGCCCCGGTGGGTCAGGCGGATGACGGCGGCGATGGCCTTCTCGAGGATGGCGTGGCTCTGCTGGCCGTTGACTTGGCAGATGAAGCCCATCCCGCATGCGTCGCGCTGATCCTCCGGCGAAGCGAGGAAGGGGGCGGGGCTGGCGGGATTCTGGGCCATGTGTGGGGACACCTCTCGATCCTGCACCGATCTAAGGAGAGGCGGGGGGCCCGTGGCAAGCTCGGATTGCCGCGGGGAAGGCTGGAAATGCGAGGGGTTGGATCGGAACAGCAGACCAATTCTTCCGGATCGGCAAGAACTCTCAGCCACCCACCGCTGCCCGCAGGCGTTTGACGTTCGTGGCGACCGTCCCGCCCTGAAAGACGGCGGAGCCCGCGACGAGAACATCGGCGCCGGCGGCGACCGCGAGCGGGGCCGTCTCCACATTGATCCCCCCGTCGATCTGAAGGCGGAAGGCGTAGCCATGGCGCTGGCGATTGAGCTCGAGGCGGCGGACTTTGTTGAGCGTCGCCGGGATGAGCTCCTGGCCGCCGAAGCCCGGCTCGACGGACATGATGAGAATCAGGTCGACGTCTCCCAGGTGCGGATCGAGGACCCTGAGCGGCGTCTTGGGCTTGATCGAGACGCCTGCCCGCAGCCCGAGGCGGCGAATCTGGCGGAGGACTTTCGGCAAGTCGGGGCAGGCCTCGGCGTGGACGGTGATCGATTGCACACCCGCCTTCGCGAAGTCGTCGATGAGGGTCCATGGTGCCTCGACCATCAGGTGGGCGTCGAAGTACAGCCGCCTGGACACGCGGCGCAGCGCCTTGACGACCGGCGCGCCGAACGTGAGGTTTGGCACAAAGTGGCCGTCCATCACGTCGAGGTGAATCCACGTGCAGCCCGCGCGCTCGAGCCGGCGCAGCTCGGACTTCAGGTCGGCGAAGTCGGCGCTGAGAATCGACGGCGCCAGATCGATGGCGCGGCGGCCGTTTGGGGTCGGCGGAGGAGACGTCGGCGTGTCAGACAAAGGCTCTTCTCCCCGGCAAAGGCGTGAGGCCGACCTCATCGCGCACGGCGGAGGGGCTCGCAAGAGAAAATCGGAAAGCGCGACGCCGAACTGGACAAGCTTCTTTCGCAGCCCCCGGCGTCCGTCGACGCGCGTCAGGGAGGGGGCAGACGAGAATGGCCGTGGAAGGACAATTGTGGCAAATCCGTCTGGTCAACATTGTCCATTGCGAAAGATCTCCAGCACGGAGCCGCGCCGCTGTCATGACGCAAAGATTTGAAAACAAGTGGTTTATCAATGGGACCGCCGTTGGCATCCGGTCTGCTCTGGTATGGTGTCGCCAAGTGAAGATGGACGCGAGGCAGGGGCCAGAGGATCCAGCCCTCAATGCCCACCCTTGCGCAATCCCATCAGGGCGGGGTCCCGAGGCGGTAAAAAATCCGGGGGGACCCTGTCTCGCAGCCATCCTCACGCCTGGCAGCACCGTGCGAGGTGTCCCCCCATGGCCCGCAAGCGTGTCCTCATCGTCGAAGACAATCCCATGAACCGGGATCTGCTCTCGCAGCTGCTGGAGAATGTCTGTGATGTCGTCACCGCGGCCAATGGGCTGGAGGCCGTCGAGACCGCGCAGCGCGAGCACCCCGACCTGATCCTGATGGATCTCTCGATGCCGATCCTCAACGGGTGGGATGCGACGGTCGTGCTCAAGCGCCGGCCGCAGACGCGACAGATCCCCGTCGTGGCCGTCAGTGCCCGGACCATGCGCGAGGAGATCGCGCGCGCCGAGCGCGCCGGCTGTGACGACTTCGTCCCGCTGCCCCTGGACGAGTCGCGGTTCTTCTCGGTGGTGGGCCGCCATCTGCGCCTGCCGTCGCGGCCCGTGGCCGCCGAGAGTTGCTGACGCTGTCCCTACGGGGGGAGACAGGGTCAGACAGAGCGCGGGGGAGCTCGAGAGGGCTCCCCCGCGGCTTTTTTGCCTCACGGGGAGCGGTGACTCGGATTCGTCGTGGTGGCGCGGGACACCGCCGCGGCGTCAGACTCGTCAGACAGGGGGACCCCCGACGTCCCTGACGCCTCCCGATGAAACTCTGCCCTCGCTGCGGCTTCGCCAACCTCGACTCGCGCGACCGGTGTCTCAAGTGCCGGGCCGTGCTCGAGCACGATCCCGGCGTGGAGCCGCTCCGGGTGCGACGGCGGTTGGAGACGGCCGGCCTCCGGCGCAGGCTGCGCC
>JABWBI010000172.1 GCA_013360565.1 Candidatus Sumerlaeia bacterium | reverse complement strand
ATCTACACCGCCTATCAGCGCCTGGTGGACGAGGCGGCGGGCGCCGGCGACGCGCCGCTCGATCTCCATGTCGAGATCCACGGCCATGGTCAGCGCTACACGGCCGCCGACGGCACGCGCCAGCGCCTCGAGGTCATCGAGGCCGTCGCCACGGGCTTTTCCGACGCTGACGTCTGGCGCATCCGGCGCGAGTACGAGCGCCTGTGCGCCGCGCACGGCCTCGACGCGCCGGCTCCCATGCACTTCTATCAGACCGAACCCTACTACGAGCACGGGGGCGTCGAGGTGAACCTGACGTGGACCGCCTCGGGCGCCCGCACCACCGGGGCGATGCGCCCGGAGTGCGCGCAGCGCTCGCTGCACTTCGAACTCCCGGGCACGATGCGCTCACCCGCGGCCCGCCGTGAAGTCACGGCGGCCATTTTCGCCGATCTCATCGCGTTCGTGTGGACGGAGATGGTGCCCCGGACGCCGTCACTCGCCGCCACGGCGCCAGGAAGGGACTGACCGGGAAGAGAGACGCGCCGTCGCCCGTCCGTCCCACAGAGACTGTTCTCCCGTGAGGACACGGCGTCTCCCCGCGAGAACAGCTCGCGTTCACCCTTGCCTCCCGGCGCCGATTCGCCGATGATCTGTCTGGTGTCTTGGTCGAGACGCAAGACAACGAGTTCCAATCGCATCACGTCGAGCCGGTGGCCAGTGCCACGCTCTGGGAGTCTTCCGCCATGTCGCCCGTCCGTCCTCGCTCATGCCTGCTCACCCTCTTCAGCGCGGCGCTCATTGCCTCCGGAGGCGGTGCCGCTGCCCAGGTCTTTGTGGATCTGAACGCCCCCGGTCCCGTCCACGACGGTTCCTCTTGGGCCTCGGCATTCCTGACGGTCCAGGAGGGCATCGACGCGGCCGATCCGCTCGATCAGGAGGTCTGGGTGGCGGACGGTACGTACACGGACGCGGTCACGCTGGCCAGCGGCGTGCATGTGTATGGCGGCTTCACCGGGTCCAGCGGGCTCGAGGAGACTCAGCTCTCCGAGCGCGACGTGGCGGCGAATCCAGTCATCCTCGACGCGGATCAGCTTCTCGACCACATCGTCACGCTCGACGGGGTGGTCGACTCGCGCCTGGACGGCTTCACGCTCACCGACGCTCTGGCCGACGGCGCATCCCAGGAGACCAACGGCGGCGGTCTGTTCATCGTCGACTCCGGCGAGACCAACGTCATTGCCAACTGCCTGCTCTTCGCCAACCAGGCGACCGATGACGGCGGGGCGATCTACATGTCCAACAGCAGCCCCGAGGTCGTTGCCTGCCGCATCGTCTCCAACACGGCCGACGTCGGCGGCGGAGTGGCGCTCGACGCCGGGTCGAGCCCCGCCTTCCGCGACTGCGTCTTCGCGGGCAACTTCGGCAATGCGCCCGGCGGGGCCGTCGCCGCGGCGAACGGGAGCAATGCCACCTTCGTCAACTGCCTCTTCGCGGGGAACATGACGGTGGGTCAGGGCGGCGCCGTTCTGGCCGTTCTCGGCTCCGATCTCACGTTCACGAATTGCACCTTCCGCGGCAACCGGAGCATCGAGGGGGGTGCGATCTGGGCCGACACGGAGTCGGACTGCCTCCTCGTCAACAGCATCTTCGAGGACAATGTCAGCGGCGCAATCTCCGAGAACTCCGGCGACTCCGACTTCACGGTCACGAACTGCCTCTTCTTCGACAACCCGGACGGCGACTTCTTCGACGAGAACGCCGTGTTCCGCAACGGTGCTCTGGTCATCAACTTCGTCGCGGGCAACAGCGGCAACGTCGACGGCGACCCGCGCCACGCCATGGACGGACCGAACCGTGTCGCCGGGACGTGGACCTCGCTGCCCCTGTACGGCGGGCCGGTGCTCAACCGCTCGCTGCTGACCGACGCCTCGGCCGAGTTCACCCCCAACGAATTCGCGGGGTCCTACATCATTCCCAATGCGCCCAACCGGTTCGCTGCTCTGATCGAGTCCAACACCTCCACGGAGATCGTCACGGTCGGCAACGTCACCAACGTCCCGTGGTTTGCCACCACGGGAAGCCCCTATGTCATCGTCGATCTCCACCCCGAGGCCGGCACCGCCGCCGCCGACACCGGGACGGCGGCCGGGGCTCCCGCCACGGACCTCGACGGCGTCGCGCGTCCGCAGGGAATCGGGTTCGACATCGGTGTGTATGAGTCGGTCTCACGCGTCGAGGGGGCCCCTGCAGCGGTCGATTTCGGCCCGCAGGGCCTCACCAGCGGTCCGAGCGCCCCGCTCACGGTGACCATCACCAACACAGGGGCCGGGGCAGCGCTGTTCACGGGGGCCGGCTTCGCGATCACCGGCGCCGACGCCTCCAGCTTCGCCATCACCAACGCCCCGGCGACGACTCCCCTCACCGGCGGCGCGAGCCGGGAAGTCGCGATCGTGTTCGACCCGTCGACTCTGGGAGCGAAGAGCGCGACGCTCGAGGTCACGACCGACGACCTGGTCAACCCGACACTGATCATCGCGCTCAGCGGACTTGGCGGAGAGCAGGACATCGACGCCGCGCCGGCCTCGCTCTCTTTCGGCGGGCAGGACATCGACGGCGGCTCCTCCGTCCCGCTGGCTGTCGCCATCTCGAACATCGGCACGGCGCCCCTCGCCATCGCCTCGGTGACCGTCACCGGAGCCGATGCCTCCGACTTCGCGATCAGCGCGGACACGGGCGAGACGACCGTCGCGCCGGGCGCATCTCGGGAGGTCCAGGTCGTCTTCGATCCCTCCGCCCTCGGCCCCTCGACGGCTGCGCTCACGGTGACCTCCGACGACCCCGACGAGCCGACACTCGTTATTCCCCTCGACGGAGCCGGGACGGACCAGAATATCACGGTTGCGCCGGCCTCCCTCTCGTTCGGCGATCAGGCGATCTCCGCGGGGGCGTCTGCGGCGCAGGCGGTGACCATCTCCAACACGGGCACGGCCGATCTGACGATCGCGTCCGTCACGGTGACGGGCACCGGCGCCTCGGAGTTCGCCGTCAGCGCGGACACGGGTGAGGCGACCCTCGCACCCGGCGCATCTCGGGAGGTCCAGGTCGTCTTCGATCCCGAGAACTCGGGTGCGCGCGCCGCTTCGCTGGACATCGCCAGCGATGACGCCGACGAACCACTCGTCTCGGTGGCGCTCGATGGCTCGGGCTTCCGCAGCCTCGAAGAGCTCGTCGACCGGCTGCTCGGGCTCATCACGTCGGCGGCGCCATTCAGCGAGCTCGACCTCAACACCGACGGCGTCTTTGACGCGGCTGACGTCGTCACCGAAGTCAACAGCGGCCCCTGATCCGCCGCTCCCGGGGCACGTCCCCGGCCCGCGGCCATTGCGTCCGCGGGCCATTCTCTGCTGGGATCTCAGGAGACGCCGAAGGAGATCGCCATGATGCCGAGGTCTGCCCTGCTGCTCTTCGCCACCGCGGCCGCCGCACCGCTCGCCGCGGCGCAGGAGGTGAGCCCCGAGGTCCGCGCCGTCTGGGTCGCCTCGCTGGCGCCGGGCATCCAGGCCCCCGGCGAGGTGCGCACGACGGTCGACGCGCTGAGGCGCGCGAATCTCAACACACTCATCGCACAGGTCCGCCGGGAGGGCATGGTCTACTTCCGCTCGGAGATCGAACCCCGCGCGACGACGATCACCGGCCCCAGCGACTGGGATCCCCTGACGGACGTGATCGCCATCGCGCATGACACCTCCGGCGGGGGGGCGCGCATCGACGTCTCGGCTTGGCTCAACGTCTTTTCGGTGGGGCGCCAGCGGCATTTGGCCGGGGCGTCGCCCGCGCCCATCGCCGAGGCACACCCCGAGTGGTTCTCGCGCGAGGCGAGCGGCGAGGCCGCGACGTTCCTCGACCCCGCCGTCCCGGCCGTGCAGGACCACTTCGCCGCCCTCGTCGCCGAGGTCCTGACGCAGTACGAGGTCGATGGCATCAATCTCGACTTCGTCCGCTACCCGGAGGCAGAAGCGGGCTACAGCCCCATCGCTCTCGCGCGTTTCCGTCGCATCACCGGCTTCGCGGGAACCCCGGAGGCGAGCGACGAGGCATGGAATGCCTTCCGCCGGGATCAGGTCACCGGCCTCGTCCGCCGGGTCATGGTCACGGTCCTCGACCTTCGCCCGGAGGCCACACTGTCGGTCTGTGCCGTCGGTTTCGGCCACGGCCCCCGCGGCGATCAGGCCTTCGAGGAGCTCGCCCCCTACCGGCAGGTCCATCAGGACTGGAACCGCTGGGCCCGCGAGGGACTCGTCGACATCGTCATGCGAATGGGCTACAAGCGGCACCACATCCCCGGCCACGCGGCCATGTTCCACGAGTGGGCCGCGTTCTCGCAGCGGCTCCAGCGCGAGAGCGGCCGCCCGGTGACCCTCGGCATCGGGGGATACTTCAACGAGCCTGCCAATGCCCTGCTCCAATATCGGGTCGCGCTCGACCTCGGCCTGGGCACCTCGCTCTTCAGCTTTCATCAGCCGCAGGGCGACGCGCGGGAGACCGGCCTCACGGGGTCTGCCTCCCCGATGTGGGACGCGCTCGGCCGGGAGATCTATCCCGCGCCCGCGCCTGCGCCGCGGCCCACGTGGCGCGCCGGACTGGGCACCGTCGCCGGGTTTCTCCGCGACGAGAGGGGGGAACCCATCGACCATGGGCGTGTGCGCCTGGCGGAGCGCGACGCCACGCAGCACACGGACGGTTCGGGCTTCTTTGCGTTCCTGCACCTGCCGCCCGGGGAGTGCCACATCGAGATGTTCAATCCTGATGGAGATGTCGCCGGCGAAGTCGAGGCCGCGGTTCACCCGGGTACCGTCACGTGGGTCGATCTCTGATCACGGCTTCACCAGACGCCAGTGGGCCACACGCCACACGGCGCCGCCCTCCCACCCGAAGAGCTCTGCGCAGGCCATGAAGAAGAGCCGCCAGCGCTGCACCCAGCGGGCCGCCTCCCGCGCGGAGTGCGTCCGTGCGAAGAGCGCCCTCGCCTCCTCCTGCCGGGCGTCGAGGTTGCGCAGCCACGCCTCGGCTGTCCGCGCGTAGTGCGTGCCGTCGACTGTCCAGCACTCCTCGAGTCGCAGATCGCGCTGAAACTGCGCGGCGAGGTCCTCTGATGGCATGATCCCGCCGGTGAAGAAGTGCCGTCCCATCCAGTTGGACGAGCCCTCCGTCTCGAAGGGATAGGAATGCCGCCGGTGACAGAAGACGTGGAGGAAGAGGGACCCGGCGGGGCGAAGCCAGGAGGCGACGCGGGCGAGCAGCATCTCCCAGTTTCGCATGTGCTCGAACATCTCGACCGAGACGACGCGGTCGAACGTCTCGCCGATGTCGAATGCGTTCATGTCCGCCGTCAGAGCGCGCACGTGGCGGTGGCCGCGCTCGGCACACCGCGCCTCGATGAATCGCCGCTGAGATGTGGAGTTCGAGACGGCGGTGATCTCCGCCTTGGGAAACTGCTCGGCCATCCAGAGCGTGAGGGAACCCCATCCGCACCCGAGCTCGAGAATGCGCTGCCCGTCCTTCAGGCGCGCCCGCTCGCACGTGAGGCGGAGCATCGCCTCCTCGGCGGCGTCCAGAGGGGTCTGCGCGGACTCGAAGAGGCAGGCGCTGTACTTGAGCCGCCGCCCCAGCGCGAGCGTGAAGAACTCGGGCGGCACCTCGTAGTGCTGCTCATTCGCCGCCTGAGGCACGGGCGCGATGGGGCCTCGCCTCATCTCGCTGGCGAACGCGGCCGCCGTCACGCCACTGCGGTTGCACTCGCGCGCCCGCTGGCCGATGAGGTGCCGGATGCCCGCCCGCAGCAGCCAGTCCGGCACGCGCCGCCGCTCGACCAGCTCCATCACCGCGCTCACCGGGCCGCCTCCCGGGGAAACCAGGGGAAGAAGGCGCTCGTCGTCTGCTGGTAGCGCCGGTAGTCCTCGCCGCGGCTCGCCAGTGCCTGCTGCTCGGTGTGCGGGATTCCCGTGACCTTGAAGAGGAAGAGCAGCATCAGGCCCGGCCCGAGCAGCGTCAGCCCCCACAGAGGCGACCCGGCGGCGAGCAAGACGTAGGCCCACCAGTGAACCCACTCGAAAAAGTAGTTTGGGTGGCGCGAGACGCGCCACAGACCGGTGCGGCACGTCTTGCCCCGATTCGCGGGGTCCGCGCGGAAGCGCGCGAGCTGGCGGTCGGCCATCCACTCGCCCGCGACGGCGACCGTCCAGACCACGATGGCGAGCCAGTCCCAGGGGCCGAGGCCGGGCACGGGGTTCGCGGCGACGCCCACGAAGGGCACGGCGAAGCCCACGATGAACAGGGCCTGGGCCTGGAAGAAGAGAAAGAAGTTGACGGACGCCCGCGCTCCCCAGAATTCCCGCAGTCTCCGGTAGCGGCCGTCCTCCTCACCGCGTCTCACGCGGTCGACGAAGAGATAGATCGCCAGCCGAAGCCCCCAGGCGCCCGCGAGAAGCGCGAGGAGGACACGGCGCTCGGGGGTGCCGTCACTCCCGGCCGCGATGACCCCGGCCGCGGCGGCCAAACCCGCGGC
>JABWBI010000171.1 GCA_013360565.1 Candidatus Sumerlaeia bacterium | reverse complement strand
CCTGCTGGCGGTGATGGGCGTGCTGGCGGGGCTCGCGCTGCTGTTCGCGGCGGCCTGGGGCCTCGATCGGGTCTGGTATGGGTGCGTGATCGGCCGCGGGCCGCTCGACCCGATCATCACGGCGAGCGCGGGACCGCCCGCGGGTGCGGGGCGGGAGATCGCCCTCGAGCTCGGATACGACTGGACCATGCGCTTTGCCGCCCCGCTGCTGTGGCTGGTCTGGTGGTGGCGATGGACGGAGCGGCGATTCCTCGACGTGTGGAAAAAGACCTGAACCCCCGGCCCGCCGGGCGGCGTGCCGGGGGCTCAGCGTCTCAGGAGCCTCTCATGCGAGGCAGGCAGCGAGGTCTTCGGCGGGGGTCGCGGTGGCGACGAGCTTCACGTCGAACTTGTCCTGCAGAACCTTCATCACGTTGGGTGTGATCCAGGCCGGTGCGGCCGGGCCGATGCGGATGCCCTTCACACCGAGCGAGAGGAGGGTGAGGAAGACGGCCACGGCCTTCTGCTCGAACCACGAGAGGACGATGTGGAGGGGCAGATCGTTGACGCCGCAGTTGAACGCCTGGGCGAGGGCGACGGCGACCTGGATGGCGCCGTAGGCGTCGTTGCACTGCCCCATGTCGAGCAGGCGCGGGATCTCCGTGCCGTTGATCTTCACGCTGCCGTAGTCGAAGGCGTTGATGCGGTACTTGCCGCAGCCCAGGGTGAGAATCACCGAGTCGGGCGGAGTGCCCTTGGCGAACTCGCTGTAGTAGTTGCGGCCGGGCTCGGCGCCGTCGCAGCCGCCGATGACGAAGAAGTGGCGGAGCGCGCCGCTCTTGACGCCCTCGACGATCTTGTCGGCGAGGCCGAGGATGACGCTGTGGTGGAACCCGAGGGTGTAGTCGCCGTCGTGGCTCTCCTGGCACGGCTTGCAGCGCCGGGCGCAGGCGATGACCTCGGAGAAGTCGTCACCCTCGATGTTCTTGGCGCCGGGGACGCCGACGACGCGGGTGGTGAAGAAGCGCGGGAGATAGGTGTTCGAGTCGCGCGGCACGAGGACACAGTTGGTTGTGCCGACGATGGGGCCGGGGAAGGCCTCGAACTCCATGCGCTGCTTCTGCCAGGGCCCGCCGAAGTGGCCCGCGAGGTTGGGGTGGCCGTGGAGCACGGGGTACATGTGGGCGGGGAGCATCTCGCCGTGGGTGTAGACCATCACGTCCGTCCCGCGGACCTGCTCGAGGAGAACGAAGAGATCGACGAGGTCGTGGCCGGTGACGAGGATGCCCGGGCCGGCCTTCGTGCCGAGCCGGACGGTGGCCGGGGCGGGCTGGCCGAACTTCTCGACATGGCCGTCGTTGAGCATCTGCATGACGCGCAGGTTCATCTCGCCGCACTTGAGAGTGAGCGCGAGCATGTGCTCGAGGTCGAAGTTGACGTTGGTCATGGTGGAGAAGAGGGCCTCTTCCATGAAGGCGGAGACGGCCTCGTCGGTCTTGCCCAGCCGGCGCGCGTGGTGCGCGTAGGCGGCCATGCCCTTGAGGCCGTAGAGGAGGGTCTTCTGCAGGGACTCGACGTTGGGGTCTTTGCCACACACGCCGACGTCGGTGCAGGCGACGCCGCGGAAGGTCTGTTCGCATTGGTCACAGTGCATGAGAGACATGGTCACACCGCTCCTGAGGGACGGGTCCGCCGGGGCGGCCCTGTATTCACATGTGCTTATCGCAATATGCCCAAGCGCTGTCAATCTCTTTCGCCCCCGGCGAGGGGTGAATTCTCACGCGGTGAGGGCGGATTCAGGGTGAGGCCGGCCAGCCCAGGTGGCGAGTGAAGAAGGCATGGGTCCGCGCGTAGAACTCGGGCGGGGGCGGGTGATGATCGGCCCCGGGGATGATCTCGATGCGGGCCTCGACGCCGGCGGCCGTCAGGGCATCGAAGAGGCGCTGGCTCTGGCGCCAGGGAACGACGCGGTCCTCCTCGCCGTGCACGAGGTACGTGGGCGGATCGCGCGGATCGACGTAGGTGATCGGGTTCGCCGACTCGACGAGAGCGCCGAGTTCGAGGAAGGGCTGGATCGGCCGCGAGCGGTTGGCGCGGAGGACGCCCAGGCCCTCGCCGGGGCCGGTGAACCCGAAGAGCATGGAGGCGACGGAGTCCGGCGCGTCGATGTCGAGGATGCATCCCGGCGGCGTCCGGACGTCGTCGGCGAAGTGGAAGAGGTCGGTCGGGCCGTAGAAAGAGGCCACGGCGTGGACATCGCTGGGTTGGTCGAGGTGGCCACCGGTGACGCCCTCGAGGCTCGCGACACCCCCACTGGTGCCGAGCACGGCGGCGAGGTGTCCGCCGGCGGACTCGCCCCAGGCCCCGAAGCGGGTGGGGTCGAGCGTGAGCTCACTCGCGCGGGCGCGGAGGAAGCGGACGGCGCCCTTCACGTCGTGGATCTGCGCGGGCCAGATGACCGGCTCGGCGCCGAACTGGCCGGCCTGCGAGGTGAGGCGATATTGCACGGAGGCGATGGCGATGCCGTGGTCGAGGAGGTCAAGGACCGCCCCGTGCAGGCCGCGGTGCGACCCGGTGGTCCAGGCGCCGCCGTGGATCCAGATGACGGTGGGGTGAGGCCCGGCCTCGGGCGACGCAGGGAGGTGGAGCTCGACGTGGAGGGGCGTGCCGCCGACGGTGGCGTAGACCTCCTCGCGGTGCGTCTGGGCGGAGAGGAGGGGAACGAGGAACGCCGCGGCCACGCTGGTGGCGCGGGCGAGGCCGCCCATCAGTTTGCGGCCGCCGCGGCGTTGAACTCGGTGATCATGGCGTCGATCTTGGGGCGGAGGGAGACGATGCGGTCCCAGTGGCCGTGGTCGTGCCACTGGGCGTTGAGCTCGTCGAGCGTGCGCCCCTGCTGCTCGACCCAGGTGTAGTACTTGAGGTTGTGGATGCGGCGGCGGGTGGGGTGGTCGAGCTCGATCATGTTTGCGGTCGACTCGCCGAGGAGGAAGCGGGCGTGATCGGCGGCGGCGGCGGTGGCGTCGTAGGGTCCGAGCTCCCCGGCCAGCTCCGCCAGGCGTGAGCGGTAGAGCGCCATGGAGTCGGTGAAGACGGTGGCGACGACGTCATGCTCGTCGAGCTCGCACCACTTGGCCATCTTGACCGCGGCGAGGAGATTGCCGATGCCCGAGATGCCGAGCCAGTCGAGGCGGTCGAGCAGCGTGGCGTCGACGCCGCGCCGGGCGAGAAACTCGCGGCCGGCGGGCTCGTTGAGCAGGCGCATGACACGCAGCGTGGCCTCGTCGTCGACGGCGATGACGAAGTCGGTGTTGCGCACGTTGTGAATCCAAGGCACGTGCTTGTCCCCGATGCCCTCGATGCGGTGGCCGCCGTAGCCGTTGTTGAGGAGCGTCGGGCACTGCAGGGCCTCGGCGGCGGCGATCTTCGACCGGGGATAGATCTTCTTGAGATAGTCGCCGCAGGCGATGGTGCCCGCGGAGCCGGTGCTGGAGACGACCCCCGCGAAGCGGTCGCCCTTCGCCATCACCTGTCCGAGCACCTCCTCGATGGCCCGTCCGGTCACCTCGTGGTGCCAGAGGTAGTTGCCGTACTCCTCGAACTGGTTGAAGATCATGATGTCGGTGCCGCGCGTCCTCCGCAGCTCCCAGCACTTGTCGTAGATCTCCTTCACGTTCGACTCGCAGCCGGGCGTGGCGATGACCTCGCCGGCGATCTTCGAGAGCCACTCGAACCGCTCGCGGCTCATCTCCTCGGGGAGGATGGCGATCGACTGGCACCCGAGCAGAGCCGAGATGTAAGCCCCCCCCCGGCAGTAGTTGCCGGTCGAGGGCCAGGCGGCCCACTGGGCGGTCGCGTCGAACTGGCCTGTCACCAGGCGCGGGACGATGCAGCTGGTCGCCGCGCCGACCTTGTGCGCGCCCGTCGGGAACCACTTGCCGCACAGGCCGATGATCCGGGCGCGGACACCGGTGATCTCACGGGGAATCTCGAGGAAATTGACGCCCCCGAACAGGCCGCCGCGCTCCTTGGGCTCGTTGTGCCAAGTCACGCGGAAGAGATTGAGCGGGTCGACATCCCACAGGCCGACATCCGCAAGACGGGTGCGCGTCCCGGCGGGCACGGAGGCGGGATTGATCATCTGATCGAAGGTGGGAATGCGGACGCCGCGCTCGCGGGCGCGGGCGGCGTTGCGGCGAGCCGCCTCGGGGCATGGCGTGAGGTCGATCATGCGGTGCTGATCTCCACTGGGATGCGAAACACACCACCATAGACGGCGGACGGCGAAAATCAAGCGTGACGACGCCCGGCGGGCGCTTCGCGATTGCGGTGGCGGGGGGATGCGAGTACGGCTGGTCTCTCTCATCTCCTCCGAGGACGGCGCCCCATGAGACCCAGGACCCTGGCCATTCTCGCTCTCGCGGCATGGCCGCTCCCGGGGGCTCTGGGCTGGGGCGGCGACGGTCACCGCATCGTCGGCGAGATCGCGAGCCGCCACCTGACGCCGGAGACGCGCGCGTGGGTGGAGACGCTGATCGCGGAGGCGGGGAGCGGTGAGGCGACGCTGGCGGACATCTCGAACTGGGCGGACCGCGTGCGCCGGATGCCGGGCTGGGAGTTCAGCGCGCCGTGGCACTATGTCAATCTGCCACGGGGAGAGAACGTGACCTTCGACTTCGCCCGCGACTGCCCGGAGGAGGGATGTGTCGTCTCGGCGATCGTCCGGTGCCGCGAGGTGCTCGAGGGGGGCGCGACGGCGGACTTCGATGAGCCCATGGCGCTGATGTTCCTCGTCCACTGTGTCGGCGATCTCCACCAACCGCTCCACGCGGGGTACGGGGAAGACCTCGGGGGAAACACGATCGACGTGACACTCGCGGGCCGGGAGACCAACCTTCACAGCGCATGGGACGTGGGGATGATCCGGCGCCAGGGTCTCGACTGGCGCGAGTGGGTGGATCGCCTCGACGCGGGACTGAGCGCGGAGGAGGAACAGGCGTGGGCGGTGACCGACCCGGCCGTGTGGGCCAACGAGTCGCATCGGCTGGCGGTGGAAGTGGCCTACGGCATCCCAGAGGGGGGCGCGCTGGGGCCGGAGTACGAGGCCCGGTGCCTGCCGGTGATCGAGGAGCAGCTGCTGAAGGCGGGAGTGCGCTTGGCGGCGGTGCTGAACGCGATCACGGCGGCGCGCGAGGAGCGGGCGCGCGCACCGGCGGCCGGCGAGGATAGGTTTTGACTTTGGCGCGGGGGCTGCGGTATCTGCCCCGGTTCTCTCATTCCCCCCGAGGAGTCGACGGACCCATGGAGCAGGCCATCGAGACCATCCGCCGCGAAGTCGCGAGGAGCCGCGAGCGGATCATCAAGTTCATGCGGGAGATCTGTGCGATCCCGTCGATGGAGAGTCAGATCCGGGAGGTGGCCGAGCGCATCGGGAGCGAGATGAGCGACCTGGGGGTCGACGAGGTGTTCTACGACTCGATGGGCAACATCCTCGGGCGGGTCGGCACGGGGCCCAAGAAGCTCCTGTTCGACTCGCACATCGACACCGTCGGCATCGGCGACCCCGCCTCGTGGCAGTGGGACCCCTTCAAGGGCAAGGTCGAGAACGGCGTCCTGTATGCCCGCGGCGCCTGCGACGAGAAGAACTCGACGCCCGGCATGGTCTACGCCCTGCCGCTGCTCAGGCAGCTCGGTCTCACCGACGAGTTCACCGCGTATTACTTCGGCAACATCGAGGAGTGGTGCGACGGGATCGCGCCGCACTCGCTCGTCGAGACCGACAAGATCCGCCCCGACTTCGTCGTCATCGGCGAGCCGACGAAGATGAAGGTGTACCGCGGCCACCGCGGCCGGCTGGAGATCATGGGGCACACGCGCGGCAAGTCGTGCCACGCCGCGTCGCCGCACCTGGGCGACAACGCGATCTACAAGATGATGCGGTTCGTCGACAGCGTGGAGAAGATGGGCCCGTCGATCCCGGCGCATGAATTCCTGGGGCAGGGGACGGCGGTCGTCTCGGGGATCTCGTGCCACTCGCCGTCGATCAACGCGGTGCCGGACAGGTGCACGGTCACGATCGACCGCCGGGTGACGGCGGGGGAGACGCGTGAGAGTGTCATGGCGCAGCTCCGGGCGCTGCCGGGAGCCGAGCACGTCGAGCTCGAGGAGATGTTCTACGACACGCCGGCGTACAATGGCTTTGTCTTCAAAGTGGACAAGTGGTTTCCGGCCTGGGTGCTGGAGGAGGATCATCCCCTCGTCGCCGCGGGCCAGCGGGCGCGCCAGGCGCTGTGGAATCTGACGGATGCGCCGGGCCGGTGGAACTTTTCGACGAACGGGATCTACTGGATGGGCAAGGCGGGCATTCCCTCGATCGGCTTCGGCCCCGGGGACGAGGTGCATGCGCACACTGTCGAGGATCAGGTGATCCTCGACGATGTCGTGCGCGCGACCGAGTTCTACGCCCTGCTCCCGGTCCTGCTGAGCGCCAAGGCGTGAAGGGCCTCGCCGCCGCCGCGCTCCTGGCCGGCTGCAACGCCGCGACCGATTCGCCGCCGGCCGTCACGCCGGACGCCGTTTCCGCCGA
>JABWBI010000170.1 GCA_013360565.1 Candidatus Sumerlaeia bacterium | reverse complement strand
ATACTCAATGACTTTATCGCGGAGCCGCTCTTCGTAAAAATAATAGCCGTCATGATGCCAATCCGGCAAAGCGGCAAGCGCTTTGTTAAAATTCGGCAGTGGAAAAATGACTTTATGCTTTTCGAGATCATCAAGCGCGTGCTCGAACTCTGCCAACGGGCCGGGGGCTACCTTTTTCGCCCGCTGAAGAAAAAGCGCCGAGGCGACGCTGCTGACCGAAGGGAAATAATCCATTTCTTGTGGCCACATTGAAAACCGTTTGGCTAAACCAATGGCATCTAGCCGCTCGCGGCCTTTGGCTTGCAAAATGGATTTATTGTCGAGCTGCTTTTGCACGGCTTCCCAAAATTTTTTCGGATTGGAAAATGGCGCCGTAAACAAGGCAGAACGCTGCCCGCTGAGGGAATCTTTCATGCCAGGCTCTTCGGCTTCCAAAAAGTTTCGGATCCGCTTGCGGGCCTCCAAAGCCAAACGGGTGCGTTCATACCATTTGCCGTGCGATTCGCCGGCAATGCCTTTGCAAGCCACCCAATTGCATTCAAGATGGCGTTCAAGCTGCCGGTTCCAGATTTTGTCAAACACCTCGTCCGGGCTGACGCCGCTCAATCGCTTTAAAGCCTCTTGAGCGATTTCCCGCAATTTTTTCTGGGCTGCGGCCTGCGCGGCCTGGGCAAGCTGTTGGCCCGTCTCGCTGTTCTCCCCCATCTGCTCCGCCATCCGCTCGATCTCGTCCGCGAGCTGCTCGAGCTGCTCGGCCGTCATCTCGCCACTGGCCATCTCCTGCTGAATCTCCTGCGCGAGCTCCTGCAGCATCTCCCTCGCCCGCTCGAAGTCGCCCTCCTGCATCGCCTGCTGAAGACCGGCGGTGCGCTGGGCGCTGGGATCGGCCGCGAAGCCCGACGTCTGCTCGAGGCGGCGTTCGGCCGCCTCGCGCTGCTGCGCCGCCTGATCGGCGAGGTTGCTGAGGTCCGCCACCTCTTCCAGCCGCGAGGCGTCGGCCTCCCGGAGGTTCTCGGCGATCTGCTCGAGCTCGCGCCGGAGCTCGGCGAAGTGCTCCGGGCTCGAGCTCGAGCTGGCGGTCTCCTCGATGAGCGTTGCGAGTTCCTCCAGCCGCTGGGCCTCGTCCTGATTCTCCTCGCGGGCGAGGGTGAGCTCCGCTCGCTCCTCGGGCGTGGGGGCCTGGCTGCCGGCGAGGAGGTTGTGCTGGTCGAGAAGAAGGGCGGTGATGACGAGCGCGAAGACGGGCACGGGGAGCCAGCGCAGCGTGCGCGGCGGGGTGAAGGGGAAGTCGCGGCGAGGCCGAATGTGCTGCGCAGCGACCACGGCGTCGGCCTCGAGCAGCTCCTCCATCGGCCGGCGGGCTCCCCGGAGCAGGATGGCGGAGCTGATGCGCTCCTTCAAGCCGAGGCGGCCGTCGGCCTCGACGGCGGCGTGGAAGAGCGTGAGGCGGCCGAGGAGCGCCCCGAGAACACCCACGGGAACGCACAGCGCCAGCAGACCCGCGACGGCCAGATGGGTCCAGGACTGCCAAGCCGTCTCGTCGTCGATCGGCAGGACGAGCCGCCCGGCCACCAGCGTCAGCGCTGCCAGGATCGAAAGCCAGAAGAGGCCGACAAGCGTCAGGTGAAGGAAGCGCAGCCAGAGGAGCCGCCGCCGGACGGCGCGGACCTTTCGCTTGAGCTGTTCCATGGCGGACGCTCCTCTCGGGGGCCGAGGTTCAACCCATGAGACTGTCGCCAGGGGGGCGAAGGTTGACCGCGATCATCATCATTTCGCGCGGGTTCGGTGTCCAGCGGCATCCTCAGCGGTGTGGGGCCGCCCTTTCCGCTGGCCGGGAGCCGAGCATGTGCTACACTCAGATTCCGAGCCGGACGCTCGATTCCGCCTCCCGCCGGAGGCGACGAGGAATGTCATCTCGCTCATCATGAACTTTGGCAAGACCGGCTGGCTCAGTGTCCTGGCCTGTGGCGCGGCCATGGCGTATCCCGCCGAAGGACTGTGGCAGAGTGTCGGAGATTCCGCCCTCCCCCGCGACTTCGGCCTCGGCATCCCGGGGGCGCAGGCGCCGTTCAATGTCAGCTCGCTCTTGAACGACAGTCCCCCCGACGCGGCGCGCGGTCCCGCCGGAGAGGTCTATGTGGCCTGGGGGCAGCAGCGGCTGACGGAGGAGGGCGACCCGCTGCCAACGCAGATCTATCTGCGCCTGTGGGACGGGGACTCGTGGGAACCCCTGGGCGAATCCGCTTCGGGGGACGGGATCTCGGAGAGCGTCCGGGACTGTCACCTGCCGAGCATCTCCGTCGGACTCGACGGCAACCCCTGGGTCGGGTGGATCGTCACAGGTGCGGCGAGCAACGGCGACAGCGTCCATGTGCGCCGCTGGAGCGGAGCCGCCTGGGTGGAGGTGGCAGCGGGCTCGGCCACGGGCGAGGGGGTGTATGCCGCGCCGCCAGGCACTCCCATCTCGCGCCTGGAGGTGCGCGCCGCCGAGGCCACTCCCTTCGTCGAGTGGGAGCAGCAGAGCGATTACGGCCTCCGCGTCTTCGACGGCATCTCCGGCCCCGTTGTGATCCCAGGACTTCTCGACACCGCTCTGCTCTCGGACCGTGCCCGGGCCGGGACGCATCAGGTGACGGCGCAGGGCGCGTCACTGGACCCGCTCGGCTCTCAGGTGATCTACGCCTACGACGGGGCGACGGAGAGCTTCGTCACGCCCGACTTCGCCTTCGCCAATCCCCAGGTTGCCCTCGACGCTCTCGGCCGGGCCGCCCTGGCCTGGGGCACGCCGCTGCCCGCCTTCAGCGGCTCCGTTGTCTCCGCACGCGTCTCCAGCGGGGCGGGCTGGACAACGCTGCCGCTCACGATTGCCACACCGTGGTTCACCGACGCATTCTTCGACATGAGTCTCTCCGCCGCCGGTCACCCGGTCATCGCTCTGGACAATGACCTCTACCGATGGACGGGCGCCGACTGGGAGCAGCCCCCCACCACTCCCTTCGGCTCCGACCTCATTCCCCACGGGCCGCTCGTGATGACGCAGGATGCGAACGGTGACGCCGTGGCCGTGTGGGGCGCGCTGGGTCACGTGTACGCGGCGGCGTGGCGAGAGACGGGACTCGAGGGGCTGGGCATGGAGTTGACCGGCGGTCTCTCGCGGTCGGGTCAGACCTCGCAGTCGCCGACGGTGGCGATCGACGCGTCGGGGAATGTGACGGCCGTGTGGGGCTTCGGAAACTGGGCGACCATGCAGAGGCTCGTCGCCAGCCGCCGCAGTGCCGGGGCGTGGGGCTATCTGGGCTTCGATCTGGCGTCGCCCGAGGGGATCGAGAACCGCGCCGGCTTCCCGCGCGAGCCTCAGATGGCGCTGGATGCGGCTGGACGTCCGGTCATCGCGTGGCTGCAGAATCTGGGAGCGCAGCTGAATCTCTTCGCGCGCCGGTGGGACGGAGCCCACTGGCAGCCGCTCGGCACCTCCTTCATCCAGGGCGGCACGCTGGCCAGTCCGCTCTCGAATCCCACGCTGGCGTTCGTCGAGGGCGTGACGCCCGCGGTCGCGTGGAATCAGGTCAACACGAGCCGCACGCGTGTCTACGTCCGCCAGAGCAGCGGCGAGACCTGGGTCGAGATGGGGGCAGGCTCCGCCAGTGGCACCGGCCTCGCCGCGGCGGGAGCCGACTGCTCGGCCCCGGCGCTGGCCTCTCGGGGACCGGAGCTGGCCATTGCGTGGCGGCAGGAGCTGAACTTCCAGTCCACGATCCGCGCGCTGCGCTGGACGGGCTCGGCATGGCAGGCCTACGGCGGCAGCGACTTGGTGCCCAGCACGACAAGCGGCGGGGCACCGGAGATGGTGATGGATCCGGGCGGGCGGCCGGTGATTGCCTTTCTGGCCGGGGAAACCCTGGCGGTTCGACGCTGGAACGGAGCGGACTGGATTTCGCTTCCCGGCCTCCCGGTGGCCATCCTCGAGGAGGGCGTCACACCCCGGCACGTCGGCGGGCCGCTTCAGCCGGTGAGCTTCGCGCTCGCCGCGGGTGTGGACGACGGCCTGCTGGTCGCGATTGCGACCGACCGGCTCCGGGTGGCGCGCTGGGACGGCGAGGCGTGGGACGAGCTCGGCACCGGATCGTTCGGCGCGGGGCTCCAGGTGCTCGCGCCGATCTCCAACGTGGCGCGGCGGCTGAGCATCGCGGCCGATCCGCTGGGCAATGCGATCGTCGCGTACCCCGCCTTCGGCGAAGTGTTCGTGCTGTCGACAGGGCCGGGCCTCGACGTGCCGGGCAGCGCCAATGGCGACTCGGTCGTCGACATCACGGACGTGGCGCGGATCGTGAATCACCTCCACGGCGACCCGATCACCTATCCGCCGGCTTTCGGGAATGCGGACATGGACGACAGTGGGACCGTCGACGCCGCGGACCTGGAGGCCGTCGTCGAGATTCTGCTTGGCAATGGAGCAGGGGGCTCCGCATCTCTGTCGCCACTCTGAACCCGGGAGTGGTGACGCCGCATGGACGTCCGTGAAGCGATTCTGAGCCGCCGCACCCACAAGCACTGGACGGGTGAGCCCGTGCCGCGCGTGGTGCTGGAGGACCTGCTGGAGCTGGCCCGGTGGGCGCCGAATCACCGCCTCACCAACCCCTGGCGATTCGCCGTGATGCCGGCCGAGGCGCTGGCGCGCTACGGCGAGCACGTGCGGCAAAACTTGGCCGCCTATGCGGGGACGAAGCCCGGTGCGGCCGAGGCCATCCGGGAGAAGCTGGAGAAGATGCTGCCGAAGCTGGGAGCGGTGATCATCGTGGGCTGTCAGGTCGACCCGGACCCCAAGATCCACGCCGAGGACCGGGACGCCTGCGCGGCGGCGTGCCAGAACATTCTGCTGGGAGCGACGGCGCGCGGCCTGGCGAGCTTCTGGAGCACCGGGGCCCTCCTGACCTCGCCCCCGGCCAAGGCGTTCTATGGTTTCGGCGACAACGTCGTCCTGGTCGGCGCCATCTGCCTCGGGACAGCGGCGGACACCCCCCAGAGCAAGCGGGAGCCGCTGGAGGGAAAGGTGCGGTGGCTGTGAGCCGGTGCAAAGGCCTTTGACGCGGACGGGGAGGTGTGCCTACACTCGGGAGCCCTCTGAATGAGGGACGGGGTGCCACTCTCCCATGGCCTACAAGATCGCTCTCATCCGCGCGTGTAATCCGCGAGTGCCTTATCAGGTCTCGATGCCGCCGCTGGGGCTGGGGTACATCGCGTCGGTGCTCAAGCGCGACCTGCGGGGGGTGGATCTGTCGTTTCACCGGGACGTGAGCGAGATCGTGACCCTCGACCCGGACTGCGTCTTCATCAGCTCCGCGTCGGAGAACTGGCCGGAGAGTGTGGAGTACGCGGCGGCGATCAAGGCACGGCGGGACATCCCCGTCGTTGCCGGAGGCATGCACATCACCGCGCTGCCCGAGGCGCTGCCGGAGGTGATGGACATCGGCTGCCTGGGCGAGGGCGAGGACACCGCGCTCGAGCTGGTGGAGGTGCTCCGCCGGCATGGGCGCTCGGCGAGCCACCTGCGTGAGGTGAAGGGCATCTCCTTCCGCAACGGTGCGGGCGCCATCGAGAAGACGGCGCCGCGGCCCTACATCGACCCCCTGGACCGGCTGCCGTTCCCCGACCGTGAGCTGCTGGGCGATCAGTGGGCGACGCCGCGCGAGCACGAGACGCACCTGATGTCGTCGCGCGGCTGCCCGTACATCTGCCACTTCTGCACCGCGACGAGCTGGGCCAAGGTCCGCTACTTCTCGCCCGAGTACACGGTGAGCGAGGTGGAGTGGATCCTCGAGCGCCACCGGCCGGAGTGGATCTACTTCTTCGACGACCTCTTCGTGGGCCACCGCAAGCGGTTCCGTGAGATCTGCGACATCCTGCGCGCGAGGGGAATCCACCGGCGGGTGCGGTTCCGCACCTACGCGCGGGTGAACCTGATCGACGACGAGCTCTGCACGCTGATGCGCGACACGTCGTTTCACCGCGTGGATCTGGGCATCGAGACGCACAGCCAGAAGGTGATGGACTACTACAAGAAACACGGCTGCACGCCCGAGAAGAACCAGCGGGCGCTCGACAAGCTGGCCGAGTACGGCCTGTCGACCGGCGGAAACTTCATCTTCGGGGCGCCGGTGGAGACCCTCGAGGACATGGAGGAGACGTACCAGTTCATCCGGCGCAACATGGACAAGATCGAACGCCTCTCGATCGGTCCCCTCCAGGCACCGCCGGGCTCGGGCGTCCACCGGGAGTACACCGAGAACGGCACGATCGACAACGCCACGTTCGACTGGCACCGCCAGATCAACGACGGCGAGAACTTCGCCATCGCCGACGACGGCTACCTGCTGCTCAACAGGCTCGTGACGGCGGAGGAGTTCTCACGCTTTGTCCAGAAGGCCTTCGCGCTGCAGCGCGAGATCAACCTGCGCGGCGAGCTGGCCGAGCGCGACCGGACGATGCACCGGCTCCACGAGCGGCTCAGCACGACGCGGCACGAGCTGGACACGCTGCGCGGATCCCGGGCGGTCCAGATGGGCCTGCGCCTGCGCCGCCTGAGCCGGAGA
>JABWBI010000169.1 GCA_013360565.1 Candidatus Sumerlaeia bacterium | reverse complement strand
GTGCTGACACCCGAGCGGTGCCAGGCGATGACCAGCGCCGGGAGCGCGGAGGATGCGCCGCCCGCTCTGCCCCAGCCCGGCGCGCTCGATCCCGCTCTGCTGCAACCGCTGCGCGTTGACATCGATGAGGACCGCTTCGTCGCCATCACCGCCCTCGAAGTCTTCGCGCGCTGCCCGAACTGGCACTTTCTCGAGCGCGAGGCGGGCCGGCCCCAGGCCGCGTGGTTCCGCCACGTCGAGGTCCCGCACGTCGCGCCGGTCGATCCCGCGGTCGTGGGGGACTTATTCCACCGCCGCGTCGAGTGCCACTTCGGGCCGTCACCCACCGCGTGGGCCATCGGCGCGGATGCCGAGGCGCGGGCCCGGGTTGAGGCGCTCTGGCCAATGTTCGAGGCGATGCCGGTGTTCGCGCGGATCGCCGCGGCCGCCGAGCGTCTCGTCGAGCACGACATCGTCGTGGTGCTGCCCTCGGGCCTCCTGAGGGGTCGCGTCGATCTCCTCCTGCGCGAGGGCGCCTCCTGGGAGGTGATCGACTTCAAGACCGGCACACCTGCGGAGGACGACGAGTCGATCCGTGCGCGCCACCGGTTGCAGATGCTCTGCTATCTCCTCGCGCTTCGCGCCCGGGCACCGGAGCAGGGCGTGTGGTCCGCGCGTCTCGTGTATCCGGCAGAGGGCCGCGAGGTCGTCGTCGCCCTCCGCGAGGCCGACGCCGCACAGGCACTGGGCGAGATCGATGCGCTTGTGCGCCGCTTCAAGCGAGAGCGCGGACGCCTGCACCCGGTCTATCCCAACGCGGCGTGTCCCCCGTGCCCCTTCGAGCGGCTGCCGATCTGCCGCCGCCTCGCCCGCGCCTGATCAGCGCACCCGGTACTCGCGGTCCTGCGAGCGCCGCAGGTCCCGTTCTTTGATCGCGTGGCGCTTGTCGTGCGCCTTCTTGCCCCGGCAGACGCCGATTTCCACCTTCGCCCGCCGGTTCTTGAAGTACAGCCGCAGCGGAACCAGCGTCAGCCCCTTCTGGGTCACCATCCCCGTGAGCCGCGCGATCTCCCGCCGGTGCAGCAGCAGCTTCCGAGGCCGGTCCGGCAGATGGTTGAACCGGTTGCCGCGCTCGTAGGGGCTGATGCGGAAGTTGAGCAGCCAGAGTTCGTCTCCCCGGGGCATCGCGAACGCCTCCGCGATGCTCGCCCCGCCCTCGCGCAGGCTCTTGACCTCCGTCCCCACCAGCACAAGTCCCGCCTCGTGCGACTCCAGGATCTCGTAGAGGTGCCGCGCCTTGCGGTTGCTCGCGACGAGCCTCTCGCCCGCCCAGTCCGATCGGTCCTTCTCGCTCATGATCCGTCCCTTCTGCCACGTGCGCCCGCGCGCCGCGAGCGTTATCCGCCGGCGATCTCGCGGTGGAGGTGCAGCACGCGCTGCGCGACGCGGTCCCACGTGTACTGCGATGCAAAGGAGACCGCCTGAGCGGCGCGCCTCTCTCTCTGCTCTGGCCGGCGCAGGTGCAGCAGCGCGTCGACCCACGGACGCACGTCTCCCAGGGGCAGGAGCTCGGCGGCCTGCCCGGCGAACTGCTCATGGCCTGGAATCGCCGAGGCGACCGCGGGGACGCCGCAGGCGGCTGCTTCGAGCACGGGCAGGCCATAGCCCTCGGCGAGGCTCGGAAACACCAGCGCGTCCGCGGCCGCGAGGAGTGCGCGGAGCCGCGCATCGTCCAGATGGGTGAGAACGCGGATGCGCTCGCGAAAGGGTGACTGCTCGATCCAGCGCATCACGCGAGTGAGCGCCGGCCCGGCGCCGCCCGCGAGGACGAGGTCCGGCGGGTCGTCACACTCGGCCTGCAGGGCGGTGAACACCTCCAGCACGAAGCGGTGGTTTTTGCGCGGCTCGAAGGTGCCGACATGGATGAGGAAGCCGCGTTCGATGCCCTCGCGCCGCCGCGTGTCCGAGCGCTGCTCCGGTGTGGCGGGCCGCCAGGCCGCATCGACGCCACCGGGGATCTCCACGATCTTCGCCGCGGCGTCCGGCCAAACCGTCGCGATCTCCCGGCGCACGGAGGCCGAGGGCACGACAACACGCGCCGCCGTTCGCACACTGTGCGCCGTGGCCGCCTCGAGCCAGCGCCGGAAGCGCCAGGGCTGCGTCGCCGGTCTCAGCCGGTGCGCAAGGTCGTGGATCGTGACAACGCACGGCACACTCAGGCGCCGCCGGGGCAACTCGAACGCCGGGCCATCGAAGAGCACGGCCCCATGCTCCCGGAGAAGTCGCGGCAGCCTGGTCGCCATCCACCACTCGCTGGCGAGGTGGCGCTCGCGCGCCGGGGCCTCCCAGAGGAGAGGCGGAGGCGGACCGCTCCCCAGCCACGGTTCGAGCGATTGCCGGTCGGCCGTGATGAGAGCGAACCGGAAGCCACTGTGGCCGTGCAGCAGCGCGCGGAGGATGTGGGCCGTCCGCCGCCCCACGCCGGTCATGCCCGGGCGGACCGTTCTCGCGTCGATGACGATGAGCTTGCCGGCCACACCGACACCAGTGGCCGACGGGGCTCACATCTTCAACCACGACGTGAGAAAAGGATTGAATCGCCGCTCGGCCACGAGCGTCGTCGCCTCGCCGTGGCCCGGGAGAACGGCGGCGTCGGTGAAGCGCCCGGTGATCCGCCTCAGACTGCGGATCAGCGTCGCCTGGTCGCCTCCGGGCAAGTCGGTCCGGCCCACGCTCCCGTGGAAAAGCAGGTCACCCACGATGAGTGAGTCCCCACCCGGCACCGCGAGAGTGACGCTTCCCGGGCTGTGCCCCGGGGTGTGGATCACCTCAAGGCGCGTCCTGCCGAGGGAGAGCACGTCCCCTTCGGCCAAGAGCCGCTGCGGGCGGATCGGCTCCCACGTCAGCCCGAAGAGAAACGCGCCGTTCAGCATCCCCTCGCTCAGCATGGGGGCGTCCGCCGCGTGAATCCAGACCGGCAGATCCCGCCACGGGAGCTGCGGGATGCCCGCGATGTGATCGATGTGGCCATGGGTGAGGACAATGGCCTCGGGTGTGACGCCCTGCTCCCGGGCGGCGTCCGCCACCGGCGCGGTGTCGAAGCTCGGGTCCACGAGGAGAGCGCGGCGCGTCTCTCCGTCGATGACCAGATACGTGCGGTTGTCGAGCTCCGAGGTGACCAGCGAGACGATCACCGTCACTGCCTCACGCGGTAGACGTCGACGCCGCGCTGCGTGTTGACCGTGATGTCGTGGAGCATCGACTGCTGGCTCCTCAGCGTGCCCATGTTGTTCCCGAGGGCGCGGCCGAGGAGGACATCGGCGTCTGCCTCCACGGCCACGGGCGACGGAGTCTGCGGCCACGCCGCCCCACCGAGCGCCGTCTCGCCGCGGTGAAAGGCGAACTGCTCACCCGACCGCACCAGCACCGTCGCCGCTCCGCTGATCTGGTCCGCGATGAAGATGCCGCGGCGGTCCGTGCGGCCCGACTCGAAGGTGGCGTTGCCCGTGCCGATCACGCGCACGTCCGCGTCCGCCAGGGGCTGGCCGTCGCCGCCGAGCAGGTTGACGCGCACGCGGCCACTGGCCGGATCCTCTTGCACCTCGAGGTCGAGGTCGCTCAGGAGCACCAGGCCCGAGGCCATCTCGTTGTCCGCCGCCGCGACGACGAGGTAGGCCCCCGGCTCCTCGAGCCCGAGGTCCACATCGGTCTCATGCGCGCGGAAGTCGTCCGCCCCGCCGATGTTCACCGCCTGGTCGAACGTCGGCCGGATGCCGGCGAGGTCCACATCGACGATCTGGTCGAGGTTGCGCCGCAGCAGCACGAGCGTCAGCAGGTCGACGCGGAAGACGCGCAGGTGCACCTCGTCGAGGTTGCACGTCGTCAGCGTCACGGCCGGCGCCCCCTCCGTCGCGTGCGTCGTCACCTCCGGCAGGCTCAGCGCCCGGCGCGTGAAGTGCGCGATCGCCTCCGCCGCGTCGGGGAAGCGCTGCTCGATCACGCGGTAGGCCGCGACTGCGCCGGCGGCGTCTCCCTGCGCGTGCCGGATCTGCGCCAGGATGTACTGCGCCTGCGGTGTGTTCTCCGACGGAGCGCGCGGTCCCTCGGGCGTCGGGAAGTCGCCCGCCGCGATCTGCTCGCACAGCGCCGCGGCCTCGTCGTCCTGCCCCTCCTGGAAGCGTGCGTACGCCTCCAGGTACAGCGCATCGTCCACCAGTGGGCTCTCCGGATAGCGCCGGCGCAGCGCCTGGCACAGCTCGATCGCCGGCGCCCGCCGCTCGAGCTGCACCCACAGCGTCGCCAGACTCAGCGTGGCGTCCGGTGCCCGAGGGTTCTCCGGGTGGTCCGCCAAAAACTGCTCGAGCCGCCGCAGCGACATCTCGTGCAGCTCCGCCTCGGTCAGCCCGTCCTCGGCCAGCGTCTCCCGCAGCGCCGCGTCGTTCGCCTTGAGCTCGATGGCGCCCGCCAGCGCGAAGAGCGCGGACTGGACCGTCTCGAGGTCCGGATACGTCGCGATCAGCGAGTCCATGTGGGCGATCGACGCGCGGTGTGCGCCCTGCGCCTCGAGGACGCCGGCGACCTGCGCGTCGCGCAGGAACGACGCCTCGGCGGCGCCGCGCAGCACCTGCCAGGCCTGCTCATGCTCCTCGCGCGCGGCGTAGGCCTGCGCCACCTGGAGCGTCTGATCCCACGTCAGCACGATGTCGGCGTGCCGCTCCCGGATCACCTCGAAGAAGCGGATCGCCGTCGCGGCGTCGCCGGTCTCCAGGGCGCTCGCCAGGAGCTGGCTCGTCACGGCGCGGTCGGCAGTCTGGTTCAGTCGCCAGCGGTCGAACAGCTCCGTCAGATGCCCCAGCGCCGCCGCGTGGTCGCCGGCCTCGGCCTGCCACAGCCCGAGGTGGTACAGCTCGTCCGGTGTCAGCGTGTACGGATCCGGGTTCGGCTGCCCGTCCCTCAACGTGGCGAGCGCCGCGGGCTGGGCCCGCACGGTCTGATCAGGGTTGTAGACATTGCGGACGGCCGTCGGCAGCACCCGGAATTGCCCGGGCACCACGCCCCGGAGGCGGTAGCTGAAACTGCCGCTCCAGCCACTGTCCAGCGGCCAGTGCAGACGCAGCAGACCCGGCAGCGTCTCGGAGTGGACGAAGTTGCCACTGAGGCTCCCGTCGACCAGCTGTGTGCCCGCGGGCAACGGCTCCTCCACGACGAGGTGGGCATTGGCCATCACGTCGGCGTGTCTCCAGAAGTGGACATTGACGATCACCTCGCCGCCGCGCTCCACCGCCGTGGCCGGATTCGAGGGCACATTGCGCGCATCCACCACGACCGACGCGCCCCGCGGGACAGTGCGGCCCCCGTGGCGCCGCTCGGGTTGGATGTACTCGCGGTTGAGCCACACCCCCTGGCCGCCCTGATCCGACGCGACCACACCCGGCTCGAACGCCGAGATCACCGCGCGGTACGCGAAGGAGCCCTCGCCCCGCGGGCGGAAGTCCAGCCGCACGGCGGCCGGGTCGAATTCCCCCTCGCCGAGCGCGATGCTCACCGCTTCCGGCGCGCCGAGCCACTGCACCGTGTCGATGACGCGCCCGTCGAGGAGCACGTCGATCTCCAGGCGAGCCGCTGCCGGTTGTGTCTGCGCGTGATAGCGCCCCAGCGCCATTGCCGTCGCCGCGGCCGCCCGGTCGCTGAAGACACCGGGCTGGGGCAGCCGGTCCATCAGGAACCGCGCGCCGCCTTCGACCTGAGCCGTCAGGCCCTCGACGGTTTCCAGCGCCAGCACGGCGAGGGCCGTGGCCTCGAGGTTGTCCTGCGAGCCCCCGATCACCGGCTCGCGCATCTCCCAGCAGATGATGATCGGGTCATCCTGCGGCGTGAAGCTCTGCGCGAGGATCGCCGCGAGCTCCGCCGCGATCTCCGGACGGCCCATCTGATGGAACGCGAGCGTCACGAGCGCCAGGACCGATGGTCGCGCTTTGGAAAGTGTACGTTTCATATCGAACTGTTGGGCCGTAGTGTCGAACTTTCGTGTCTTTTTCTCGCCGCGGGGTATCGCGATCGTTAGGCGCCCGGCAGCGACGCTGGTGGCACCGCGATATCGAGTTCCGCGGGCGGGTTGTCCTTGTCGAGCGTGATCGTGAATCCGCCCTTGATCGCCGTGGCCGCGCCGCCGCCGATCGTCAGTCCGTTGATCGCCCCGCCCTTGTCGCCGCGCGAGCCGGCTTCGTGCCAGACCTGAATCGTCAGCTTGTCGCCGGTCGGAAGGTTCTCGATCTTGAAATTGCCGTTCTCGTCCGTCACGGCGAAGTAATTGTTCCCGCGGACGTGCAGATAGCCCTTCATCCACGGGTGAATCGTGCAGCTCACCGGCGCGGGCATCGGTTCTTCGGCCGTCACCTCGTACGTGCTCGACGAGTTTTTCGGGATCGTCGAGTTCTTGCCGATGGCGGAACTGTCGACGGAGCCGATTTCGTGGTCCAAGGCCAAGCTGGTCCCGGGTAAGTACCGGGTGACCTACATGAATGGACAGATTGCGGACCGGAAGCCCAACGGCCAACCGTGGGACGCACTGGGCAATCGCGCTGACCCGCAAGTCGCTGCTTATCAGGACGAATCGACGAGCCTTGGCGGCGGCTGG
>JABWBI010000168.1 GCA_013360565.1 Candidatus Sumerlaeia bacterium | reverse complement strand
CCTGATCGAAGATGTCATCGCTCGCCAGCGCCGATGACGGCGCCGGCGGGCGCCGCTTCTCCGGCTCCGGCCGCTGCGGCCGGGCGGCGGCCCGCTTGGCCTTCGCCTCCTCCTCCTCGCGGCGCTTCTTCTCCGACTCGCGGATCTGGCCGATGACCTCGTCCACCATCTTCTCCGTGTCCGAGAGCGACCCGTCATTGTCGATGACGAAGTCGGCCAGGTTGATCTTCTCGTCCTCGGGCCACTGCGCCTTCAGCCGGGCCGCGATCTCGCGCTTGCCCCAGCCGCGCTGTGCCTTCAGCCGCTCCAGCCGGGACTCCTCGCCGATCGTCACCACGACGATGTAGTCGACCAGGTTCTCCATCTTGTTCTCGAACAGCAGCGGCACACACAGCACCACGAGCTCCTCCGCCCGGTGCTTCTCCAGAAGCTTGAGCTCCTCCTGCCGCACCGCCGGGTGCACGATGTCGTTGAGCTGCTTGAGCTTCTTGTCCGACTTGAACACCACCTTCGCCAGCGCCGCCCGGTCGAGCTCGCCGTCGGCCCCGGCGATCTCCGGGTGCTCCTTGCCGAACGCCTCGAGGATCTTCTTGTACACGGGTTTGCCCCGTGCCTGGAGCTTCCTCGCGATCTCGTCCGCGTCGATGACCGCCGCGCCGCGCTTGGCGAACATCTCCGCGACGGTGCTCTTGCCGCTGCCGACGGTGCCGGTGAGTCCGATGACTGCCATGGGTCCTGCCTGTCTCCTGGGTTGGTGAGCGCGCCCGGGGCGCGAAGCTCTCTCGTGCGGCGGCCGCCTCAGCACTCCGCCCACGACCGGCCGACGGACACGTCGACCACGACGGGCACGCGGAGCGGAAGCGCGCCCGCCATCGTCTCGACGACGATCGGGCGCAGCCGCTCGACCTCCTCTCCGGGGAGGTCGAAGATCAGCTCGTCGTGAACCTGCACGCACATCACCGCCCGCAGCCCCTCGCGCCGCAGCCGCTGCGACAGCCGCAGCATCGCCACCTTGATCAGGTCCGCCGCCGAGCCCTGCACCGGCGTGTTGACCGCCACCCGCTCCGCCGCCGCCCGCAGGCTGAAGTTGCGCGACTGGATATCCGGCACGAACCGCCGCCGGCCCAGCAGCGTCGTCACGTACCCGCGCTCGCGTGCCTCGGCCAGGGTCTGGTCGATCCACGCCTTGACGCCGGGGAAGCTGGCGAAGCACTGGTCGATCAGCGCCTGTCCCTCCGGCCGCGAGATCTTCAGGTCCATCGCCAGCCGGTGCGCCGAGATCCCGTACAGGATGCCAAAGGTCACCCGCTTGGCCGCCTCGCGCTGCTCGGGCGTCACCGCCTCCGGCGCGATCCCCGCCACCCGCGCCGCCGTCGCCCGGTGGATGTCCTCGCCCCGCGTGAACGCCTCGCACATCGCCTCGTCGCCCGACAGGTGCGCCGCGATCCGCAGCTCGATCTGAGAGTAGTCCGCCGCCATCAGCACCCAGCCCGGCGACCGGGGCACGAACCCCGCCCGCAGCCGCCGCCCCATCTCCGACCGCACGGGGATGTTCTGCAGGTTCGGGTCGCTCGACGACAGCCGCCCCGTCGCCGCGCCCATCTGGTGGAAGGTCGTGTGCAGCCGCTTGGTCCGCGGGTGAATGAGCCGCGGCAGGGCGTCGACGTAGGTCCCGAGCAGCTTCTCCAGCGAGCGGTGTTCCAGGATCTTCGCCGGCAGCGGGTGCTCGGGCGCCAGCGCCTCGAGCACCTCCACGTCCGTCGAGGCCCCCGTCTTCGTCTTCTTGATCACCGGCAGCCTCAGCTCCTCGAAGAGCACCTCGCGCAGCTGAGGGGTCGACGCGATGTTGAACGGCCGTCCCGCGATCTGGTGGATCTCGTGCGTCAGCTCGGCCAGCCGCGCCGTGATCTCCGCTCGCAGCGCCTCGAACTGCGCCGCGTCGATCGCCACGCCGGCCACCTCCATCGCCGCCAGCACCTCGATCAGCGGCATCTCCAGGTTCGAGAAGAGATCGGCCAGCCCCTGCTCCTCCATCTCCTCGCGCATCTGGAGCGCCAGCCGCAGCGTCATGTCCGCGTCCTGCCCCGCGTAGCGCGCCGCTGTCGCCACGTCCACCTCCGACATCGTGATCTGATTTTTCCCCGTCCCGATCAGATCGCTGATCGGCGTCTGCGACACCCCCAGACGCTCGAGGCTCAGCTCTTTGAGGCCGTGCCCGCGCCGGTCCGGATTCAGGCAGTGCGAGGCAATGAGCGTGTCAAAGACAATCCCCCGCAGAGCGAGGCCCGCGGCCTGGAGCACTTTCAGGTCGAACTTGAGATTCTGACCCGCCTTCGGGACGCGCTCATCCGCCAGCACAGGACCGAGGATCTCGCGCACCTCGTCGAGTGTCACCTGCCCGTCCACCCGCTCTCCCATCTGCCGGTGGCCGATGGGGATGTACACCGCCTGGCCCGGCTCAATGCTCATCGAAATGCCCACCGGCGGGGACCCGACGGGGTCCAGATCGTCGGTCTCCGTGTCGAGCGCGAGCAGCGGAGCCCGGCGGGCTTTCTCGGCAAAGGCGCGCAGAGCCGCCGCCGTGCCGAGCGTCTCCGTCATGGTCTCCGCGGGGACGGCCGTCCCCCCCCACGCCTCCAGCAGGCCCCCGAACTCGAGCTCCCGCAGCAGCGCCGTCAGCCGCGGATTCGGCCGCAGGGACCACGCACAGGTCTCGGGGTCGAACGCAACGCCCGGCACCGCGTCGTCGAGCGTCGCCAGCCGCTTCGACAGCCGCGCCGTCTCGGCGTGCGCCTGCAAGTTCTCTCGCAGCTTCGGCTGCTTGATCGCCGCCGCCGAGGCCAGCACCGCCTCGAGGTCGCCGTGCTCGGCGATCAGCTTTGCCGCCGTCTTCTCGCCCACCCCCGGCACCCCCGGGATGCAGTCGACGCTGTCGCCCATCAGTCCCAGCAGGTCGGTGATCCGCTCCGGAGGCACTCCCATCTTCTCCTGCACCGCCCCCGCGTCACACCGGAGCGTCGGGCCGCGCGGCTGCGTCCGCATGACCGTGACCCCCTCGCCCACGAGCTGGAACAGGTCCTTGTCGTTCGAGAGGATCTTGACCTCGAAGCCGCGCGCGCGCGCCTGCCGCGTCAGCGTCGCGATCACGTCGTCAGCCTCCTGCCCCTCGATCCGCACGGTGCGGACTCCCAGCGCCTCCAGGACACGCTCGATCCACGGCAGCTGCTCGGCCAAGTCCGGCGGGGTCTCCGCCCGGTTCGACTTGTAGGCCTCGTACATCTCACTCCGCGCAGCGTGCCCCGCGTCGAACGTCACGATCAGGTGAGACGGCCGCTCCTCGGCGATCAGCGTCCGCAGTGTGTTGAGGAACCCGAACGTCGCGTTCGTCGGGATCCCCGTGGACGTCGACAACCCATCGCGGATCGCATGATACGCGCGGAAGACTTGGCTGTGGCCATCGATCAGATGAAGGGTCGGAGGGCTCATGGCACCGGGCGCACTTGGACACAGTCCGGTTGCGGTCGGTCTGGGGGACAAAACGACGCCGCAGACGCACACCGAGGTCTTCGGCACTCTGCCCAGGCGCTCCATCGTCACAGGGCGTCCGGACCTTGGGAAAGGCGTTGCAGGGAGAACGCGAAGAGAGAGCCGGGAGAGCCAGCGGCGGCGTCCCTTGCCGGGGACCCGCAGAGGCCATCTGCCTCGGTGCTCAGGACTCAGTCAATGGCACACGCGGCTCACCGTCAAGCCAAAACCTCCAAGAAAGCGGCCCCCGGGGGGAAGCCCAGGGGCCCTGAAGCCGTGTGGCCAGGGGGACCCCGTCACTCCACGGGCACGATCCGGGCCGTCAGGAAGATCAGCAGCGTCAGCCGCTCCAGGAAGTCCTGATTGCGCGAGAAGAACACCTGGCCGACGTACGGAAGATTGCGCAGGACCGGGATGCCCGATGAGGTCTCCGTCACGCGCTCGAGCGTCCAGCCGCCGAGAACGATCGTCCCGCCGTCACGCACGCGCGCCGTCGTCTGCAGTTCCTTCAGGTTGTTCGAGTACACGCCGTAGTAGTTCGCGATGGCCGTCGGCGCCCCGAACGGCGCGCCCGGCCCCGTGCCGCCGATGACCCCCGGGACCAAGCCGCCCCGGAAGATCGCCTGCCCCAGCTGGTTGCTGAAGTTCGAGATCGTCACGTCCAGGTCGAGTGTGATGTAGCCCGACTGGCTGATCGTCGGTGTCACATCCATGTCCACCATCTCGATGTTCGCCACGAGCGAACCGCTCCCGGTGAAGCCCGACACCGTCGTCGTCCCGCCGCCCTGGTTGTCCGTTCCCCCCGTCGTCCCGGTGCCGCCGCCCGCCAGAGGCGACATGCGCTGGAACTGCTGGGTGATGGTGAACTGCGCACCCTGATTGTTCTGCGCCGTGATGAAGGGGCCGTTGACCGTGTTGATCACGCCCTCGGCCTCCAGAAACGCCAGCTCCCACGTCAGCGGCGACCGGCCGCCCGTGATCAGCGTCAGCACCGTCGTCCCCTTCGGCAGGTTCGAGTTGATCGGGCTCTCCGGCGCCGACTCGAAGACGTTGCGGAACTCATCGGTGTCCTGCGCGTACCGCGCCGCGAAGAACGAGTCGGAGAAGTTGATCCCCTCCTGCCCGATGCCCGACAGCGACATCTGGCTCTTGAGCTCGCGCGCCCGGGACTCGTTGACCTCGACGAACTTCGTCTCGATCGACGCCTGGAGAATCGGCGTGTCGAGCAGCTCGATCGCCTCCTCGATCAGCGCCAGATCGCCCGGGTTGACCACCGAGATCAGCAGCGAGTTCGTGTCGTCATCCGCCTGCACGACCGGGATCCGCTCATCCTCGATCTGCTGCTCGATGTTCTCCTGCTGCTGCTGGCCCCCTGCGGCGCCCTGGCCCGTCGCCAGGCCCTCGGTCGCCGGGATCGCCTGGAACACATTGCCGCCGCCGGTCCCCTGGCCCTGCCCGAGATAGGTGATCTCGATCTCCGCCCGGCCCGAGTTGCCCGATCCCGACCCGCTCGCCCGTGCGTCGACGATCCGGATGCGGTAGTCGTCGACGATCTCCGAGCGGAGCTCCTCGATGTCGCGCTCCTCGCTCGACGTGAGCGTGTCGATCAGCAGCGTCACCGTCTCGTCGCGGTCGTTGTTGACGTCGTTCTCGACCACGTTGACCAGCGTGATCCGGATGTCGCGGAAGGTGAACTCGTCGTCCGCCCGGAGCGTCCGGACGATCACATTCCCGCCCGCCTGCTGGGTGCTGCCGCCGCCCTCGCCGCCGCGGATCTCGATGTCGAGGAAATCCTCGAGCTTGCCCGCCAGCGTCGACGCCACCTGGTGATTGAGGTTCACGATCCGCGTGATGCGCCGCGGCTCGAGCACCGGGATCGACGAGATGTACCGCGTCACCCGGTCGATGTTGTCGGGCGTGTCCGTGATCGTCAGCTGCAGCGTGAACTCGTCGAACCACAGCCGCCGGCCCTGCCGGCGCGCCGCGTCGACGCCGATCTGGCTGTAGAGCAGCGTGGTCACCGTCTCCACGATCGACGTCGCCAGGTCGCGCGCCACCTCCTCGTTCTGCTGCAGCACGCGCCGCGGGATCAGCGAGAACGTCGCGACGTCCAGGCCGCGCTCGCCCATGCCCTCGCCCTCGCCGCCGTAGTCCGCCAGGATGGCCTCCACACGCCGGATCTCCGAGTCCGTCGCGCGCACGATCAGATTCTCGCCCTGCAGGATGATCCGCCGGTCGAAGGCCTCGGTCTGCGGCGTCCGCTCGGCCTCGAGGATCGCCTCCACCAGCGTCCGCAGCCGCTCACCCTCCTGCGGCCGCACGCGGAAGATCCGTGTCTCGATCACCGTCGGGCTGACGTTCCCCAGGTCCGCCACCAGCGAGTCGACGCGGTCCATCTGAATCGCGCTCCCCGTGATGATGAATGTCCCCGTCACGTCGTCGAGCTCGTACGCCTCGCCCCGCACGCGGCTGACGCCGTCGGGCGGATAGAGCATCTGGTCGAGCATCCCCGACTCCTGAAAAATCCTCAGGGCCTGCGCGTCCTGCGCCGCCAGCTGGAAGACCCGCGTCTGCAGGTTCGGCCGCACGGTGATGATGTTGTCCTCGACGCTCCACAGCAGGCCGTTCGTCGTGATCACCGACTCCAGCACGGTCCGCAGAGGCTGCTCGACGAACGAGCCCGTGACCGTCGCCTGCACGCCGTCGGCGATCACGAAGTTCAGGTCCGTGAACACCGAGATGTTCTCCAGGAACACCTGCAGCGCCGTCCCCTCGGGCGGTGTCGTGATCGAGATCGGCGTCGACAGCCGCTCATCCATCGCCGCCTGGCGGCTCGCCGACTCCGACTCGCTCTGCGCCAGCGCCAGCGCCCCGCGGTGCTCGGCCTCGGTGTTCTGCAGATAGGTCAGCGCGTAGTCGTTGTTCGGATCGAGCTCGATCACCCGGTTCCAGCGCTCCACCGCCGTGATCACGTCCCCCTGGGCGTACGCGTCCCGCCCCTCCTGCAGGAGACCCTCGATCAGCGCCACCGTGTCCGGGGCAGCCTCGCTCCCGGCGGGCGGCGGCACCGCAGCGGCCTCCACCGCCGGCGCCGTCTT
>JABWBI010000167.1 GCA_013360565.1 Candidatus Sumerlaeia bacterium | reverse complement strand
CACGGGCTCGCCATTTCGCGGGACGGCAAGTACCTCCACATGACCACCGGCCACGGCTTTCCGGACGGGAAGTACTGGACCTACGTGCTCGGGCCCGACTCGCTCGCCGGCCCGGGAACCCTGCTGGGCAACTTGCCCGGCTCGATCGACGCGGCGTTGTGGCTGATCGCCGCGCTGACGATGACGGTCGGCAATGTGCTCGCGCTGCTCCAGACGAGCGTGAAGCGGCTGCTGGCGTACTCGTCGATCGCGCAGGCGGGCTACGTCCTCATGGGCCTCGCCGTCATGCGCGAGACGCCTCTGGGGATGCAGGGAGCCCTGATCTATCTCCTCGCGTACCTCTTCATGAACCTCGGGGCGTTCGCGGTGGTGATCGCCGTCTCGAACGCGCTCGGGTCCGACGAGATGGACGAGTTCGGGGGCCTGGCGAAGCGCTCGCCGGGCGCGGCCGCGGCGCTGACGGTCTTCCTGCTCTCGCTGACGGGCATCCCGCCGATGGCGGGGTTCGTGGGCAAGTTCGTCCTCTTCGCCGCGGTCATCGAGGCGCAGTTCTACGCGCTCGCGCTGATTGCGGCCGTCAACAGCGTCGTCGCGGCCTTCTACTACTTCCGCATCGTGCGGGCGATGTACCTCGAGCCGGCGGGGAGCGCCGAGCCGGTCCCCGGGGCTCCGGCGCTGCGGCTGGCCGTGGCGCTGACGCTGGCGGGAACGCTCGCCGTCGGTCTCTGGCCGGCGCCGTTCCTCTCCTGGGCGACGGCGATGCCGATGATGGGACTGTGATCACGGTCTCCGGGAGAACCGAAGCACCTGCGCGCTCTGCTCGGACGCCGTGAGGATCACGGCGCCGCCGGGGCTGAAGGCGACCGCCTCGCCCTGCGGCTCGGATGCCGTCGAGAGCACGGCGGCGGGCGGCTCCCGGAGGGCCTCGGCCGTGGGTTCGCCCTCGAGGGTGTAGACGTAGACGAAGTGCCGCGTGCGGATGGCCATGAGGCGGCCGTCGGGCGAGAGGTCGGCCCCCGTGACACGGTAGGCGTCGTCGAGGCCGTCCTCGGTGTCGAGCTCCGAGAGGTCGATGCGCCCGAGATCTTCGGCCTCGACCACGCCGCGGCGCTGTGTCCACTCCGCGGAGGGCAGCCGGAGGAGGCGAGACCGGCCGTCGCCGGCCTTGGTCAGAACGAAGATGTCACCCGTGGCCCAGGAGACGGCCAGCGCCTCGCAGTTGCGCGGCCGGTCAGGGTGGCGGGCGGTGATGACGGCGACGGGTGCGACCACGTTGCCGCGCTGGGTGTCTCGCTCGTCGAGGATGACGATCTCGAAGGTGCGGTCTTCCTCCTCGTTATCGCCGAAATCTCCGAGGAAGAGGCCGCAGGGCGTGCCGTCGGGAAGCGGTCCCGAGGCGATGTCTTCCCAGTCCTCGGCGGGCACGGCGGAGACGGTGACCGTCTGGCGCCAGCGGCCGGAGGCCTCGAAGCGATAGAGGCGCGCGTCGCCCTCGTCGTCCTGATGGACCCAGCCGTGGTTGGGCCAGATGCGGCTGCAGGTGAGGCCGGAGATCTCGTCAAGGAGGGGGCCGGTGAGGGTGCATTGGAGCTCGGGGCCGGTGAAGCTGACCGGTTCGACCGGCGCCGCTGGGAGGGCTGTGGCGGCGAAGGCGGGCAAGAGCAGCGGTGACAGGCGCACTGAACGGAAGTCTCCGGGAATCAGGGAGGAATTCCGGCAGTTTACCTCAGAATCCACCCCATCCTCAAGGAGGGAAGCCCCCATCTGCCATTGACAATGAGAGGGTTGGACGGTTGTCTCTTGGGCTGGGTTTCGACCCCATGACTCGTTTCGACCGCTCTGTGCGCCCGCTTCGTCCGCAACCCCATGTTTTTCAAGGCTCGGCAGAGCAGATCCTGAGGAGGAGTGTTTCACGATGAGGAAGTCTGTCTACACGTTTGGCAATGGCAAGGCCGACGGGAGCGCCGCTGACCGGGCGCTGCTGGGCGGCAAGGGCGCGAACCTCGCCGAGATGAGCCGGATCGGGCTGCCGGTACCGGCGGGATTCACGATCACGACGGAAGTGTGCAACCATTACTCGTCCCACGGCGGGAAGTACCCGGCGGGGCTGGACAAGGAGGTGGCCAAGGGCGTTGCGTTCATCGAGAAGGCGATGGGCAAGGAGTTCGGCAGCCGGGAGAACCCGCTGCTGGTGTCGGTGCGCTCGGGGGCGCGGGACTCGATGCCGGGGATGATGGACACGATTCTGAACCTGGGGCTGAACGACGAGACGACCGGGTCGCTGGCGCGGAAGTCGGGCAATCCGCGGTTCGCGTGGGACTGCTACCGGCGCTTCCTGCAGATGTACGGCGACGTGGTGATGGGCGTGCAGCGGCGGGCCGGCGAGCACCATGAGCCGTTTGAGGAGGTGATCGATCACCTGAAGAGCGAGCGGGGTGCGAAGAGCGACCTCGACCTCGACGTGGAGGGTCTGAAGGAGCTGGTCAAGCGTTTCAAGCGGCTGATCAAGGACCGGACGGGCCGGGAGTTTCCGGCGGACCCGAAGGACCAGCTCTGGGGCGCGATCGGTGCGGTTTTCAACTCGTGGAACAACGACCGCGCGGTGGTCTACCGGCGCAAGTACGGCATCCCGCACTCGTGGGGCACGGCGGTGAACGTGCAGGCGATGGTGTATGGCAACATGGGCGAGACCTCGGCGACGGGCGTGGCCTTCACGCGCGACCCCGCGACGGGTGAGAAGGTGTTCTACGGCGAGTACCTGATCAACGCGCAGGGCGAAGACGTGGTGGCCGGCGTCCGGACGCCGCACCCGATCGCGCAGCTCAAGCGCGACATGCCGAAGGCACACGCCGAGCTCGAGGCCGTGCGCCGGCGCCTCGAGAGCCACTTCCGCGACATGCAGGACTTCGAGTTCACGGTCGAGGACAACCGGCTCTTCATGCTGCAGACGCGCAATGGCAAGCGGACGGGGCTGGCGGCGGTGCGCATCGCCTGCGAGATGGTCCGCGAGGGGCTGATCAAGCCGGAGGAGGCGGTGCGGCGCATCCCCGCCGACTCGCTGACGCACGTCTTGGCGCCGGTCTTCGACGCGGAGGACCGGCGGCGGGCGATCAAGGAGGGCCGCCTGCTGGCGAAGGGCTTGGCGGCGGGCCCGGGGGCCGCGTCGGGCAAGGCCGTCTTCAACGCCGAGGAGGCGGTGGAGATGGCCCACCGGGGCGACAAGGTCGTCCTGATCCGGATCGAGACGAGCCCGGAGGACCTGCGCGGGATGATCGCGGCCGAGGGCATCCTGACGGCGCGCGGCGGCGTCTCGAGCCACGCGGCTCTGGTGGCGCGGCAGATGGGCAAGGTCTGTGTCTGCGGCTGCGGCGATCTGGCCATCGACTACGGCAAGAAGGAGATGGTGGCCGGCGGCCGCGTGATCAGGCAGGGCGACCCGATTTCGATCGACGGGACGCTCGGCGAAGTCTACGCCGGCAAGATCAAGTCCGCCCCGAGCGAAGTCGTCCAGGTGCTGGTCAATCGCACGCTCGACCCGAAGAGCAGCGAGGCGTACCAGAACTTCGCGCAGCTGATGCGCTGGGCCGACAAGCTGCGCCGGCTCGACATCCGGACGAACGCCGACCAGCCCGACCAGGCGGCGAACGCCATCGCGTTCGGCGCGGTGGGCATCGGCCTGTGCCGGACGGAGCACATGTTCTTCGAGGGCGACCGGATCTACAGCGTGCGCAAGATGATCCTCGCCGAGAACGGCGACCAGCGGCGGGCGGCGCTGGCGGAGCTGCTCCCCTACCAGCGGGAGGACTTCGCGGGCATCTTCCGCGCGATGAAAGGGTACCCGGTGACGATCCGGACGCTCGATCCGCCGCTGCACGAGTTTCTGCCCCACGAGGACGAGGCGATCCGCGAGACGGCGGCGAAGCTCAACACGACGCCCGACGCCGTGCGGCGGCGGGTGGAGGCGCTGCACGAGGCGAATCCGATGCTGGGCCACCGCGGGTGCCGCCTGGGCAACGTGTACCCCGAGATCACGGAGATGCAGGTGCGGGCGATCTTCGAGGCGGCGGCCGAGGTGATGGCCGAGGGCACGCCGGTCAGGCCCGAGATCATGATTCCCCTCGTGGGATACCCGAAGGAGCTCTCGCTGCAGCTCGACATCGTCAACCGCGTGGCCGACGAGATCAAGCGCCAGACGGGCAAGCGGATTGCCCACCAAGTGGGGACGATGATCGAGATCCCGCGCGCCGCTCTGGTGGCGGACGAGATCGCGGCTCACGCGGAGTTCTTCAGCTTCGGGACGAACGACCTGACGCAGACCTGCCTGGGCATGAGCCGCGACGACTCGGCGAACTTCCTGCCGCAGTACCAGGAGATGGAGATCGTCCCGACCAACCCCTTCGCGTCGATCGACCGCGGTGGCGTGGGGGCGCTCATGCGCATCGCCATCGAGAAGAGCCGGGCGGTGCGGCCGAAGATCAAGCTCGGCATCTGCGGCGAGCACGGCGGTGACCCGTCGAGTGTCGAGTTCTGCCACGAGCTGGGGCTGAACTACGTGAGCTGCAGCCCCTTCCGGGTGCCGATTGCGCGCCTGGCGGCCGCGCAGGCCGCGCTGAAGGAGAAAGCGGCGAAGAGGAAGCCGCGGAGCGCGGCCACCAAGAGGGGTTCCGCGAAGCCGACGAAGCGGGTCAAGGCTAAGTCGGCTCCCAAGAGGAATGCCAAGAGACGCTGAACCCGGAACCGGAGCTCCCGAGGCCACGCCGCGGGGGGCTTCCGGATTGGGGGCGCGCCCGTTGGCCAGCTGGCTGCTCGCTGAGCTCGACTGAGGGTGATTCCCGGCTTCTGGGTATGGACTACTGTGGTTGCATGGCTTGCGTGCTGGCCATTCAGGTGGCTGGCAGGCGTTCCGGTCAGCGAGTGAAATCGGTCTCTCTTTTTTCCGGGTTGTGTCCGATTTTTTGTGACATTCTCCCGGCTGTAAGCTAACCATACCCGAAGCGCCAGATGCCCCACTGTCCGGCGCGCCCGAACCTCTGTCCCTCTCGGGCTCGGTGCATGGTGCCCTCTCGTTTCCTTCAAACCCTCACAGGGCTTGTGTGCTCGCTGGCGGCTGTCCCGATGGCCCCGGCGGCGATGCCCTTTCTGCCCCAGGGGGAGAACACCCTGGTCGGCAACTATCTCCGCTCGCCCGGCGAGAACGAGGTCGAGGCGCTGCGCGAGTTCGCGCGCAATCACGACTTCATCGTTCTGCACGAGTGGAGCGAGAACAAGATCCCGATCCTCCGTGCGGAGAATCCGGACATCGTGATCCTGCTCTACAAGGGGCGCGGCTTCAGCACGAACAACGTGGAGACCGTCGCCTCCTACAGCCAGGTCGCTCACAACACGAGCTGGTTCATGTACAACTCGTCCGGCCAGGTCGTGTCGTGGGACTGGGACGGCAATGGGACGACGGACGGCTGGTCGCCCCGGCCGGAGAACACGGCCTACCAGCAGTACTTCATCAACTCGGTGCTGGGGGATCTGCGCCGCGGCGGGTGGGATGGCCTCCTGATCGACGACCTGTGGACGACACTGACGCCGTACGGCATCTCGCCCCCCGTGCACTACGCGAACGCGGACGCGCTGTGCACGGCGATGGCGGGGTTCCTGCGCAACGTGAAGTCGGCGCTGAACGCCGAGGGCTTCGTGCTGGCGGGCAACATCGGCTGGTGGCAGCAGACGATGGCCAGCGGCGAGCGGGTGGGACGCCTGTATCTGCGTGAGATGAACATGGGGATGCAGGAGAAGTTCCAGATCAACTACGCGACGTTCTGGAACCCCGGGCGGGCGTGGTACGACGAGATGCGCGCACTCCGGGCGGACATCGACGCGACCAATGGGTCGGCCTTCCTGTACGCGCGGGCCGATGAGCTCGACCAGCGGTCGCTGATGCACGTGTTGACCTCCCAGCTGTGCATCACGAACAACGACGGGCGTGTGGTCTACCAGATGCTGAACACACGAGACAGCACGCGGGTGACGCCCGTCTTCCCGGAGTCGGCGGCCGCCGAGGCGCTGGGCTCGCCCATCGCGCCGGTGCAGTGGGAGCCGGTGCTCCAGCTGGGGGTGCGCTTCTTCGAGAACGGCTTCGTGGTGGTCAATCCCAACTCGAGCCTGCGGGTGCTCGAGGGCTTCAACGGTCAGACGACGGTGTACGGTGAGGTGATCGACTCGAACAAGTCGTATGATCTGCCCGCGCGGTCGGGGATGATCTTCTTCTCGCCAGCGCCGTTTGCGTACGCCAACATGATCGGACTCCACTGAGTCCGAGCGTGCTCCATGGCCCCTGTCCGGATTGACCTCTTCAGCGACACCCTGACGAAGCCCTCGGCGGCGATGCGGCGGGCCATGGCCGAGGCCGAGGTCGGTGACGAGCAGAAGTTCGAGGACCCGACGACGACCCGCCTCCAGGAGCGCGTGGCTGCGCTGCTGGGCAAGGAGGCGGCGGTCTTTGTCCCGTCGGGGACGATGTGCAACATGATCGCCTGCCGGGTCCACTGCCGCCTGGGCGACAAGATCTTCCTCGAGGAGCTGTATCACCCGGTGGTCGCCGAGGGCGGGCGCTACGCGTCGAACGCCGGGGCGACGCTGCACCTACTGCGCGGCGAGCGCGGGATGTACGCCGCCGCGCAGGTCGAGGAG
>JABWBI010000166.1 GCA_013360565.1 Candidatus Sumerlaeia bacterium | reverse complement strand
GAGCCTGGCACACTCGAGGCGCGCCTCACCGCTCTCGCTGGGCCCGGCCGGTGGCTTGCGCTCCGCCATGCCGCACTCGGTGCGGAAGCCCTGGCCGCGCTGCCGCACCGCAGCGGCAGTGCCAAGAACCCCACGTACTTTCCCTTGACGCCCCGCCTCCTCGCTGGGCTCGACACTCTCGCCGTCCTCGACACCGTCACCTACGCTCACGGCGGCCGGCCCCTCGACTGATCTCTTGTCCGGGGCAGTGGCGCTCAGCGTCCAGGAAGTACGATGCGCAGCAGCGCGCCCCCGAGTCGAGATTCGCCGACCTCCGCGCGGCCCCCGGCTCTCTGGGCGATGCGTTGCACGATGGAGAGCCCAAGCCCCGTCCCATCCTCCCGTGTGGTGAAGAACGGCTGAAAGGCCTTCTCGCGGATCTCCGCGGGGATCCCTGGACCACTGTCCTCGACGCAGATCGTGGCCTGAGCGTCACGGGATTCGGTGGTGATGCAGATCGAGCCCCCCTGCGGCGTCGCCTGAGCGGCGTTCAGGACAAGATTCAGCAGAAGCTGTGTCAGCTGCTGAGCAGGAATCGGGACTGTCAGCCCTGGTGAGGCGGCACGGTGCTCGAGGATCACTTCTCTCTTGGCGAGCTCCTGCTCGAGCAGATGGGAGACGATGGTGATTGCCTCCTCGACGGTGGATGTCCCGCTCGCGGCGAAACCGGAGAGGCTCTGGCCTCGGGCGAATTCGAGGAAGTTGGTCAAGACGGCATTGAGGCGGGTGACCTCGCGCTGGAGGATGGTGAGAAACTCGTGCTCCCGCTGCCCCGGCTGGAAATGGTCGGCGAGGATCTCCGCAGTCCCGCGGATTGACCCGAGCGGATTGCGGATCTCATGCGCCAGGTTGGCCGCGAGCTTGCCCAGCGTCGCGAGCCGATCGGCGTGCCGCAGCTGCCCCTCGGCCTCGAGGACCTGGCGCGTGCGCTCGCTGAGATCGCTGAGCGCCTGCTGGCGCTCCCGGGCCGTCGCCTCGGCCCGGTCACGCTCGCGCCGCAGCCGCTGGCTGAGCCACCCCGTGATCAGGGCGACGAGATTCCAGTTCCACAGCTCGAAGGTGCGCCCGAGGCCGTGGCCGAGCGGGTCGCCGCCGAGGTCGAAGAGGAAGTGGGGCGCGTAGGCGAAGGTGACGAGCAGTGACGTGGTCAGTCCGCCAGCGACGCCGAACCAGAAGGCCGCGAGGACGATGGGGATGTAGAGCAGCCGGTCGTAGACATCGTGAGGTGTGTGGCTGTGCGTCGGTGTGGCATAGTGCGCGAGGAGGAGACCGCCGCCGAGGGCGGCGATCACCGCCCCTCGCCAGAGCGCGCTGCGGGTGAAGTTCATGGCCGCCAGCGTCGCGGAAACGGCCTTGATGCTCCAGCGGAAATGGCGATGATGCGGTGCGTGATTCCCTCCAACGCGCGCATTCTCCTGGTGGATGACGACGACAGCCTGCGTCGCGTCACCGAGCATCACCTCATCCAGGCCGGGTATCAGGTCACGGCCGCGCGTGATGGGACGGATGCGGCGGGACTGCTGTCCACGGTCGAGTTTGATCTGGTGCTCTCCGATCTCCGCATGCCGGGCCTCGACGGCATGGCGCTCCTGCGCGACGTCCGCCGCCGCTTGGCCCCTCCTCCGGTCATCATCATCACGGCGCACGCGGCGGTGGATTCCGCCGTCGAGGCCATGAGGGCGGGGGCGGCGGATTACATCGCCAAGCCCTTCAGCCGGGACGAGCTGTTGCTGGTCGTCGCACGGTCGCTCGAGCACGAGCGGCTGCGGCGGCAGAACCGGTCGCTGCAGGAGACACTGGTCGAGCGCCACCGCATCGAGGGCCTCGTCGCCGAGTCGCCCGCGATGTGGAAGGTGGTCAAGTCGATCGAGCGTCTGGCGTCGTCGGACGCGTCTGTGCTGATCCAGGGGGAGAGCGGCACGGGCAAGGAGCTTGTCGCGCGGGCGATCCACTTCACCGGCAAGAGGGCCCCTGGCCCCTTCGTCGCCGTCAACTGCTCGGCGATTCCGGCCGATCTGCTCGAGAGCGTGCTCTTCGGGCACCTGCGCGGCGCTTTCACCGGCGCGTCGGATGACCGTGAGGGCAAGTTCGAGGCGGCGGACGGGGGGACGCTCTTCCTCGACGAGATCGGTGACATGGCGCTCGACCTTCAGGCGAAGATTCTCCGCGCCCTGCAGGAGCGCGAGATCGAGCGCGTCGGCAGCAACGCGCCGCGGCGCGTGGACGTCCGCATCATTGCCGCGACGAATCAGCCGCTGGCCGAGATGATCGAGACGGGGGCGTTCCGGCGTGATCTGTACTACCGGCTCGCGGTCGTGCCCATTCGTCTGCCGCCGCTGCGCGAGCGGCCGGAGGAGATCCCCGCGCTCACACGCTCTTTTCTCAGGAAGCTCGGGTTGGCCCATCTCGGGGTGGACCAGGACCTCCTCGACCTCCTCGTCGAGCAGCCGTGGCCTGGCAATGTGCGCGAGCTCGAGAACCTCGTGGAGCGCATGACGCTCTTCCGCCACGATGAGGGCAGGCTCTCGGCGGCGGACTTGCCGGAGGAGTTCGCGCGTGCAGAGCCGAAGCCTGCCGCGCGGCCCGCGGGCTTCGCCGGCATCGAGATCCCCGACGGGGGAATCGTCCTCGAGGACTTGGAGAAGGACTTGATCCTCAAGGCTCTTGCGAAGGCGGAGGGGAACAAGTCGAAGGCGGCTCGTCTGCTGGGCATCTCGCGGCAGACGCTGCTGTACCGGCTGGAGAAGCACGGGATCGAGTGAGCTGTCGGAAATCCAACGCCTGTCTCAAGTCACACAGCGTTCTGCCTGAAATCGGTGCTTGAATGCCATGCCGGGCGCCGTGAGGGCACCTTCGCCGTTGGCCCGGTTCCTGCTCCTTGCCTGGGGAGAGACCAAATTCGGCGCCTCGTCAGGAGACCACCATGCCACTTCGCCGCCACCCCCTCATTGCCGCGCTGAGCGCCACGGCGCTCTTCGCCGGCGCGGGTTTCGCGCAGGAGACCCAGCCTGCCACCGGCGAGCCGGCGTCGCCCGCCGCGTCCGCGCCCGCCAGTGAAGAAACCACCCTCCTCAACGCCATTTGCCCCGTCATGGGCGGCCCGGTGAATCCGGACATCACGGTTCAGTATGAAGGCAAGACCATCCGCTTCTGCTGCGAATCGTGCCCTCAGATGTTCCTGCAAGATCCCGAGCGCTATCTCGACCGCCTGCCCCAATTCGGCGACTCCGAAGATGCCACGCCTCCGACGCCCGAAGCGGAAGACCACAGTGGACACGATCACAGCCACGGCGCCGACGAATCCCGCCGCGTGCATCGTGGCTATCATGGCATTCCGCTCCACCGCTGACACGCTTCCTCGCCTCGCCCTGCCCGCGCGCCCTCGGCTGCTCCTCGCCGGGGGCGCGCGTTTTGGAAGCCGGCCGCGCTGCTGCTCGATCTGCCACACCCGTGGCTTCTGAGACAGGCCCTCTCCAGGGGCAGTCGGCGCAAATCGAGCAGACCCAGGCAGCGGTGCCGAGCCCCCCGGCTGGCCCGCACCGTGCTCATGGACAGAGGAGACCTCGCCGGAGGAGACGCCCCCCTGAGTGCAGACGCCGTTCTCTGGACGCTGTTTGGATTGGCATTTATCGCGACCTTGGCGCTCGACTTTTTCAGGGGAGATCGCGAACCGATGACGCTGAACCGGGGTGCGCGCCGGTCACTGGCCTGCATCGGCGCGGCTCTCGGCTTCGGTCTCGCCGTTCTGGCGCTGCGCGGGCCCGGCGACGCGGCGGCGTACACGGGCGGTTACCTGCTCGAACTTTCGCTCAGCGTCGACAACCTCTTCGTCTTCCTCCTCATCTTCACGCATTTCGGCGTGCCCGCGGCGGCTCAGCCCCGGGTGCTCCTCTGGGGCATCCTCGGCGCCATCGTGATGCGCGGCGTCTTCATCACCTCCGGCGTCATCCTCATCGGGATGTTCCACTGGCTGCTCTATCCCCTCGGTCTTCTGTTGGTCCTCAGCGGGCTCAAGCTCCTGCGGGGCACGGAGAAACCCATCGACCCGGAGGCGAGCAGCGTCCTTCGGCTGGCGCGGCGTGTGCTTCCTCTCTCGGATGGCTTCGAGGGAAGCCGGTTCTGGGTCCGGCGCAGCGGCCAAGTCTTAGCCACGCCACTTCTCCTCGTGCTCCTGATGGTCGAGACGACCGATCTGGTCTTTGCGATGGACTCGATCCCGGCGATCTTTGGTATCACCCGCGACCCGCTGCTGGCGTTCACGTCGAACATCTTCGCCGTTCTGGGACTGCGTGCGCTGTACTTCACACTGAGCGGCCTCGTCGGCCGGCTGCGCCATCTGAGCACCGGGCTGGCGGCGGTCCTGGTGTTCATCGGGGTGAAGATGATCATGAGCGGTCTCTGGGAGATGCCGCTGACCTTTGCACTCGGAGTCGTCGGAGGCATACTGTCGGTCACAGTCACGGCGTCGCTGAGGGCAAGCGACGCCAGCGGGCATGATGCGGCGCTTGCCGGAACGAGGGTTGCATCGCCAGGCCCCGTGGAGCTCAAACCGTGACTGCGCTGTTGGCTTTCAGACACCCGGCGCTTGCCTGCGCCGCCCTCCTCCCCCTGGCCGGATGCTTGCCCATGCGCGCGCCGGAGCCGGGTGAGCGCCCTGTCGGGCGGCCCTCCCTGGCGATCGCGTCGGCACCGGCCCCCGAGTTCACCGATAGCCTCGTGCTCGCCGGGGCGGTATCGCCCGGCACGGCCGCGCCGGGAGACCTCCAGGCCCTTGTCGCGCAGACGCTCGAACGCAATCCCGGGCTGCGCGCGGCGTGGCTCGAGTACGAGGCCGCGCTCCAGCGCATTCCCCAGGTCACGGCGCTGGGGGACCCCGAGATTCAACTCATGGGCATGGTGAACGAGAATGACATCGGGCGCGGCCCGCGCCGGTTCGAGATCGGCCTCATGCAGCGCTTTCCTTGGTTCGATGTGCTCAGTCTCCAGGGGCAGGTGGCCTTTCACGAGGCCCTCGAAAAGCAGGCCCAGTATCTGACGCAGGTGCTCGACACAGTGCGGCAGGTGCAAGGGCTCTGGTGGGAATTGGCCTTCCAGGCGGCGCGGCGCGAGATCGCACGCGAAGAGCAAGAGATCCTGGGAGGCATCGCGGAGATTGCGTCTTCGACGGCGGCGACAGGGACGGGGCCACTGGCAGACATCGTGGGCGCCGAGACCGAGGAGGCACAGATCGAGGAAGAGCTGATCAACGTCGAGCAGCGCGTGGCCACGCTCACAGCGGAAATCAACGAGCTGCGCGACGTCCCGCCGGGCACCAGTGTCGGCGAACCCTCGCTCTCCGATGCCTCGCTGGCGCTCGTCGACGCCGATGTGGAGGCCTTGCTCGCCAGCGCGGAGTTGATGCGACCGGAGGTGACCGAGATTCGGCACCGCATCGAGCGTCAGCTGCGCGAGCGGTCGCTCGCCCGGCGCCGCGGCTATCCCCAATTCATGGTGGGGGTCGAGGACGCGTTCATCGGCAGCCGCGATGAATCCATGCCCGAGGACGAAAACTTCGAGGTCGTCCTCGGCGCGACGATCCCGCTCTGGCGCAGCGCATACCGCGCAGGCGTGGCCGAGTCGCAGCGGAACCTCGACGCCTCACACGCGATGCTGCGCGAGACCTCCAATCGCGTTGCCCAGGAGGTGCAGAGCGCACACTTCGCCCGGCAGGAGGCCCTCGACCTCATGGACCTCTACGCAGGCGTGCTGATCCCGCAGGCCGAGACGCGCCTGGAGTTCGCCCAGTCGGCCTTCAGCACCGGCGAGTCGAGCCTGGTTGAGCTCCTCGACGCCGAGCGCGTGCTCGTCAGGCTCCGGCTCGCGCACGAGCAGGCCCGGCGCGACTACCTGCTGGCGCTCGCCGATCTCGAACGCGCCGTCGGCGCCGCGCTGGCAGGGCCGAGCACGGCGCCGCTCCATCCCGGCGTCATCGCGGGGGCGCAATGAGCACGCAGACACCGTCACCCGCGCCGAACGCCGCGCCGCTGATCTCGCTCGGCATCCTGATTGGCCTCGTGCTCGCTGGCGGGGGCCTCTTCGCGTGGAAGCGGCTCTCGCCGCTCGCGCCCGCCGCGCATGACATGGCCGCGCATGAGACCAGCGTTCCTGCGCCGGTGATGCTCAGCGACCTCATGCCCGGTGATCCGAGCCCCGAGACAGCATCCCGGCCCGCTGGGGACGACATCCTCTTCTGGACCTGCGCCATGCACCCCACGGTGCGCAGCGATGGGCCCGGCGAGTGCCCAATCTGCCACATGGACCTCATCCCCGTGCGTGCCTCGGATCAAGCGACAAGCAGCGGCGCGGACGACATCCGGCAGCGGCTCGAACTGACCGAGCAGGGCCAGCTGCTCGCTCAGGTCGAGACGACGCGCGTCGCGTATCAGCCGCTCCACCACGAGATCAACGCGACGGGCCGCATCGTGCTCGACGAGGGCCGGGTCAGCCACGTCCACTCGCGCGTGAGCGGTTGGATTCATCGTGTCTTCGTCGGCTACACGGGCGCGGCGGTCGCGCCGGGCGATCCGCTCGTCTCCATCTACAGCGAGGAGCTCGTCACTGCGCAGCAGGAGCTCTTGCAGGCGGTGCGCAGCCAGCGGCGTCTGGCCGAATCGCGCCACCCGCGCGCGGCGGAGGGGGCGGCCC
>JABWBI010000165.1 GCA_013360565.1 Candidatus Sumerlaeia bacterium | reverse complement strand
TGGACAGCACGCCGCCGGGCAAGGCGGCGCTGAGCCCGCTCATGCCGTCGGCGAGTGAGATCGAGTAGCTGCCGCTCTCCCCCGGTGAGTAGGTCGTGATCTCAACCTCGTGGATGCCCGTCTCGGTCAGTGGCAGGGCCAGCGCCGGATTGGGGAAGCCCCCGCCATCGTCGTCGTGGAACTCCACGCCGCCGGGGGTTCGCACGGTGAGCACCGTGTCCATGTCGCTCGACTGCGCGCGCACTGTGACCGCCTGCCCGGCCTGGCCCTCGAAGTGGTGGGTGTCCACAAACCCGCCGGATGGCGTGGTGCCGTCGCCCGGGCCGAGGGAGCCGTGCACGCTCCGGCTCACCGACAGAAGATCGCCGGGCGCAGGCGCCGCCGCCCCCCCCTCGAGGGTGAGAGTGTATGCACCCGTGGCTCCCGGGGCGTACGTCGTCACAACGAGCGTGTGCGTCCCGCTCTCGGCCAGCACCAGCGTCAGTGCCGCGTTCTGCCCCGGGCCGCTGTCGTCATCCGCCGACTCGCGTCCGCTCGGCGTGATGAGCCGCAGAGCGGGATCGAAGGCCGTGGAGTCGAGACGGATGGTCACTCGGTCGCCGGCGGTCCCCTGAAACTCGCCGTGGTCCTCGTACCGGCCGGCCGCGGACTCCTGGTCGCCCGCTTCGAGGGTGCCCCGGCGCGTCTCACCATAGGCGATGGAGGTGGCCCGCGGCGCGGCAGGCGCCGGTGGAGAGGGCGCCGGCGGCGAAGCGCCGGGTGGGGCCTCGATCGCCAGACGCAGCACGTAGCTCCCCGTGCGGCCGGGCGCGAACGATGTGACGCCGGCCCGGAACGTCCCGGCGGCGCCGGGTACGAAGGTGATCGCCGAGTCGGTGTTGCCCGGCGCGACGTCGTCGTTGGTCTGCTCACTCCCATCCGGCGCGAGAACACGCAGGAACGTGTCGAAGGCGTCGCTCTCGACCGTCAGCGTGACACTGTCCCCCGCCCCGGCGTGGAAGTAGTACTGATCCTCGTGCGCGCCGTTGGGGCGTGTGGGGTCGCCGGCGGTGAGCTCCCCGCGCGCGGGATAACGCGTCTCGAGCAGCCGCGGCGCCTGCGCCGGGGAGGCGTGGGGCAAGAGCGTCAGCGGTCCCGCGATGGCGATCGATCTCAGACAGCGCATGGCCTCGCGCACCTCGATCTGGAGCGAGGCTGGGAGGCCGATGGCGGGGTGTCAAGGCTGAGCGCAGACCCTGCCGCGCGGACGGGCAGGGTCTCGCCCGGTTCCTCTTGAGCCTCTCTCATGGACAGCCGACAATTCCCCCATGCGGGGAGCGTGTGTCATCGCCGCCCTGGCTCTGGCCGGAGGAACCGCCAGGGCCGCGCCTCTCGCCGCCCAGGTGCGCTTTGCGGTGATCGGCGACTACGGCACCGGCAGCCAAGCCGAGCGCGATGTCGCCGCGCTGGTGCGCGGCTGGAATCCCGAGTTCATCGCCACGACGGGGGACAACAACTACTATCACGGCGCGAGAGAGACGATCGACGTGAACGTCGGGCAGCACTATCAGGAGTTCATCGGGGACTACCGGGGCGCGTTCGGTCCGGGCTCGGTGATCAACCGGTTCTTCCCGATCCCAGGCAACCACGACTGGGACAGCGGCGAGGCCTTCGGCCTGCAGCCGTATCTGGACTACTTCACACTGCCGGGAAACGAGCGCTACTACGACATCCGGTGGGGGCCTGTTCACCTCTTCATGCTCGACAGCGATCCCCGCGAGCCCGACGGGCATGATCCCGGCTCGGCCCAGTCAGAGTGGCTCAAGCGGCGTCTGCGCGCCTCGGGCGATCCGTGGAACCTCGTCTTCATCCACCATGCGCCTCACAGCTCGGGCGGGATCCACGGCTCGCAGATGACGTCGCGTTGGCCGTTCACGCCGTGGGGCGCGCAGGCGACGTTCGCCGGGCACGATCACCACTACGAGCGGCTGTTCGCCGATGGGATCCCGCACTTCGTCAACGCCGCCGGCGGCGCTCCGCTCTACACTGGCAATCCGCCGATTGCGGAGAGCCGGGTGCTCTTCGACGGCGACTGGGGAGCGCAGCTGGTCACCGCGGACCTGGACTCGGTGCGCATCGAGTTCTTCACGCGCGGCGGCGCACTGGTCGACCGGTATCATCTGACGCCGTGGACGCTCGACGGACTGGCCGAGCCGAATCTGGACCCGGTGGCGACGGGAGGCCTGAGGCTCTACGCGGACCGCGTCGGCGATTGGCTCTACGTCGCGTGCGACGGGTCCGGAGAGGGCGACGATGATCGCTTCGTCTTCGTCAGCCGCTCCAGCGCGGCGGCGGGGCAGGTCGCGATGCCGCTGGGCAAGGAGGGCACGGTGCCAGGGTGGGACTTCTTCCTCTTCGAGGACGGCGCGAGCGACCGCGCCACGTGGCACCTGGCCAACGGCGCGGTGGTTCCGCTCAATGCCGGCTCCGATGCGAACACGGGGCCGCTGCTGGAGGGGGCGTTCAACATGGTCGAGGCTTGGGGCCACGTGCCGGAGAGTGTCCACCTCTGCGCGGCGTCGTTCGGCGGAGAGGAGGGCGGCGCGTTGAACCCGGCGCTTCAGGTTCCGAGTCCCGGGACGGCGGATGGGGACATCGAGCCTCAGGAGCTTCTGGGGTACGGCCTCCCGCAGGCGGCGCTCGACCGCCAGTGCCCGTGGGTGATCGACGGCATCCTGGAGGCGGGCCTGACGCCGCGGGCCCAGAATGGCGAGCAGCGTCTCTACGCCGAGCAGCGGGGCGAGTGGCTGTGCGTCGCCGCGCTGGCGCGGGACACCGCGGTCACGACCCATGATGTCTTCATCTATGTCGCGCGAGCGCCGGGGGCGGTGCGACAGACGAACTGGCTCAAGGCGGGAGGCGTCGCGGCATGGGACTTCTTCCTGGCGCGCGAGGGCGCGGGCACGGGTTCGCAGAACTGGTGGTCGGACGCCGAGGAGGACATCTACCTGCGCGTCTCTCGCTTCCCGCACGCGGCGGTCAACGGCGGGATCATCGAGGGGGCCTTCAACATGGTTCAGGCCTGGGGGGCGATTCCGCCGTCGGTCAGCCTTGCGGTCGGCGAGTACGGCACAGACATCGGGGGGGCGCTGGACCCGCGGCATCAGGTCCCCGCCGCGGTCTTCCGCAATGGCACGATCGGGCCCGAGGAGTTCCTGACGCTGCCGCTGTCGACCGTGGTGCCCTCGGGCCTGGTGATCGGCGAAGAGTGACCCGGGCCGGTTTCGCTTGTGCGGTGGCGCGAGACTGAGGCAGGTTCCTGCGCACCCGGCGCGGGGACGAAGGCGCCGGGAGCAGGGCAGGGAGGGGTTGCGTCCGTGAGAATTCGCCATGGCACGGCGGCAGGGTGTGTCGCGGCGCTGAGCATCCCGGGCGGCGCACCGGGGGCTCCGGCGCTGGTGAGCCCGGAGATCGAGTTCGCGGTGATCGGGGACTTCGGAGACGCCGGGCAGGCGGAGCTGGACGTCGCGAATCTGGTGAAGAGCTGGGGGCCGGAGTTCATCGTCACGGTGGGGGACAACAACTACGTCTTCGGCGAGGCGGCGACGATCGACCAGAACATCGGGCAGTACTACCATGAGTTCATCGGCAACTATCAGGGCGGGTACGGGGCGGGCTCGGCGATCAACCGCTTCTTCCCGGCGCTGGGGAACCACGACTGGGACAGCGGGGCGGTGCCGCTGGGTTGCCAGCCGCACCTGGACTACTTCACGCTGCCGGGCAACGAGCGGTACTTCGACTTCGTGTGGGGGCCGGTGCACTTCTACGTGATCGACACCGATCCCCGCGAGCCGGACGGGAACACGGGCGGGAGCGTCCAGGGCCAGTGGCTGCGAGACCGGCTGCGAGCGTCGGGCGACCCGTGGCACGTCGTGCTGGCACACCACTCACCATACTCCTCGGCCGTGAACCACGGCTCGCAGGCCTTCGCACAGTGGCCTCACCGGCCGTGGGGCGCGCAGCTGGTCCTCTCCGGCCACGATCACACCTACGAACGGCTGTCCGTGGGGGGACTGCCGTACATCGTCAACGGCATCGGAGGGCGCTCGCTGTACGGCTTCAACGCGGTGCCGGAGAGCGGATCGATCGTGAGATACAACAGCAACTACGGCGCGCAGCGCGTGGAGGCGAACGCAGACGCGATGCGGCTGCGGCTCTTCAGCCGAACCCCGACACTGCGGGACACGTACCACCTGACCCCGTGGCGGATCGACGGCGAACCGGAGCCGAATCTCGACCCGGTCGCGACGGCCCCGGGCGGTCAGCGCCTCTACGTCGACCGCGTCGGCGATTGGCTCTACGTCGCGGCCAACTCCGCGCAGGGCACGGGCCACGACCGCTTCGTCTACGTCGCGCGGGCGCCGGGAGCCCTGCAGGCGGCGAACTGGGCGAAGACCGGCCAGGTCGCCGCGTGGGAGTTCTTCCTGGCCGAGGAGGAGAGCAATCAGTTCCACGACTGGTACAGCGCCGCGGGGGTCCAGGTGCCCGCGAGCCTGGAGTTCGAATCGCACACCGGCACGGGCAACCTCCTCGAGGGCTGCTTCAACATGCGCAGCGCCTGGGGCAGCGTCCCGGCCTCGGTCGAGGTCTGCACAGCGAGCTTCGCCACGGCCAGCGGCGGCGCGCTCGACACCGGCCGCCAGGTCCCGGCGCCCGTGGCCGTCAATGGGAACATCGAGGCGAACGAGTATCTGGCCGTGGTCCTGCCGCCGCCGGCCACTGCCCCCTACTCGCCGTGGACCATCGATGGTCTGCTCGAGCCGTCGGCGGTGCCACTCGCCACCAACGGCGGACAGACGCTCTACGCCGTTCAGGACGGCGAGTGGCTGTATGTCGCCGCAGAGGCCCCGGCGAGCGGCCCGGCCGTGAACGACCTTTTCATCTACGTGGCGCGGGCACCCGGCGCGCTCCGGGCGGCCAACTGGGCCAAGAGCGGGCAGGTCGCGGCCTGGGATCTCTTCCTCGCCCGCGAGGGGGCGAGCGTCTTCAACAACTGGTACGACGCGCAGGAGGAGCAGTATGTGCGAGTGTCGCGTCATCACAACGGGGCCGTTTCGGGCCAAGTCCTCGAGGGGGCGATCAACATGGTCCAGGCCTGGGGCTCCGGGCCCAGCTCGGTGCATCTCGCCATCGGCGAATTCGGCACCAGCGACGGCGGAGCTCTCGACACGGGCCGGCAGGTGCCGCCGCCGGTGACGGTCGACGGGATCATCCAGGCCTACGAGTTCCACGAGCTGCCGCTCGGCCCGGTGCCGGCGCGGCTCACCGTCCTCGAAGGCCGCTGAGAGCGCAGACAGGTCCCTTGACTGTCTTGGCCCGCCCGGGCACAGTCGGGGCGCTTCGGTTTCGTCCCTCCTGGAACGGAACCGCTCGACGCCCGCTCAGGGAGGGCCGTGGCGAATGGCTCGGTTTCTGCGGACTTTGACTCTCGGCCTCGCGCTCGCTGCGGTGGCGGCGGTGGGCTGGGCCCAGACGCCCGCCCTGATCACCCACACGTTGACCTTCGAGGGCACCGACGAGGCGGACATGATCCGCCGCGCCGAGATGAGCGCTCTCCTCTCGACCGTCGGCCGGTTTTACACTGGCAACCGGGTTGTGATCGCGCGCGGCCTGCTCGAGCCGTTCCTCGAGCGCAATCGCCAGCAGTTCGTCGCGTCGGTGACCGTCGCCGGGCGCCGCGTCGACCGCGGGCTGACGCGCCTGCAGCTGAGCGTGGCCGTCTTCGCCAGCACCCTGGAGCAGGCGCTCGAAGAGTACCGCTTCCTCTTTCACCCGCGGCCGACGCCGCTGACGTTCGTCTTCCTCTCGGAGACGCTGGACGAGCAGCGCCAGGACGTGCCAACCGCCCGGCCGATCCTCATGGAGGCGCTCGACGACGCGGGGCTCCAGGTCTCGGCCGCTGCCGTCCTGTCGCCCGACAGCCGGATCGACGTCTCGGAGGGCGGCACATCGCCCGACGGCAACACGACGCTGGCCGACGCGCTGATGAACGCCGAGCGCGGCGGCATCGAGCTCCTGTTCACGGGTCAGATCACGACCACGCTGACATCTCAGGAGACCCTCTACTACGACGAGCACTTCTTCTACGAGTCGACGCTGCTGCTGCGCATGTTCCGGGTCGACACCGGCGAGCTGATGGGCGAGTCGGTCGTCACCGACTCCGGCAGCAACCCCGACGACGCGACGGCCCGCGAGGTCGCCATCCGCAAGGTGGTCGGCCGCGCCGTCGACGAACTCATGGAGATTCAACGCCGGCGCTGGCCCTCGGAGATCCAGGGACAGACCGACTATCACCTGCTGGTGACGGACATCGACGAGGACTCACTCGAACGCCTCGAGGCCCAGCTCGAGGGCCTCGACGCCGACGCCTCCGTCCACCGCCACTCCTTCTTCCACGGCGTGGCCGTCCTCAACCTCAACTACACCTCGGAGTTCCACGGCACGCCGCAGCAGGAGCGCCAGGCGCTGCTCAATCATCTCATCGGCCTCGAGCAGCCGCAGCTGCGCGTCATCTCGGGCGACACCGATCCCATCGAGCTCACGACGGTCCGCCGCTGACGGCCTCGCCTCACCCCGCCGCGGACGCCCCCCGGAGCGGTTGACGTGACCGTGCGCCTCGCCCAGGTGGGATACGGCTACTGGGGCCGCAATCTGCTCCGCGCCTTCGCGAAGGCGCCTGGCGGGCAGCTCGTCGCCG
>JABWBI010000164.1 GCA_013360565.1 Candidatus Sumerlaeia bacterium | reverse complement strand
CCGCTCGAGCTTCCCCCGGCCGGGCCGGTTCCTCGCAACCTTCCCGGCCAGGGCTCGCTCGGCGGCGGCACGCCCCAGCCGCCGGGCGCGCTCAGCGGGCGCGTGATCTACACCTCCGGAGGCCACGGCTGGACGTGGCAGAACACGCAGCTCGAGTGGTACACGCAGCGGGGGCTCACGAATGGCATGGTCGAGGACTACGGCAATCAGGATGCCCTTCAGTTCTTCGCCCAGTACTGCTTCAACGCGGGGGCGACGGTCGTCCCTCTTCGGCCCATCGGGAACCAGCCCAACGAAGTCATTGTGGACAACGCGGACCCGGGCTTCTCCACCATCTCCGGCGCCTGGACCACCAGCACAACAGGGACGCCCTACTACGCCGCGGCGCCGACGGCGAATCGCTACCTCTTCGCGAGCATCAGCGCCACCGAGACGGCCGTGGCGCGGTTCACGCCGGCCATCCCGCAGGCGGGCTTCTACCCCGTCTACACGTGGGTGCTCGATGCCTCCAATCGCACCGATCAGCTCTACCGCATCAACCACTCCGGCGGGGCGGCCACCGTCCGCGTCGACCACCGCCGCGTCGGACGCGGCTGGGTGTGGCTCGGGACCTATCACTTCAACGCCGGCACGGGCGGCAACGTCGAGATCTCCAATCAGTCCACGGCGGGGGGGACAAGCGTCATCGCCGACGCGATCCGCTTCGGCAACGGCATCGGCGACGTGGACCGGGGGGGCGGCGTCTCGGGCTACACGCGCGAGGCCGAGGCCTCGCGCTACTGGGTCCAGCGCGCCGTCGGCCAGGGAGGCAACACCGGCACCTACGAGCCGGGGAGCACGCTCGACCAAGACGACAACGTGGGCACACCGCCGCGCATGGCCGCCGAGATGAACGCGAGCACGAACTACACGGATCAGGCCTACCTCGGTTTCCACACGAACGCCGCGGGCGCCCGCGGCAGCGTCGGTCTCTACAGCACCTCCACCACCGTCACCAACCAGCAGCCCTACGCCGCTCTCATGTCCAACGAGATCGACAACGACTGCTTTGTCGAGGACGCCAATTGGGAATTCACCTGGGGCAACTACGGCCTCACCACACTCGGAGGCTCCTACGGCGAGATCGGCAGCGCCCTCGGCGGCGAGATGGTCGGCACCATCATCGAGGTCGCCTTTCACGACGACGCGCAGGACGCCGCCCTGCTGCGCGACGCCAAGGTGCGGAACGTCACCGGGCGCGCCTGCTATCAGGCGATGGTCCGCTACTTCAACACCTATGGCGGCGGCCCGCTCGCCTTCCTCCCCGAACCGCCGACGCACCTGCGTGTCCGCAGCGCCGCCGCAGGTGCGGTGACTCTGAACTGGAACGCTCCCGTCGCCGGGGCGCCCGGCGGCGACGCGGCGACCGGCTACCGCGTCTACCAGTCGTCCAACGGCCTCGGCTTCACCCAGGTCGCCACGACGGCCGGGACCTCCGCCACGATCAACGGACTCACCCCCAATCAAGTCCACTATTTCCGCGTCGCCGCGACGAACGCGGGCGGCGAGTCGCTGCCGACGGAGACGCTCGCCGTCCGGGTTCATGGGACGGCCAACCCGCCCGTTCTCATCGTCAACGGATTCGACCGTCTCGACCGGACGATGAACCCCACCGAGACGGCGTCGACCAACCTTGGCTCCTACCTCGGAGGCGGCGGCACGTTCGAGCGGCTCTTCCTCAACCGGATGAACACGTACAACTACATCATCGCCCACGCGGAGGCCATCCACGCTTTCGGGCGCAACTTCGATTCCTGCACGAACGAGTCGATCATCGCCGGCCAGGTGAACCTCGGGAACCACAGCACGGTGGTCTGGATTCTCGGCGAGCAGGCGCGCCGTGACGCCGCCGACGCCTTCAACACGTTCAGTCCCGCGTTCACGGCGGCCGAGCAGACCGCGGTGGCGAACTTCCTCTCCGGCGGCGGGCGGCTCTTCCTCTCCGGCTCCGACATCGGCTGGGATCTCGACCGCCCGAGCGGGCCCTCCGCCGCGGACCGGACGTTCTACAACACCCACCTGCGCGCGGACTTTGCCACCGATTCGTCGGGCAGTCACGCGGCGAATGGCGAGACGGGCTCGATCTTCCAGGGCATCGCTCTCACTTTCGATGATGGCTCGCTCATCTACAATGTCAACTCCGCCGACACCATCTCCGCGGCGGGGGCCGGGACGGCCGCCGCGCTGCGCTATCAGGGTGGAGGCCTCATCCACGCCTTCGACGCGCTTCTGGGGTGGCAGGACCCCAACTTCGCCGGTCAGACCAACGCCGACGCGACGTCGACCTTCACCATTGTCTCCTCGCCAGTTCAGCAGGGCACGGGGAGCGGGGACCTCTTCTACGTCTGGGGCAGCGGCAATTTTATCCGGGAGTACAACTCCTCACAGCCCCAGTTCCCCGTCAACTCGGCTTTCTCCATCTGGGTCCACGGCGACGCCTCCGGCAATCAGGTCCGCTTCGCCTTCCGCGATCCCGTCGACACCGAGATCTTCGTCAGCCCCTATATCACGGTCAGCTGGGCCGGCTGGCAGCAGATCACCATCAACAGCATTGCCAACGACTTGACCTGGTGGGCCGTGGGCCCCACGGACAATCAGTTCACCGGAGCCAATGCGGCGTTCGACTCCATCCAGGTCAACCGCGTCGGCGGCCCGGCCTCGGGTCATCTGTATTTCGATGACGCCCGCTTCACCTCCGCCGGAGGCGGCGGCATCGCGGCGGTCCAGTCCACGGGCGGCACCGGGCGCGTGGTTCACCTGGCCTTCCCCTTCGAGACGATCACCAGTGTCACCGCCCGCAACCAGGTCATGGCCGCGGCGCTGACCTTCTTCGGAACCCCTGTCCCGGCGGAACTCAGCCTCTTCGAGGCGCCCTGAGCCAGTCTGGTTCTCTTGACGCCCCGTCGGGGAAAGTCCTAGGCTTCCCTCGCCACAGCCGTGCTCACCCTGGGAGGGGGGAGCACCGGCGCCCCACTGCATTCGTCCGAGGTCTGTGTCACCCCATGCGATTCACATCTGCCGGCGTCGCGCTCTGCGCTGCTGTCACCGGTTCCGTCTGGCCCTGTTCAGGCTGTCTCGAGTTCGCTGAGATCGACTTCACCGGCGCCGGCGCGGCCATGGCCGCGCGCGCCTCGGAGACACCCCAGGCGATGAGCGCGCTGGTGCAGCGCGCCGCGACGAATTTCGGCCGCCTGAGGAATGCGCAGGGGGAGACGCTCATGCCCGAGGGCACCATCTGCGACAGTGTCGAGATGAGCGGCGGTGTGATGACCGTGCGCTTCACGGCCCCTGAGGGGATCGACTTCCCGGCGCTCGCGGCCGACGCGATGGAGAATGCCGGGGCCGTCCTGCGCCATCACTTCGCGGAGGCGGCGGACCTGACCGAGTGCCGCCTTCTCGTGCGTGTGGGCACCGAGGCTGAGCACCGGCCGATCCACGAGTGGATCCCCAGCGACAGCGTCGAGACCGATGACGACTCCTCCGAGGATGCCGCTGGTCTCCGCGGAGAGAGCGGCCCCCCGGCCGATGAGCCGGTGGCCGGCAATGTCACTGGCCAGGGCGCGCTCGGGATCGCCGGCCAGCCCCAGGGCGCGCTCAGCGGCCGCACGGTCTACCTCTACGGCGGCCACGGCTGGACGTGGGAGCAGGACTGGACACCGCCGGACTGGCGCCTCCAGCGCGGCGTCCTGCTGAACATGAACGAGGACCAGGGGAACCTCGATCAGCAGAACTTCCTCGCCTATTACCTGTTCAACGCCGGTGCGACCGTCGTGACGTTCCGGCCCATCGACTACCAGCCGAACGCGGTCATCCTCGACAACACCAGCGCGGGAGTGGCCTGGAGCGGGGTCTGGAGCGACAGCTCCAACTCGACCTATTACGGCCCCGGCTCCCCTCCCTATCGCTTCGCCGCAACGAGCACGTCGGAGACGGCGACGGCCACGTACACCCCCGCGATCCCCGCCGAGGGTTTCTACCCGGTCTACACATGGGTCAACTTCGGGAGCGACCGGGTGAATCAGCTCTATCGCATCCGCCACACGGGCGGCGAGTCGCAGGTGCGCATCAATCACCGCCGCGTCGGCTGCGGCTGGGTCTGGCTCGGCACCTACCACTTCGCCAGCGGCAGCAGCGCCGCGAACGGGTCGGTCGTCATCTCCAATCAGGAGCTCTCCGGGGACCCGGGCACCATCGTTGTCGCCGATGCGATCCGCTTCGGCAACGGCCACGGCGAGGACTACGGCCTCGACGACGACGGCGATCCGCGCACGCTCTCGGGCTATCTCCGCGAGACGGAGTCGACGCGCTACTGGATCCAGAGCATGATCGGCAACGGCCTCGCGAGCCCCCAGACGATCTACAACAACGGGTCGGACGACGAGTCCGACTCATGGCAGGCGCCCCCTCGCATGGCCGCACGCATGCGCCGCGACGACGGGCAGGGCACGACGGGCGACCTGTACCTCGGCATGCACACCAACGCCGGCAGCGGCACCAGCCGCGGCGCGGTCGGACTCATCACCGGCAGCCCCACCGCCAACCAGGCCGCCTGGGCCGCGCTGGTGGCCGACGAGGTCGACGCCGACTGCACGGCCGAGGACGGACCCGGCAACTGGCCGTACACCTGGAACGACCGCGTGAACTCCACCTTCACGGGCAGCTACGGCGAGATCACAGATGGCTATCTGGGCGGCGAGATGGACGCGACGATCATCGAGGGCGGCTACCACGACAACCTCGAGGACTCGACCCTGCTGCGCGAGCCGCGCGTGCGCAACGTCATCGCCCGCGCCTGCTACCACGCCATGGTCCGCTACTTCAATCAGTTCGACAGCGGTCCCCTGGCGTTCCTCCCCGAGTCCCCGGTGCGCGTTCGGGCCGCCAACAATGGCACGGGCGGCGTCGTGGTCAGCTGGCAGCCCGGACCCGTCGGCGGCGCCGGGGGAGACGCCGCGACGAGCTATGTCGTCTACCGCTCCACCAATGGCCTGGGCTTCGGGAATCCAGCCACAACCACAGGCACCTCGCTCACCATCAACGGCCTCACGGCCAACCAGACGCACCACTTCCGCGTGGCCGCCCGCAACGCCGGAGGCGAGTCGCTCCCGAGCGAAGTCCTCGCCGTCCGCGTCCGGGCCTCCGGCGCGTCGCCGATTCTCATCGTCAACGGGTACGACCGGCTCGACCGAAGCAACAACGTGCCGGAAGACCTCCCGCCGATGGCCGCCGATCGCCTCCGGCTGCGGCGGAACAACTCCTACGACTACGTCATCCAGCACGCCTCGGCGCTGGCGTCGACGGGCACCTGGTTCGACACCTGCGCCAACGAGGCCGTCATCAGCGGAGATGTGAACCTCTCGTCGTACCACACTGTGGTCTGGATCCTCGGCGAGGAGTCGACCGTCGACCGCACGTTCGACTCGGCCGAACAGACCGCCGTCACCAACTTCCTCGCCGGCAACGGGCGCCTGTTCCTGTCCGGGGCGGAGATCGGGTGGGACCTCGAGGCGCAGGGCAACGGACTCTCCTTCTTCCAGAATCAGCTCCGCGGCGACTACGTTGCCGATGACGCCGACGTCTACTCCGCGACCGGTGCCGGCGGGACCATCTTCAGCGGCATCGCCTCGCTGAGCTTCAACAGCCCCCCGGCGACGTACGACCCGAACTTCCCGGACACGCTCCAGGGGATCAACGGATCGGTCATCTGTCTCCGCTACACGGGCGCGGGCACGCCCGGCGCGGCTCTCCAGTACCCCGGCGGGCTCACCGGCGGCCGCATCGTCCTGCTCGGGTTCCCCTTCGAGTGCATCACCAGCGCGACGATCCGGAATCAGATGATGAGTTCGGTCCTCGCCTTCTTCGGAACCACAGTCCCGATCGAGCTCAGCGTCTTCTCCGCCGACTGACAACCTTCGCGCTCGACAGGCGCGCGGCCTCTTCGCCATGGTCTCGCATGGCCGTGCCCGTCTTTGATCTGCACTCGGATCTCCTGCTCCGGGTCGTCGACAGCGGCATCGGCCTCGACAGCGATCTGCCCTGGCCCCAGACGACGCTCCCCAAGCTCCGCGCGGGCGGTGTGCGGTGCCAAGTCTTCGCCGTCTGGCTGGATGACACTCTTCACCGCGGCGCCGCGGCCCGTGACCGCGCCCTTCGCATCCTCGACGCCTTCGACGAGCAGATGGCGCGCCACGCGGCCTCGATCGCCCACGCTCGCACCCTCGCCCAGGCGCGCGAGGTCACTGCCTCCGGCCGAATCGCCGCCCTGCTCTGGCTCGAAGGCGGCGCCGCCATCGCGGAGGACCTCGACACGCTCCGTCGCTTCCACGCCCGCGGGGTCTGTGGCATGACGCTCACCTGGACGCACAGCCTGCCGTGGGCCGGCTCCTCGGGGGACGGATCAGACCTCGGGCTCACCCCCTTCGGCCGCGATGTCGTGCGGCTCATGAACGAGCTCGGCTTGGCCGTCGATCTCTCCCACGCCTCCGATCGGGCCTTCTTCGACGCCGTCGAAATCAGCCGGTCTCCCGCTCTGCTCACCCACTCGTGCTGCCGGGCCCTGTGCCCCGTGCCGCGCAACGCGAGCGACGAGATGCTCCGCGCCCTCGCGGCCACCGGCGGCGTCATGGGCATCAATGCCTGGGCCGATCTCCTCAGTCCCTCCCGGGCTGCGGCCTGGGACGCCGTGGCCCGCGCGCTCGCGTCCGAGATCGAGTCGCTCCGCGCCGGGCGG
>JABWBI010000163.1 GCA_013360565.1 Candidatus Sumerlaeia bacterium | reverse complement strand
CGACTCCGCCAGGGGACGTCCCGCCCCCTCGGCAAACAGCGTCAGCGCCGGTGCCGTGGCCCCCGGCGTCAGGCTATCGGCGATCACGCGGAGCGCGCCGGGCACGACGCCGCTCACCTCGCACACCGCGCTGCTCTGCCCGGCCTCGAAGAATCCCTCGAGTGGCCCGCCCCCGAGCGTGAGCTGGCCGCGCTGCTCGGCCATCTGCGCTGTCAGCCGATACTCCAGGCCCCCCGGCCCCAGCAGCCCCGTGGGACTCAGCCCCAGCGCGACCGGCTGACCCGCACTGACGGGTACCAGCATCGTCGCCTCCTCGCCGTCCACCTCCCGGCGCGGACCCGCGCCGTCGATGCAGAGCCGCGCCGAGCCCCCCTTTGTCTTCAGCCGCGCGATGAGGTAGCCCGACTCGCCGGGCGTGATGCGCTGGAGCTGGCCGCTCTCCCGCAGTGTCAACTCGCCCGCGAGAACCGCGGGCACGCCGGCGTGAACCTCCCCGGCACGCGTCCGCACGTGCACCAGATACTCCAGCCCCTCTCCGGCGGGCGCCGTGACGTGAACGAGCCGGGGATGAACGCCGTTCGCCGGGATCACGACGCGTTCCTCGGCGCCGAGCAGCGCCGACCGCGCGATGGAGACCCACGGCTGGCCGTCGCGCCCCGGGCTGAGCACTTCGAGGTCCAGGTCTGTGTCAGGCCCGCCGCCTGTCAGCGCAATCTCGAGGAGCCCGAGGTCATCGGGAACCTCGTCGAGGAGATACGTGACCTCATCCTCTCTCCCCTCGAACCGGCTCTGCACCGGCTGATCGAGTGCGAGACGGCGGGTCGTGTCCATCACGGACAGCGCGTAGGGCCCGGCTGTGTCCGGCGCGTAGGACGAGGCGCGCAGGCGGTACTCGCCCGTGGCGGGTAAGACGATCTCGATCCGCGAGTCGAGGTTGCCCGGCTCGACGTCGTCGTTCACCGTCCGCTCGCCACCGGGGTGAATGAGCGTCAGATGACAGTCGATGTCCTCGCTCTCCATGCCGATCGTGACCTGCCAGCCGATTTCGCCCTCGAACGTGAACTCGTCGACAAAGCGCCCGTTCACCTGGCGCGAGTCCCCCTCCGCCAGCTGGCCGGCTGCGCGGTGGCCGAGGGCGATCGGCGTCACCGGCGCCTCGACCTCGAATGACTGCGGATCGGGCGCCGCGGCGGCGAGGCCCTCGCGCACGGACAGTGTGTAGGACCCCGTCTCGCCCGCGCTGTAGCTCGTCACGATGACGCCGTAGCGGCCCTCGGCCCGCAGCCGCTGCGACAGGCGTGAGTTCGTCCCCTCCCCCCCGTCGTCGTTCTGCATCTGCGTCCCGTCGGGCCGGACGAGAATGAGATAGGTGTCAAAGTCCTCGGAGGTCACGTCGACCGTCACGCGCTGCCCGGCCGTTCCGATGAATCCCCAGGCGTCGCGGAATTCGCCCGACGGCAGCGTCGCGTCGCCGGCCTCCAGGCGGCCCGCCCGCGACTCGCCGGGCATGAGCGTGTCCATCCGCGACGGCGCGGGGAAACCGGCGGTGCTGACGGAGAGCAGAGCGAGAAGGGGCAGGGACCGGCGCATGGGTTCTGTCACTCGGCGAGGGGGATCAGAGTGTCAGAATCGGCGATCCGGCCCTGGAAGAAAAGGGAATCTTCGCGTCCCGGCGCCATGGCGAACGGGACAGCTCACTCCCGGAACCGCACAATGTCGCCGTCGCTCAGGGTCCCGTTCGTCGGGTCGTAGCCCTGGATCACGGCGAGCGTCTGATAGAGCCCCGATGTCGGCTCGGCGCCGCTGCGGTGCTCGACGTCGAGATCCTGGTCGGGGCCGAGGCTCAGAAGGCACCACAGGGGATCGCGCACGCGGCCGTTCGCTCCGGTCACCTCGCGGAACTCGCGGAAGAGGACCCCCGTGCGCGGCTTGAGGTCGAACTGGCGATACTGAATCAGGAAGTCGGGCCCCCAGTAGACGAGCACGCGCTCGTCCTCGGCGGTCGTGAAGGCCGTCCGCGCGAGGTCCATCGTGTTGAAGACGTCCCGCGGCACGCTGGTGATGAACGCCACGGGCGTCGTCACCTGCACGAGCGCGTTGATGCGCGGCGTGCACGTCGAGCCCGGCGTCAGGTTGGTCGTGATGTGCCGGTTCACGTCGACGCAGCCGATGTACGACCCGTGCTCGATGACATAGGCCTCGAGCGCGGTCGTCATCGTCCGCATGTCCGAGCGCGTGCGCGAGACCTTCGCGCGGACCTGGGCCTCGAGGAGGTTGGGGATGGCGATCGCGGCGAGGATCGCAATGATCGCGACGACGATCAGCAGCTCGATCAGTGTGAACGCGCGCTGGCGTGGGGCATGGCTCATTCTGGCACCTCGGCGGGCACGTCGCTCCCAGGCCCCGCGGGTCTCCCCGAGAGCTAGCGCACGCCCTCCCCGCCTTGCAACCCCAACCGTCCGCGGGGCGCTGGACAATCGGCGTGCCACGCCGGAACCTCTCCGCGCCATGGGTCGCCTGCAGAGCCTCGCCGGCTTCCTCGCCCTCCGCCGCTCGGTCGCCGGCATGCTGGCGATGACCCTCCTCGTCCTCATGGGCGAGAAGATGGGCGAGCGCTTCCTGCCCGTCTACCTCATGGCTCTCGGCGGCGGCGCCCTGAGCATCGGTCTGCTCAGCGGGCTCGACAACCTCCTCTCCGCGCTCTACAGCATCCCCGGCGGCTACCTCTCCCACCGCCTGGGGTTCAAGCGCGCGCTGCTCGTCTTCAATCTCGTCGCGATGACGGGCTATCTCGCCGTCATCCTCATCCCCCGCTGGTGGGCCGTCATCGCCGGGGCCGCGCTCTTTCTCTCGTGGTCGGCCCTCTCGCTCCCGGCGACGATGGACCTCGTCGCGCGGGCCGTGCCCAAGTCCAAGCGCGCCATGGGCGTCTCGATGCACTCGCTCGTCCGCCGCATCCCCATGGCCCTCGGCCCCCTGCTCGGCGGATGGTTCATCTGGATGTGGGGCGAGGTGACGGGCGTGCGCCTCGCCTTCTGTGCGGCGCTGGGCATGGCGATCGTCGGCCTCGTCATGCAGCAGAGGCTGATCGAGGACGCCCCGGGGGACGACGGCTCGGATCTCCCGCGCAATCCCCTGCGCCTCTGGCCCGAGATGAGCCCGCCCCTGCGTTCGCTCCTCGTGTCGGACATCCTCGTGCGCTTCTGCGAGCAGATCCCCGACGCCTTCGTCGTCATCTGGGCCATGAAGGTCATCGCCTCGCCGGTCGACGCGGTGCAGTTCGGCGTGCTGACGGCCATCGAGATGGCGACGGCGCTGCTCTGCTATGTCCCCGTCGCCCACATGGCCGACCGCATGGGCAAGCGGCCGTTCGTCCTCGCCACCTTCGTCTTCTTCACCCTCTTCCCCCTCGCCCTGCTCTGGTCCAGCTCCTTCGGCCTCCTCGCCGCCGCCTTCGTCCTCCGCGGCCTCAAGGAGTTCGGCGAGCCGACGCGCAAGGCGCTCATCATGGACCTCGCTCCCGAGGGGCGGAAAGCCGCCATGTTCGGCCTCTACTACCTGATCCGCGACGTGATCGTCTCCGCCGCCGCCTTCGGCGGCGCGCTCCTCTGGATGATCAGCCCCACCGTCAATCTCCTCACGGCCTTTGCTTTCGGCGCCGCTGGGACCGCGTGGTTTGCCCTGCGCGGGCGCGAGGCGACGCCTGCCCGTTGACAGCCCGGGCCTGGCCTGCTCTGGTTCCGGGCCATGATGAGAACTCTCTTCCCCCTCCTCGCCGCGTCCCTCTTGACCGCGTGCTCGACCTCTCGCCCCCCGGGCGGCATCCGCGGCGACCGCGAGGGCGAGATCGCCTTCGGGCGCGAGCTCTTCGCCCAGCACTGCAACGCCTGTCACCCAGGGGGTGAAGAGGGCGAGGGGCCGTCGCTGCTGGCTGAGCTGGTCCTGCCTGGCTGGTTCATCAAGCGCACCGTCCGCCAGGGCCACGGCGAGATGCCGGCCTTCACGGTGGAGCAGATCGACGACGACGGGTTGGAGGCGATCGTGGCGTACGTGCACGACCTGCGGCGGCGGGACTGATCTCCCTCGCGCGCGCTGGTGGACAGGTTCGGCGAGGTCTGGACCGGCATCCTCGCGCTCACGCTCAGTCACGCCATCTCCCTCGCCGTCCACTTCCTCCGGGGCGCCGATGCATCTCTTCATCCTGGCGCGGGGTCACGACAGCACTCGCCGACACCGTGACGCCGCTGCTCGTTGTTCTGGCCGAGGTTGCACCGGCCGACGACCTCCCAGGGCTCCCCCCGGCCAGGCCAAGAAAACCCTTGCCCAAGACGACTGAGGTCTTTAGGGATAGCCCGGCTGGGGTGCAGGGGATGCGAATCACGCCCTCGGAGGGCCGCCCGTGATCAAGGCACACATCGTCCGGAAGATCGCCGCCGACTTGAACCTCAAGGACGCCGAGGCGCTGTCCGTCGTGGACCACATCCTGGAGGCCATGCGCGAGATCATCTGTGAAGACGGACGCTTGGAGATTCGCGATTTCGGCGTCTTCAAGGTCAAGGAGCGCAAGCCGCGGATGGGGCGTAACCCCAAGGACAAGAAGACCTACCCCATCCCGCCACGCAAGGTGGTCACCTTCAAGATCGGCAAGGAGCTGAAGGATCAGCCGGACTCAGGGGACGACGCGGCGGGGGTCAGGGCGCCAGCGGGCAGCGGTGACTGACCAGGGTAGAAGTAGGCCCCCATCATCTCACGGACCAGCGGCGCGGCCGTGTCGGCGCCGTGGCCGCCGCCCTCGACGACGCAGCCGACGACGATCTTCGGATCTTCCACCGGGGCAAATCCGATGAACCATGCGTCGATGAGCCCGCGGTTCTGCGCTGTCCCTGTCTTGCCGGCCACGTTCCACGCACGGGGGAATCGCACCCGCCAGCCCGTGCCCTGCTCGTGCTGCGTCACGTCGAGCATGCCCTGAAGCACAACCTCGCGCTCCTCCTCTGTCAACAGCGGCTCGAGCGGCTCGTCCCAGTCGTCCGGCGGCGTCCACTGCCAGAGGATCTTGCCGAGCACGGACTCGACGCGCTCGACGAGGTGAGGGGTGAGCCGCCGGCGATTCGAGCCGAGGCGGGCATACGCCGTGACCATCTGCAGCGGCGTGGCGTCGAAGGGCCCCTGGCCGATGCCGAGCTGGATGACTTCGCCGGGGTAGACGTCGCGGCCCGGGAGGTGGCCGGGTGACTCGCCGGGCAGGTCGATTCCGGTCAATCCGAAGAGGCCGCAGCCGCGCATCACTCGTTCCCATCGCCGCTGCCCGAAGCCGGCGGTGTACATCGTGTTGTAGAAGAAGATGTTGCACGACCGCCGGATGGCGCTGCGCACGTCGTTCGAGCCACAGCCCCAGCGATTGTCGCAGCGGAAGGTGAAACCGCCCATCGGGAATCGCCCGCTGCAGCTGAAGTGAGTGCGCGTCGACAGGATGTCCTCGGCCAGCGCGCCCATCGCGACGAGGGGCTTGAGGGTCGAGCCTGGATTGTAGACCTCGCGCATGGCGCGGTTGACGAGCGGCCGGGCGGGGTTGGTGACGACGTCGGCCCAGCCCCTGCCGGTCATGGGCTGGTCGCTGTCGAAGTGAGGGGAGGAGACCATGGCGAGGATGGCGCCGGTGCGGGCGTCCATGGCGACGATGGCGCCGATCTGGTCGCCGAGGAGCTTGACGGCGTGGCGCTGGAGGTCGAGGTCGAGCGTGAGGCGGAGGGTGTGGCCGGGCTCGGCTTGGTGGACGATGGCGCGGTGGAGCTCCTGGCTGTGAGCGTCGGTGAGAATGCGCTCGCGCCCCTTGATGCCGCGGAGCTCCTGCTCGTAGGCGAGCTCGAGGCCCTGGACGCCGACAGCGTCGCCGAGTTCGTAGCCGTATTGGCGCAGGGCGTTGGCGAAGGCGCGCATGGAGCCCATCTGGTCCCAGGGGAGGCTCCCGGTCTCGACCCCGGCTTGGCGAAGCAGCGTCCGCAGATTCGACGGGTTGACGTCGCGCACGTACCCCAGCACATGCCCAAGTCCCGCGCCCTGCACCGGGTAGTGGCGCTGGAAAGCTTCGCGGACGGTGACGCCCGGCAGCGTGGGCAGGCGCTCGAGAATCGGCGCGGCCTCGGCCATGGTGAGGCCCCGCGCCAGCGTCTGCGGGCGGCGCGGCAGCCGGCGGCCCTGAGCCATCTGGCTCTGCCAGCGGGCGACAGTGGAGGGGAACCAGACGGCGAGCTGACCGAAGGTTGCGTCGATCTCGGCGCGGGTGAGGCCGACGCGGGAAAAGGAGACGTCGAACACCACCCGGTTGGAGGCCAGGAGCGTGCCGTGGCGGTCGAGGATGAGCCCGCGGGGCGCGGCGATGCGCTCGGGGCGGAACATCGAGCTCTCGGCCGCGGCGGCGTAGCGGGCGCCGTGGACAAGCTGGATCTGGGCGAGTTGGGCGAGGAAGACCAGCAGCATCGCCGCCGTCGCGAGAGCGAGGAAGCGCAGCCGCGGCGCGAAGTGCGGGAAGTCGCGCGGCTCTCGGGGCGGGCGTTCCTGCTCGGTCACGACGAGCTTGGGCACGATGGGTTCGTGAGTCATTCTGTCAAACCGAGGCGGGCAAGGTGCTCCTCAAGGGCGGCCACGTCGACATTCCACTGCGGCGCGAGGGCGCGGGCAAGCCTGGCGGCGAGGAGGCGCTGACCGGCGGCGCTGAGATGAATGCGATCGGGCTGAAGCAGCTCGGGGCCGGACGTGTAGAGCCCGTCGCACACGCTGGCGGCGAGGAGGCAGCCGCGCCGCCGGGCCACGC
>JABWBI010000162.1 GCA_013360565.1 Candidatus Sumerlaeia bacterium | reverse complement strand
AGCGGTGCGAGGACGAGTCGCTGGCCGCCCGCGCGCGCGCGGCGGCCGAGGAGGGGCTGGACGAGCTGGCGCTGCTCGTCCTCGCCGGCATCCGCGAGCTCCGCAACGATATCGAGTGCTTCCACGCGACCGACCGCATCATCCAGCGCGGGGGGCTGGCGAAGACCGACCGGGCGCTGCTGCGCCGGATCATGCGGGTGGGGATGCACGCCTTCTTCGATGCCCTGCCATTCCAGGGAACGGCGGGCGACCGGCCCCAGCCGGAGCTCACGCGGCAGTCGGTCGAAGAGACGCTGGCCGCGCTCGAGGCGCGGATGGCACGGGGACGCGACCCGCTCGATTGGTTCGGGGGCGGGCAGAATCTGCTGGCCGAACCCGAGCCGGCGGCGGGTGAGACACCCCGCGAGTCCGAAACCTGACGCATCCGGGCGCATCGAGCGGTTGACAGCGCTTCGCGAATGGGCGCCAATGAGGCGTGCGTACAGGCCGCCCCACTGCCTGTGCACGCAACCCCCGCTCTTTGGGACCACCCTGCCTCTGGGACCAGGCCGCATGGCCCGCAAAGTTCGCATTCTCGTGGTCGACCCCGACCCGATGACACTGGAGAGGCTCAACCTCCTGGCACCGCACGCGCAGACCACAGTCGCGCGGACGGGGCTGGCCGCGCTGTCGCACTTCCCCGAGCAGTCGTTCGACCTGGCCCTGATCAGTGCGCGCCTCCCCGACATGAGCGGCGTCGCCCTGTGCGCGGCCCTGGCGCTTCTTCAGCCCGATCTGCGACGAATCCTCCTGAGCGACGGCGACGACTTCGACGACATCAATGACAGCCTGGACCGGCTGGGCATCTCGGGCGTGCTGCTGCGGCCACTGGCTGCGGAGGGCGTGCGCGAGGAGCTCAGCATGTTTGCGGCCTGACCCGCTCCCGCCGGCCTTGAAAGACCGAAGCGCCCCGCGAGGGGCGCTTCAGCCGTTGGGGGTCATGGGAGGTCAGGACTGCTGGGCCAGGACGGGCCGCTCAGTGATGACTGCCAGGGGTAGCGTGATCGAGGTCTCGGACCAGCCACCACGGACCGATCCGCCCTGGCCCACGAGTCCTGCCTCGGGAGGCGGGGATTTGAGGGTGATCGCCAGAGCAGCCTCCCAAGTCGGTTGCAAAGAGCCTCCCCAGCGCCCTCCGCGGGAGAGGCGTCGCGACAGTGTGGCCTCGGGCTGTCAGCTGCAGGCACAGGGTGATCGGCGGGAGATCACACTGGGTCTGAAGCCGTCAGGGCCTCGCTGCCATCCGGTGTCTCAGAGGGCCCTCGCCGCGCGTGCGCCATGACGCGCTCGCGGACGATCTGCAGTCGCGCCGCCGTGGGAATGCGTCCACCGGCGGGATCGAGGATCCACGCCGAGGAATCCCAGGAGGCCACATCGTGGCTCTGGAGGCGCTTGAGCAGCAGGTTGACCGGCACTCGGAGGTTGCGGATGTCGCGCATCCTGTTCCGCCTGTCTGGGGGTGGGCAGTATTTGCCGCATTGCCTGTTTCGGCATCTTTCTGGTGAACCTTGAGGAAAAAGCGATCGGCCCCTGATTCGCCGGATCTTGCCCTTCAGTGCGCCCGGGCATCGAGGAATGAACGCAGGATGACAGCGGCGGCGACAGCGTCCCGGCCCAGACGCTGTACGGCGCGATCGGCCATCCGCAGGGCCTCATCGGCCGCAGCGCTGGACCAGCGCTCATCCCAGAGCACCGCGGGAAGGTCCGGCCAGCGCCGACTCGCCAGATGGTGGAGGGTCTCGGCGCGCTGGGCCTGAGCTCCGCGCTGACCGCCCTCGAGGAGAGGGTGGCCGATGAGCAGCCCTTGGACCTCATGTTCGAGGAGGAGGGGGGGCAGGGCGTCGAGCAGAGCCCCGAGTTTGGCCCCAGGCAGGGTGGTGAGCGGACGGGCGGTGACCTGGAGGGGGTCGGTGACGGCCACTCCTACACGGCGGGTTCCAGGGTCGAGGGCCATGAGGACACCGCGTACCGGAAGCTGCTTGGCCGGGTTCATGGCGGCAGATTGCGCCCAGCGAGGCGTCCGGCAAGGCGAAAGTCAAGAATCCGGCGGCTTCGGAGTTGACACCCCTCGCGAGGTGTCAGATTTTTGACTGCGGACCGTCTGATTTCATGCGCCGATGGCCGGATCAATGACGACTGTCAAAGCCAGACTCCTGATCGCCGATGATGACTGGTCGGCCCGGGAAGTCATATCGAACATCTTGACGAGCGAGGGGTTCGCCGTCGAGACCGCTTCGGATGGGGAAGAGGCCATCGCCAAGCTCGATCAGGCGACATACGACCTCCTGATCACCGACCTGAAGATGCCGAAGGTCGAAGGGATCCAGGTGCTCCAGCATTTGGCCGAACGGCATCTGAGCACCATCGGGATCGTGGCCACAGGCTACGGGTCGATCGAGTCGGCGATCGCAGCGATGCGGCTCGGGGCGTTCGACTACCTGACCAAGCCGTTCCACATCGACGAGATCCGCCACGTCGTCAACCGCGCGCTGGAGTACCGCCAGCTCCAGAGCGAGAACACGATGCTCAAGCGTCAGCTGAAAACGGCGGGCAAGATCGACACGATCGTGGGCAATCACCCGTCGATTCACAGGCTCAAGGATCTGATGCGCACAGTGGCCGATTCGGACTCGACGATTCTGATTCTCGGCGAGTCGGGGACGGGCAAGGAGCTCGTGGCCCGGGGGATCCATCACCTGTCCGACCGGGCGGATCGGCCGCTGATACCGGTGAACTGCGGCGCGATTCCAGAGGATCTGCTCGAGAGCGAGCTGTTCGGTCACGTGAAGGGCGCCTTCACGGGGGCCGTGACGGACCGCGCGGGCCGATTTCAGCTGGCGGACGGAGGCACGATCTTCCTCGACGAGATCGGGGACATGAGTCCCAAGCTCCAGGTGAAGGTGCTGCGCGTGCTCCAGGAGCAGGAGTTCGAGCCGGTGGGCTCGACGCAGACGGTCAAGGTGAACGTCCGGGTGATCGCGGCGACCAACCGCGACCTGGAGAAGGACGTGCGGGACAGGCGGTTCCGGGAGGATCTCTTCTACCGGCTCAACGTGATTCCCGTGCATCTGCCTCCGCTCCGCGAGCGGGGCGACGACTTGGCGCTGCTGGCCGACCACTTCATCAAGAAATTCAACAAGACCAAGGGGCGCCGTCTGACACACTTCACACCGGAGGCGCTCGCGCTTCTTCAGCGCCACACTTGGCCGGGGAACGTGCGCGAGCTGGAGAACCTCGTCGAGCGCATGGCGATTCTCCACCAGGAGGGGGCGATCGACTCAGCAGACCTGCCGGAGCGGTTCCGCCAGCCACATCGCCGCCCCGGCGGCGCCGGGGGATTGGCGCTCGATCTTCCGCCGCTCGACCAGGGGGCGGTGGACCTGGGACTGATCGTCGCCAGGGTGGAGTATCACTACATTCAGCAGGCGCTGGCACTGTGCGACGGGGTCAAGACACAGGCGGCGCGGCGGCTGGCGATCAAGCGGACGACACTCGTCGAAAAGGCCCGCAAGTTCGAGGCGCTGTTCGGGTCCCCCGGCACGGACTGACTCCCGCCGGATCGGGAGTGCCGCGCGGCCAGACTGGAAGACCGTTCCGGCCGCGGGGGACGCGGCCGGAACGGGTGGTGAGGAGGGAGGGAAGGGAGGATCAAGGCGGGTGGTGCAGGCATCCCCCACAGTCAAGACGGCTGGTGAACGCGGGTCAGGGCCTCGATGATCTCGCCGTTGACCTGCTGACGCTCGGTGCGGGCGGCGGCGAGGAGCCCGTTGTGCGCGAGGCGATTGATCTCGCGCGGCACGCCGCGGGTGGCGCGGCAGATCGGCTCGATGGCGGAGGTCTCGAAGAGGTCCGCGCGGCCGCCGGCCATGAGGCAGCGGAACTTGATGTACTGCTCGACTTCCTCGGCGTTCAGCGGCCGGAGCGTGCAGCGGAAGACCATGCGGCTGAGCACGGCCTTGAAGGAGGGGAGATCAAGGCGGTCACGGAAGTGGTCCTCGCCGAACAGGAGAACGCTGATGAGCTTCTTCTCGGGGACTTCGATGTTGGAGAGAGTCCGGAGGATGTGGAGGGAATCGGGCTTGAGGAAGTGGGCCTCGTCGATGATGAGGACGAGCTTCTGGCCGCAGGCGTGGAGCCGGATGATCTCCTGTTGGATCTGGGAGAGCATGGCGTGGATGGAGGTGCGGCCGGCGGGGGGATCAAGGCCGAGCTCGCCGAGGATGTCACGGAGAAGAGCGGTGCGGCTCATGCCGGGGTAGACGAGGGTGAGAATCGTGCGGTGGTGATGGGTGTCGAGGTCCTGGAGGAGTATCTGGGTGAGGAGCGTCTTCCCCGTGCCGCTGAGGGCGGTGCACAGGGCGAGAGAGGCGTCGTCCTCCACGGCCTTTTTCATGAGGATGAAGGCCTCCTCGTGGGCCTCGGTGCGGAAGAAGAACTGGGGATTGACGTTGTCCGCGAAGGGGTTGGTGGTGAGGCCGAAGTGGAGTAGCGGGTCGCTCGAGGCCTCGGCAAAGCGGGCCTGATTGCGGGGGCGCGAGAATCCGTCGACGAGTTCGACGACGTTGGCGTGCTCGGTGGTGGCGTGGGCCATGGGTGGGATCTCCTTGGGGGGTCAGGCCGAGACGCCGGCCATGTTGCGCTTGATGGCGCCGATGAGTTCGGCGAAGCACGAGGGCTTCTTGTGATTGCGGAAGACATCCTCGCTCAGGATCGTGTCGACGATCGACTCGATGCACTGGGCGGCGGGGGACTGCGGGCAGCTGAGCACGAGCGGCTGGCGGAGCTGGTTGGCGACTTTGACGTTCTCGTCGGCGAGGATGTGGCCGAGATCGCCCAGGCCGTAGTCGAGGTGCTTCTCCGCGCAGGCGTTGATCCGGTGGAAGACGTTCTTGGCGTGGTACATGTTCTTGACCTCGTTGGCGACGAGGCCGATCTTGGCGGCGGGGTCCATCTCCAGCAGAATCTTGATGATCGAGAAGGCGTCGGCGGTGGCGGCGATGTTGGCGGTGGTGACGACGATGACCTCGTCGGCGAAGGCGGCGAAGCGCAGGACGTTCTCGCTGATGCCCGCACCGGTGTCGATGAGCAGGACGTCGACCTCACGTTCGAGACGGTCCATCTCGCGCAGGAGGGCGCGGCGCTGACTGTCAGTGAGGTTGGCGAGCTCGCGGACGCCCTGGCCGCCGCTGATGACACGGATCCCCTCGGGCCCCTCGCAGACGATGTCCTCGAGGCGGAAGCCATCCTCGATGAGGTGGCTCAGGTTGAACTGGGGCTTGATGCCGAGGAGGATGTGGCAGTTGGCGAGCCCGAGATCGGCGTCGAAGATGCCGACGCGCTTGCCCCGCCGGGCGAGAGCGAGGGCGAGATTGCAGACGAGCGTCGTCTTGCCCACGCCGCCCTTGCCCGAGGTGACGGAGATCACCCGGGCGCGGTGGACCTGGGCGCGCGCGGCGGCGCTGGCGCCCTTGGTCTGGAAGACCTGGCGGAGCTCCTTCTTGACATCGTCGATCGAGCGGCCGTGGGTGTGAATGAGCTCTCGGATGTGCGAGAGGATCTGAACGTGGTCGTCATTGAAGCGGTTGGCGTCCAGGCCCATCTGGGTGAAGGTCAAGAAGTCGCGGAAGACCGCCTCGTAGAAGCGGATCTCGCTGGCCTCCAGCCCAGTGAGCCGGCACACCTGATCGATCGAATACGTGGCATTGGACATGAGCGGGGTAACCTCCTCGGCGAAATCGCCCAGGGGTGGCGAGCGGAGCCACCCAACAGCGGGGAACGGGGAACGGGTGAACAGGGTGATGCGGGTGATGGCCGTCAATCAGAGCGATGTCAAAGAGCAGCGAGGCAGCTGAACCCCCAGCCTCAGGGCGAGTGCTTGCCAGAACTTCCAGAGCTCGTCAACACAAAGTTGAGGCAAGCCGGCTCGTCTTCGGCGTTGACGGCGCCCCCGGGCCCGGAGAGCGTGAGGGCATGGATGAGATGGTCACTGACGCGCAGGCCGAGTGGATCATGGCGGTCGGCTGCGGGGCGCTGTTCTTCGCCACCCTGGTCGCGAGACTCGCGGGGGGCGAGCGCTGTGTGGCCTGGACCGGACGCCGCACGGCGCTGGGGCTGATCGCGCTGGGGCCGCTCATCTACACGATGTGGCGCGTGGACGCGGTGCTCATCGAGGTGATGGGGTTCGACCGTCTGCTGCGCTTGGCGGTGGAGGCGGCCGCGGCGGTGGTTCTCGGTCTGGGGCTCGGCCTGTGGATGAGAGGTGACCAGCGGACGGGGATGAGGGATCAGCCCTGACCAGTCAGCAGTGGAGTCACTGTCCCGAGCGGGCGCTGCCGTCGGAGTTGAAGAGGTCGTAGGGCGTCAGGTTCGGAGTCGTGATGTTGATGGCGCCCGGAGGAATCCGGTTGAGCGGCTGCTCGGAGAAGAGATAGGTCGTGTCGTCGAAGGTGACGCGCGTGGCGTTCTCCTCGTTGAGGATGATCTCGCGCAGATCGGTGATATCTCGCTGGCGGGTGGCGAGGTAGGCGGCGCGGCGGGCGCGTGACTCCTGGCTTTCCTCCACTTCGCCCAGAATGGCGTAGAGCGTTTCGTACTTCTCCTCGGCCAAGGCCTGGACGATGTCAGAGACAACCCCGTGGAGCGTCTGCATGCCCTGCTGTCGCTGGCCGACGGGGATCTGGAGGAAGCTCTCGAGGGTGATCGCGGCCTCCTCCGGGGGGGCAGGACCTTGGTCGACGGGTGCGGCCACGCCGCCGAATTCACCGCCCACGCCGGAGAGTTCGAGCTGCTCGCGGGACAGGCCCTGCGTCGCGGGGCCCGGAGCCGCAGCGCCCGGGGCGGGGGCCGC
>JABWBI010000161.1 GCA_013360565.1 Candidatus Sumerlaeia bacterium | reverse complement strand
ATCCAGCGATCCGAGATGACGTAGCCGCCCGTCCACGCGCCAGGCGCCGCGCCCGCGGGGCTCATGCCTCGCGGGTGTTCTCGCTGGATCGGCGCGCACGGTCGGGGCGCCGGACTACTTCCCGCCGTGGTGGTGTTCCGGCGCGGAGGGGGGCGTCGTCATCGGGGTAGGTGCTGCCGGCGAAGGTCGGGGAGCCGTGTCGATCCCATCGCGCCGCAGCTGCTCGTCGCTCGCGGGCGAAGCAACGGTGCCATCAGGGTGTGCGTACCAGCCGGGATCCTCATAAGTCTTGAGATCCTCGCGAACCTTCAGGACGGTGAACATCCCTCCCATCGTGATGAACCCGAAGGGGCCGGGGCCGCCGAGCATCGAGATGCTGTTCTTCGGCATGTCCATCGACATCCCATTGCCTTCCCCGGCCTTCCCACCCGCGAGCGCATTCATCACGGCTTGGTCGAACGCCGTCTGATCGACGCCTACCAGGTTCGGGATGTCGTGCCCCATCTGGTTCATCGTGTGGTGGGTCATATGACAGTGAAAAGCCCAGTCGCCCGCGCGCTCTGCGATGAACTCCACCGTGCGCGTGCTTCCAACAGGCACAAGGACCGTGGTCTCGGGCCATCTCCCGGCCTCCGGAATCTCGCCGCCGTCGGTTTCGATCACGCGGAACGAGTGCCCGTGAAGGTGGATCGGGTGGTGATCGGTCGCGGAGAGGTTCCCGATGCGGATCCGCACGAGGTCTCCACGCTTCGCGACAAGTGGGGCCGTCGCGGGGAAGACCTTCCCGTTGAAAGTCACGACATTGAAGTCGGTCATCTCGTTCGGATCGGGGCGCTCCTTCCCCGGCGTGATCTTCCACTCGGAGAGGAGATAGACGAAGTCCCGGTCCGGCCTCGGGATCGCACGCCCCCGTGGATGGACGACGAACATTCCCATCATTCCGAGCGCCATCTGCACCATCTCGTCGTGGTGCGGATGGTACATGAACGTCCCGTGTTGGGTGAGGGTGAACTCATACCGGAACGTCTCCCCCGGCTCGATCGACCGCTGCGTCACGCCCGAGACCCCGTCCATGCCGTTTGGCACGTGCAGTCCGTGCCAGTGCACCGTCGTGGGTGCAGGCAGACGGTTCGTGACGTAGATCCGAATTCGATCGCCCTCGACCGCCTCGATCGTCGGGCCGTGAACTTGGCCGTTGTAGCCCCAGCAGCGGCCGATGAGTCCGGGCGCGAACTCGTGGCGCACCTCTTCGGCGACGAGATGAAACACCTTGATCCCGTCGACCACTTGCCAGGGCAACGTGCTCCCGTTCGGGGTGACCACCGGAGTGTAGTCGGTGCCGGGTACGCCCGGCGCGGCGGGCTGGTCGTGCCCAGGGTGGTCGTCCTCGGCGGAGGCTGGGAGCCAGTAACCGAGAGCTACGGCGAGGATCGCGAACGAGGCGATACGGGGCCACGAAGTGCGCATCGCTAGTGTCCTTTCAGGGGTGTCGGGCGTTCGGCCGGTTCGGGCACGGAGAAGACCTCCAGCCGTTCTCGATTGAGACTCCCCGCGAGGAGTTCCGAGAGATCAAGGCGCGCGAGCCACGCGGCCGCCAGCGTCTCTACATGTTCTCGCCGCGCGTCCACCTCCGCCTCCTTCGCGTCGAGGACGTCGAATGCCCCAATCTGCATCGCGTTGAATGATTGGGTGGTCTGCTCGACGAGCCGGGCCCGCAGCGGGAGGTAGATCTCGCGCATGGTCCGCTCGCGGGCACGTAGTGTCGTCACGCGGTCCAGGAACCTCCGCGCCGCTGCCCCGACTTCGACCTTGAGCTGCTCATGTCGTGCCGCGTGTTCTCGAGCCCGAGCGCTCGCAGCGAGCACCTTCGCGGCTCCGGTGTCGAAGATGGGGATCGAAGTGGAGATCTCTGGGCCGAATCCCCAGGCGCCGTCGCTCGCCTCGCGTTTGCCGACGGCGCCCAGGTCCATGTGAGCCAATCCGCCCTGGCGCTGTGCAAGTCCGGCCGCAGCCAGCGCCGCCTGGACATGCGCGCACTGCTCGACGAGATCGAGACTCGTCGCGATTGCACGAGTCTCGACTTCGCCGGAGATGCCGGCAGGGGGGAGGGCCGGCAGGGGACCGTCGATCGTCCATCCGGAGTCCGCCGCTCCGAGACCCAGGAGAACGTTCAGCGTCTCCCTCGCTTCACGGCAGAGGGCTTCGGCGACGTCTACTTCCAGCTGAGCCCGTGCCGCGCCGACCTCCTCGACCGTCAAGTCGGCGTCGCGCACATTCCCTGCCTCGTGCAGTTTCTTCATGAGTTCGCGCGCCGCGGCCACCGCGGAGAGCCCCTCGCGGCGGACCTTCGTCACCTCCTGGGCGCCGCGGACCCGCACGATCGCGCGGCGCACGTCGTACACAAGGCGCACCAGGTCTCGGGCGACCTGAGCCTGCATCGCGCCGAGCTCCTCGGCGGCCACCTGGCGCCGGAGTGGAACGAAGAAGATGTCGATGAACGACTGCGCGAGTCCGAGTTCGACCTCGGGTCCAGCCGAGAACGACTTCAGACTTGCGCTGAACACGGGATTCGAGATCAACCCAGCCTGCAGCAGCTCGGCGCGTGCGATCCCGAGCCGCTCGTATGACGCGCGAACCCTGGCATTCCCGAGCAGTGCCAGCTTCACGGCGCTCTCCTCGGTGAGGGGGTGTGAGAGAAGGGCCATCCGCGCATTCGCAAGCACGTCGTCGTATGCCGGCAGCGGGGCATCCGCCCCCGTTCGCCGTGCGAGATCTCCTGCGACGGACGCGACATCGTGCGCGGCCAAGCCCTCGCCCGACGATCGGCACCCCGACGTCGCTGCGAGCGCGAGCGCCGTCACCGCGACACTGAAGCGCCTGCTCATGACCCATCCCTCCATCGACCTGCCCGGGACCGTGACGTTTCGTGGAGGAGGCGCGCCCCAGATACCGGGGCGCGCCTCTGCGGTCGGAGCCTATCTGGGCTGGCCCGCGCTCTTCGCCTTCTCGCGCTCCTCCGCCTCCTTCGCGGCGATTGCCTTCGCCGCCTTGCGGGCCTTCTCGGGGTCCAGGCGTACGCTGTCGACGACACTCGGCGCGGAGAGGTGCACCAAGTCCTTGTCGATCAGGACGAACGCGTTGTTGGCAACCGGTTGGCCGGTGATCGGGTCGGTGTGGTTGTCGAGGTCGACGACGTCGGGGCGCGTCGCCTTGATGAGCGTGATCTGCGCGTTCGCGCGCGCAGGCTTCACGCTCTCCTCGCTCGCGAGAGCGATCTCGTAGCCCTGGAGCGTGATCAGGACGGGCGTGCCGCCGATCTTGGCGCCGGTCACTGGGTCGAGGGTGTTGCCCGCCTTCTTCAGGATGGGGTAGGCCGTGCTGTACGCGCGCTCCGCGTCCAACTGGATCCTCTTGACGCAGGGCGGGCAGCAGACATAGATGCGGCCGAAGTCGGTGTCGGTGAAGAGGGCCTTCGATGAGGGCTTCCCCATGATGGGGCAGGTCGCGTTCGGGAAGACGGGGACGTCGACGGCCGGCGCATCGGCGGCGAGGGCCGCGCCCGCGGCGAGACGGCGAGTCATGGGAGTTCTCCTGTGCGGGGTGGGCGCAGCCGCCCTTGACATCTTGGACGCGCGTCCTGGTTCCAAGGTTCCGACACCGATCTGTGGCGCGCCAATCCGGTGAGCGCAAGGGAGACTCTCGCCCCCCTGCTCAGGTTTGCCGGCGTCCCCTCCGATTCAGGGACTCAGCGGAGTGGATGAACAGATTGACAGATGACTTTTCCCCCGTCACGTTGCTGGGTTTTTCCCGCCATCCCCGAGCGCAGAGGTCACTCGCCCGCCCTTGAAGTTCGCCGCGTCCCTCCTGGCCCTCTCTTTCGCCGCCGGCGCGGCGGCGCAGGAGGCCTCGCCAGAGGCTGCCGCGTCCCCCGAGCTCGTCCTTCTCCCCTACGCCTTCGTCGACGAGAACGGTCAGATCCGCGACGAGTCGGGCGACGGGTCGATCTGGACGACCTTCCCGGCCCATCAGCACGCGACGCTCCGCGTTCAGCTCTCCAGCCCTGAGGCCACGCTTCCCGCAGGCCCGGCCGGGTCGATCCTGCGCCGCCCCGGCGCCCACGGGGTGCGCATCTTCGTCGAGGCCCCCGAGGGCGTCAACGTCTCGCCCGCCGAGGGCTTCGAGAGCTGGGAGACCGACGTCAACGGCGTCTTCGCCCTGCGCGTCCCCGTGCCCGCCACGGTCGGGAGCTACCCCTTCATCTTCCGCACGTCTGACCCAGAGGTCCGGACGCGGACTCTCACGCTCTCGGTGAAGTCTCCCAACTGGGTCATGTGGCTCGCGCTCGCCATGATGGGCGGCCTCGCGCTGCTGCTCACCGGCATGACGCTGGGCAGCCAGGGTCTGCAGGAGGCCGCCGGCCCCAGGTTCCGCGAGATGCTGCACACCGTCACCAAGAAGCCCTTCCGCGGCATGCTCGCCGGGATGGCCGTCACCTTCTTCATGCAGTCGTCCACGGCGACCAGTGTCATGATCGTCGGCTTCGTCCGCGCCGGTCTCATGACTCTGCGTCAGAGTCTCGGGCCGATCTTCGGCGCCGCCATCGGCACGACGATCACCGTCCAGCTCATCGCCTTCAACGTCCAGGCCTACGCGCTGCCCGCGATGGCCATCGGCTACACGATCTCCCTCCTCGCCCGACGCTCGCCCAAGGCTGCCGCCGCGGGCCGCGTCATCTTCGGTTTCGGCATGATCTTCTTCGGGCTCGCCGTCATGGGTGAGGCCGTCGAGCCGCTCAAGGACAGCCCGGCGATGCGCGGGCTACTCCAGGCGCTCACGAGCCGCCCCGTGTGGTGCCTTCTCGCGACGGCCGTCTTCACGGCGCTCATCCACAGCTCGGGCGCCACGCTCGGCATCGCCATCACCCTCGCCAACCAGGGTCTGCTCACCACCGCGGAGGCCCTCCCGATCATCTTCGGCGCCAACATCGGCACGACGATCACCGCCATCCTCGCCGCCGTCGGCGGCACCACCGAGGGCAAGCGCGTCGCCGTCGCCCACCTCCTCTTCAAGATCGGCGCCGTCGTCTTCTTCTCCTTCTGGTTCATGCCCGAGCTCCTCGTCTGGATGGCCGCGGGCACGTCTCACGCCATGGCCCGCTGGTTCCCCGGCGTCGCCATCTTCGCCGACACCCCCGCGCGCCAGATCGCCAACGCCGACACGATCATGTGCGTCATCTCGGCCGTGCTCGCCCTCCTCTTCGGCCGAGGCCCCCTCGAGAAGACCGTCTGCTGGCTCGTCCCGCAGGCCGACGAGGAGAAGAAGGAGCGGCCCAAGTTCATCGACGTCGCCATGCTCGAGAACCCCACCCTCGCCCTCGGCGCGTCGGTCCGCGAGATCTCGCGCATGGGGCGCTTCGTCGAGGAGATGGTCCGCCGCTCCCAGAGCGCCCTTGAGCAGCGCGACCCCGAGATCCTCAGCTGGCTGCGGCGCCGGGATGACAAGGTCGACGCGGCCTTCTCGCAGATCAACGAGTACCTCACGCAGCTCACCGCCAAGCAGCCCAGCCGCGAGGAGACCGCCCGCGCCATCGGCTATCTCTACGTCATCAACGACCTCGAGAGCATCGGCGACCTCGTTGTCAAGATGTTCGTCCCCATCGTCGACAAGGTGATCGAGCACGACCTCCACTTCTCGGAGGAGGGCCTGCACGACCTCCACGGCCTGCACGCAACCATCTGCGACAGCCTCACCAAGGCCATGCTCGGGCTCACCACTCCCGGCGAGAGCGACCTCTTCGAGGAGGTCATCGCCCGCCACGAGGAGCTCCAGGCCCACGGCCGCCGCCTGCACCTGCGCCACCTCAAGCGCCTCCAGGAGGGCGTCCAGGAGACCCTCGAGACCAGCTCCGTCCACCTCGACATCGTCAACTACCTCTTGCGGCTCCACTACCACGTCTACAGCATCGCGTGGACTGCGAGCCGGGGCGTGGCCACGCACGACGAAATGGTCTGAGAGCGCCTCGGCCCCGGCGCCGCCCAATGGGACTCTTCTCCCGACCCACGCCGCCGCTCTCCGACAGCGACCGCGAGCGGCTTCTGCACCGCATGGTCGAGTCGCAGATCGAGGCCCGCGGCATCCGCGATTCCCGCGTTCTCGCGGCGCTGCGTGCCGTCCCGCGGGACCTCTTCGTCCCCCCCTCCGAGCGCGACGAGGCTTTCGACGATCACCCCCTTGCGCTCGCCCATGGACAGACGGTCAGCCAGCCCTACATCGTCGCTCTGATGCTCGAGCAGCTCCAGCTCACTGGCTCCGAGCGCGTCCTCGAGATCGGCACCGGCAGCGGCTACCAGACAGCCCTCCTCGCCCGCCTCGCCTCGGAGGTGATCTCGGTCGAGCGCATCCCCGCGCTCGCCCTCGCCGCCCAGGAGCGCCTGCGCGCCATGGGCATCGACAACCTCCAAGTCCACATCGGCGATGGAACCCTCGGCTGGCCCGAGGCGGCGCCCCACGCGGGGATCATCGTCACCGCTTTCATCAGCCCTTCGGCGGTGTCGGGATCAGCCAGTGGCCGGAACACCTCGAAGGACAATTGCGGCAGGCGGTTGCCGTAGGTGGCAAGCGCCAGTTCCTCGAAGACGACATAAGCCGTGCCGCGATAGGCGGGCGCGTTCGCCGACCCCATCCTCGCCGCGATGAACGGGTCGGCTGTCTGGGTCTCGCTCCCCGGATACCAGCGCCAGGTGATGCCGGTCATGTCGAGCGGCTTGCCGTCGGCCCAGACGCGGCCGATGCCGGTGATCGGCCCCTCGCAGAGCGCCACGGCGAAGCTGGCATAGTAAAGGTATTCGGTCGTCTGGACCCTGCCACCGCCACCGCCCTTGCCGCCGCC
>JABWBI010000160.1 GCA_013360565.1 Candidatus Sumerlaeia bacterium | reverse complement strand
GGGGATGACGCTCGCCCTGGCGACGGGCGCGCGGTTGCGCGCCGGCGCGGGGCGTGCCAACGAGGGGCCGCTGAACCTCGTCGTGTCGAAGCCGGACAAGGACGCGGAGATCACCGAGCAGCACCGGGCCGTGATCGAGCAGCTGGGCCTGACGCCCGACCCCACGGTGGACATCGAGATGGTCTCGACGCCCGCGGAGCTGGCCGCCGCGCGCGAGGAGATTGCGTCGTGGGAGCTCCGCGGCAGGAGGCCGGTGGGCGTCTTCTTCGTGGGACACCGGATCAAGCAGATGCCGCTCGATCTGTGGGCGCACATCGTCGAGCGGATCCGGGCGGACCACCCAGAGCTCGAGCCGGTGGCTTTCCACGCCCCGGGCGACATCGGCAAAGCCCGGGCGCTCGCCGCCCACCTGACCGCGCCGGTGAGGCTCGTGTGCCGCCCCCTCCGGCAGTTTGCGGCGCTGGTCGAAGGCCTCGAGGCCGTCGTCTCGTGCGACTGCGGTCCGCTCCATCTGGCGCGGGCCAAGCGCCGGCCGCTCGTGTCTCTCTTCACCAAGGCCAACTGGGACAAATTCGCGCCGCGTGGACAGCGGCGCGCGTGCCTCTTTCGCCCTGGCGGGCCGCGGCCCGAGGAGGTGTCGAATGCGCTGCGGGCGGTGCTGGCCGGCGAAGCGCCCCCGTTTCCCGCCGTGAAGGGGTGATGCGTCTCAGCGCTGCTCGGCGCTGGTGCGCGTCACGTCTCCCCGCGAGACCGTGCCGTTTGTCGGGTCGTAGAGCGAGTTGATACCGAGGACGACCGCCGGGGCCGAGATCGGCAGCGACTGGGACTGGAAGTCGTTGCGGCGGTCGGCGCCGGCGCTGACGAGGTTCCAGGAGATCACGCGCCCCTGGGCGAAGTAGTCGTAGTAGGCTTGGCGCGTGGTGAAGAGATTGTAGTCGGGGATGGGGGGAAAGTTCTCGCCCATGACGGCCGTGCGCAGGTCTTCGTACTCGAAAGTGGGCTTCTCGCCGGGCGTGTAGGGGAGGCCCATGCCGGGGTCGTTCTCTGGCGTGAAGACGTCGATGGGGAGCGATGTGATGTAGGCGACCGGCGTCGTGATCTGAATGAGCCGCGCGTTGAAGCGGTTGAGCATCGCCGGGCCGCTGACGTACTGCGCCGCGATGGGGTAGAGGTTCCAGTCGACGGAGTAGGCTTCGATGGCCGTCGCGAGCGACCGCATGTCGGCCTTTGTGCGGCTGACCTTGGCCCGGGTCTGGGCCTCGAGGAAGTTGGGGACGGCGATGGCCGCCAGAATGGCGATGATCGCCACGACGATCAGCAGTTCGATGAGTGTGAATCCCCTTGGATGAGTCCTCATGCTGCTCTCCCCTCCAGGTGGAAAATGCATCGGGGCGGAGCTCGCGGCTCCGCCCCGTGGTGAGCCTGTGGTGGCTCAGCGCATCAGTTGTCGCGCCCGGCGAGGCCCTGCTCGTCGGAGTAGACCATGATGTCGCCCGGCGAGATGGTGCCGTTCGTCGGGTCGTAGACGCGTGCCTCGATGACGTTGGTCTGGGGCCCGTAGGGCAGCTGCATGGAGTCGCGGTTGTCGATGTTGTCCGGCCCCACGCTCTTCAGCGCCCAGTCGCCGGCGAGCCGGCGGGGGTCGGTTGCATTGCCGCCGTAGAGGTAAGCCGCGCGGTCCGTGGCGTAGTTTGCGTCGATGTTGGTTCCGGTGACCGTTGCGATCGAGCCGAAGGCGCGCGCGCGGATGTAGAGCGGTGAATTGAGGAGAATGGCGTGCTGGGGCGTTCCGGGGTTGCCCAGCATGTTCTCCATGAAAGGCGACCGCGGGAGGGACGTGATGTAGGCGATGGGGGTCGTCAGCCGGAGCGGCCCGGCGCCGAGGGCCGGCAGGGAGGCGCCGGTGTCGGTCTCCGGATACGAGTTCCAGTCGACGATGTAGGCCTCGATGGCTGTCCGTTCCGAGCGCATGTCCGCAGAAATGCGCGAGACCTTGGCTCGCGTCTGGGCCTCGAGGAAGTTGGGCACCGCGATCGCCGCGAGAATGGCAATGATGGCGACGACGATCAGCAGTTCGATGAGCGTGAACCCACGCAAAGTTCTGTGAATCATAGACTTGTCCACCTTGTTCAGTGTGCCGTGCATTCAGGATTCCCGGTCCCGACCCCAACGGTGGGCCTGGAGTTCTCCCTGTTGGAAGGGTCCAAATAATACGAGAAGCGGCCGTGGCGTGTCAATCTTTTCTTCCGCAGGGCACAAAAGAGAGGCCGATTCTCTGCTGGACCGTACCAATCGGGCTTCTGGAGAGAATAGACACCGCCTCCTCCCAATCCCTTTCCCGAAAACCGCACCGCCCTCGGGCACCCGTCGCGTTGACAGCTTCCCGGGCCGGGGCCAAGATGCCCGTTCAGGCCATGAGGAGCGTGCGGATGAAAGCAATCGTTTTTCTGGGCGACGGCATGGCGGACGAGCCCCCCCTTCCGGGCCATGGAGACACGACGCCCCTCCGAGTCGCCCGCACGCCGAACATGGACCGCATCGCGCGCGAGGGGCGCTGCGGGACGTTCCGCTCGCTCCCGGAGGGCTATCCCACGTCGAGCGACATCGCGAACATGTCCGTTCTCGGGCTCGACATCACGCGCCACCCCGGCCGCGGGCCGCTCGAGGCGGCGGCGATGGGGCTGACGCTGGCGCCTGACCAGATCGCGCTGCGCTGCAATCTCGTCACGGTGCGCGGCGGCATCCTCGAGGACTACTCGGGCGGCCACATCAGCAGCGAGGAGGGGCGTGCGCTCATCGACGCTCTCAACGAGCGCTTCGGCAGCGACAGGGTGCGATTTCACCCCGGCGTGCAATACCGCCACATCATCGTGCTAACGGGTGACGAGTTCGCGCCCGACATCGCCTACGAGAAGCCCGACGACCACCAGGGCGATCCCGTCGCGCCCAACCTTGTCTCGGCCAAGACGCCCGCGGGCGAGGCCGCGGCCACGCTGCTGCGCGAGATGACCATCGAGTCGCAGGCGCTGCTCGACGCGCATCCGGTCAACCGCAAGCGCGTGGCCGAGGGGCACGCGCCGGCGAACATGATCTGGCCGTGGTCCGCCGGCCGCCGGCCCGACATCGGCAACTTCGAGGCGAAGTACGGCTGCAAGGGAGCGGTCGTCTCGGCGGTCGATGTCATCTTCGGCATCGGCTTCGCCGCGGGCATGGAGATGGTGCGCGTGCCCGGCGCGACGGGCTGGATCGACACCAACTACGAGGGCAAGGCCGACGCGGCCGTCAAGGCGCTCGAGCGGGCGGACTTCGTCTATCTGCACGTCGAGGCGATCGACGAGCTGAGCCACCTGGGCGACGCGGAGCTCAAGATCAAGACGATCGAGGAGTTCGACCGCCGTCTGGTGGGGCGTGTGATGAGCCAACTCGAGGGCAAGGGCGTGACGTTCGCCGTCATCCCCGACCATCCGGTGCCCGTGCAGCTGCGCAAGCACACGCGGACGCCGGTGCCCTTCGCTGTCTGGCGCCCGGGTCAAATGCCCGACAGCGTCCAGACCTACGACGAGGCCGCGTGCCTGAAGGGCAGCTTTGGTTTGCTCGAGGGCGATGGCTTCATGCGAGCGGTGCTGGGGTGAACATCAACCAGACCGAACTGAAGACAAATCAAGTGACATTTTTGTGGACAGAATGATGGCAAGTCATTTATTTCCAGTCATATTCACATGCCACATCGCAGGACATATCAAAAGACACATCCGTGGATCACGTTTGAGATCGACCTCCGACGAGCGTCCCCCCGCCTCTGGATGCTACTGGGGGAGTGCGAATCGAAGTGCCGCCACATCGCAGGTGTCCCTCTTCGCCCGGATGTCGCCAAGAGGCTTCATGAGGTCTACCTGGCCAAGGGAAGCAGTGCCACGATCGCCATCGAGGGGAACACGCTGACCGAGGAGCAGGTTCTCCAGAACCTGCGAGGCGAGCTCAATCTTCCCCGGTCCCAGGCCTACCTGAAGCGGGAGGCCGACAACATCATCGGCGAGTTCCACCGGCTGGCAGACGAGGTCTCGGCCGGGCGGTGGAAGAGACTCACCCCAGAGATCATCCAGTCCATGAACCTCGGAGTCCTGCGAGGACTCAGCTTGGCCCAGGAGGTTGAACCGGGACAGTTTCGCAGCCACTCAGTTGGCGTTCTTCGGTACCGCGGGGCGCCGCCAGAAGACTGTCCTCATCTCACCTCTCGGCTCTGTGAATGGATTGAAAGCCCCACCTTCAAAGGCCCCCCGGAGCATGAGATCGCCCACGCCATCCTCCAGGCGGTTGCTGCGCACGTCTACCTCGCTTGGATTCATCCTTTCGGAGACGGCAACGGGCGCACGGCAAGACTCGTCGAGTTCCTCCTCCTGTTCCGGGCAGGGGTGCCCGCCCCCGCGGCCCACCTGCTGAGCAACCACTACAACAGGACCCGAGAGCGCTACTACGCTGAGCTTCAGACGACGAGTGACTCTGGCGGTGATCTTCTCCCGTTCATCGAATATGCCGTGGCGGGCTTCCTTGACGGTCTTCGGTCTCAGCTCGAAGAGATCCGTGAGCAAGTCTGGGACATCGCGTGGCGCAACTTCGTCCACGAACTCTTCAGGGACACGGACCGCCGCCCAGACCGCCGCAGGCGCCATCTGGTTCTCGACCTTTCACGGAGAGCAGAGGCCGTGCCTCTCTCGGCGATACGGGAACTCAGCGCTCGTGTGGCTGCTCATTACGTTCGAGTCTCGGATCGAACGCTCATCCGCGATCTCAACTCGTTGATCGCGATGAACTTGGTGGAGAGACTGGACAGCGGCTACAGGGCAAAGCGGGAGAGCATTCTCGCCTTCCTTCCCTTCCAGTCTCACATGGGTTGAGTGCACCGTCGGCCCGTGTCACGCTCCAAAGGAGACGAAGCCATGCTCATCACCAACGCCACCATCCTGACCTTCGACGGGACAGGGCGCGTGATCCCGGACGGAGCGGTGCTCGTCGAGGGCGGAATGATCCGCGCCGTGGGCACGGCGGCGGCGCTCGCCAAACGCCACCCGAAGGAAAAGCGCGTCGACGCCGAGGGGCGGGTGATGATGCCCGGGCTGATCAACGCCCACATGCACCTCTACTCGACGTTCGCGCGCGGCATGGCGATCCCGGGCAAGCCGCCGGCGAACTTCGACGAGATCCTCCAGCGACTCTGGTGGAAGCTCGACAAGGCACTGCGGCCCGGGGACCTGAGGCCGTCGGCGCTCGTCCCGCTCTTGGCGGGCATCCGCGCGGGCACGACGACGGTGATCGATCACCACGCCTCGCCCCACGCCATCGCCGGATCGCTCGACGAGCTCGCCGGCGCGGCGCAGGAGGCGGGAGTGCGCTTCGCGACCTGCTACGAGGTCTCCGACCGCGATGGCGGCAAGATCGCCAAGGCGGGCATCGCGGAGAACGTGCGCTTCCTCCAGCGCGTCCAGCGGGAGGCCAGCTCCATGCTGGCCGGGCTCTTCGGAATGCACGCCCAGTTCACCGTCGGTGACCGGACGCTGCGCGAGGGCGCCGAGGCCGCGCAGGCGCTCGGCACCGGTGTCCACATCCACTGCTGCGAGGCATTCACGGACCTCGCCGATGCGCGGACCAGGCACGGGGTCTCGGCCGTGGAGCGGCTGGCGCAGGCGGGAGTGCTCGGGCCGCGCACCATCCTCGCGCACGCCATTCACCTGGGTGACGGCGATGCACGGCGGATCGCCGAGAGCGGCAGCGTGGTCTCGCATCAGCCACGCTCGAACATGAACAACAGCGTCGGGGCGATCGACCTCGCCGCCCTGCAGAGCGAGGGGGTCCACCTCGCACTCGGCACGGATGGGATGAGCAACTCGATGTGGGACGAGGTGCGCGCGTGCCACCTGCTCCACAGCCATCACCGGCAAGATCCGCGGGTGGGCATGGGGGCGGCGTTCCATCTGCTCTTCGAGGGCAACCGGACCCTGGCCGAGCGCCTCTTCGGGGTGAAGCTGGGCCGCATCGCGGTGGACCACGCAGCCGATCTTCTTCTCATCGACTACGATCCGCCGACGCCGCTGACGGCCGACACCGTGATGGGACATGTCTTCTTCGGTCTCGGCGACGCCGCTGTCGACTCGGTCATGATCAACGGCCGATGGGTCATGCGGCGCGGGCGCATTGGGCATGTCGACGAGGCGGCGCTGGCGGCGGAGGCCCGCGCGCGGGCGAGGAGACTGTGGTCGAGACTCTGAGACTCGCGGAGAAGCGCGGAGCCGCGACGGCCAGCCGCCAGGGTGCTGAATGCGCTTGAGGAGCGAGCCGGGGCGTTGCAGCATCCCCTGCTCTGTCTGACCCCGGAGGTGCGAGATGAAGGTTCTTGTCGCGGACAAGTTCGAGAAGAGTGGGATCGATGGACTGAGGGCGGCCGGCTGCGACGTGACGCTCGACCCCGACCTGAAGGATGAGTCGCTGACGCGGGCCGTGGCCGAGACGGAGTGCGAAGTCCTCGTCGTGCGCTCCACGAAGGTCCAGGCCCCGGCGCTCGACGCGGCGCCCGGTCTGGCGCTGATCGTCCGGGCCGGGGCGGGCGTGAACACGATCGACGTGAAGCGCGCGAGCGAGCTCGGGATCTTCGTCGCGAACTGTCCGGGGAAGAACTCGGCGGCCGTCGCGGAGCTGACGATGGGACTGATGCTTGCTCTCGACCGGCGCATCGTCGACGCGGCCTGCGACCTGCGCGCCGGCAGGTGGGACAAGAAGGGCTACTCGAAGGCGCGCGGCATCAAGGGGCGCACGCTGGCGATCCTCGGCCTCGGGCAGATCGGCCGCGATGTCGCGACGCGCGCGAAGGCGTTCGGCATGAGGGTCGTCGCCTGGAGC
>JABWBI010000159.1 GCA_013360565.1 Candidatus Sumerlaeia bacterium | reverse complement strand
TAACCCCACGCGGGCCCTGGCCCCGGCCACCGGTTTCGCCAGCACCGCGGCGGATCTGGTCCGGTTCTACGCCCAGCTGGACCCCGAGGCCCGATGCGGGTGGTTGAGTGCGGCCAGTCGCCGCGAGATGGTGCGGCCGCACTGGCGGGTCCCGCATACCGCCGGGGAAAGGCAATACGGCTTGGGTCTGAGCATCGGCATGGCGGCCGGTTGGGAGGCCTACGGCCATGGCGGCGGCTTCCAGGGCACCCTCACCCGCACCGGGGTCCTGCCCCAGCGCCAGTTGTGCCTTTCCGTGCTCACCAATGCCATCGACGGCGCGGCCCCGGCCTGGTTCGAAGGGGTGGTACAAATCCTGCGCACCTTTGCCGAAGGGGGGGCGCCTGCCCGGCGGGTGCGGACTGTGCCACACGCCCCACGGCGCCGGCAGCACGCCCCTGCTGCAGGGCGCCGCCGAGGAGGCGGCTTGCCTGACCTGCCACAGCGCGGCCAATCCCGATGCGAGTGACATCGCCTCTCTCCTCCGTCAGCCCTTCGGTCACTTTGTCGACCGCCACTCCGGCGAGCACAGCGCCGAGGAGACGCCCGCCGACGCCTCGGGTCACGTCGAGTGCGCCGACTGCCACGATCCCCACGAGGCCAGCGACCGGCCTTCCATCAGCGGCCTCGACATCGGCGGTGCGCTCGAGGGCGTCCCCGGGGTCACGCTCAGCGGCGCACAGGTGGACGAGGCCCAGTTCGAGTACGAGGTCTGCCTGCGTTGCCACGGCGAGGAACCGGCCCATCTCAGTGGCTTCCCCGTACGGCGGCAGATCGAGGAGTTCGATCTGGGACGCGAGATCGACCCGGGCAACGCCTCGTTTCATCCCATCGCCGCGCCTGGCCGCAATCTGAGTGTGCCCAGCCTCATCGCGCCGCTCAGCGAAGGTTCGGTCATCCGCTGCTCGGATTGTCACAGCGCGCCCGCGGGCTTTCCGCGGGGGCCCCACGGCTCGCCGCACGAGGGGCTGCTGCGAGCCGGGAATCGCACTGGCGACGGCGTCGCCGAGAGTCCGCAGGCCTACGCGCTGTGCTACGAGTGCCACAGCCGCTCGAGCATTCTCGGCGACCAGAGCTTTCCCCTCCACCGGCTCCACGTCGTGGACGAACGCACCTCGTGCAGCGTCTGCCACGACCCGCACGGCGTGAGTCTCTCGCAGGGAGACCCGGGCGAGCACACCCATCTGATCAACTTCGACCTCGCCGTCGTCGAGCCCGAGCCCGCGAGCGGCGTGATCGCCTTCACCGACCTCGGCGAGCGCGCCGGCTCCTGCGCGCTCACCTGTCACGGGTACGTGCACAGTTCCTCGGGCTACTGAGACTCAGCGCTCCGGAGAGGCCGCCTGCGCCGTGCGCACACGCTCGGGATCGAGCGCCGGGACGCGCGCCATGTTCGGCGGGATCGGCGTCGCGAAGTCCTCGTCGCTCACCGGCCCTCCCAGGGCGAGGTTCACGAACTCCTCGCGGAAGCGGATACCCTCCGCCTCGCCCGAAGCCATCTGCATCTCCGCTCGCCGCGCGATTCCGAGCGCATCCACGGCCAGGCGAAGCCGCACCGGCGCGCCCCCCCGGACGAGGGAGAGCGAGACGACGTCGCACGCGGCTCCCCCGGCCTCCTCCGTCCCCCCAGAGCTGCGCTCCCCTTCGTCGAGCAGCCGCTCGGTCAGAGGATGCCGCAGCCCCAGCAGCAGGGGGAGGATCAACGAGCCGCCCGCGCCGGTCAGTGCGAGATCCCGGCGCGTGACAGCGCCCAGCGGCCGGGCCTCGCCCACGGCCACCTGGCCCAACATGCTCGAGATCATCATGGTCTGGACGCCGTCGGACTGAATCATCCCATCGCCCTGCTCGATCGGCGCGGTCACCACGATCCGGTATCGGTCCGGCGGCGCGAGAAGCACGTGGATGAGCGTCACCCGGGCCGGCTCGGGCGAGGGGACGCTGCCCATCACGGCGGCCGGTGACTGCTCCAGCCGCAGTGAGCCCCGCAGGGTGCGATAGGCCGGGGCCTCCAGCCGGGCCAGGACAGAGTCCGGGCTCTGCGCGGCGGCAGACCCCGCGAGCCAGACCGCCAGGGAGACAAGAAGCGATGTCCGGCGAAGCCTTGCCGCCGCACTCAAGGGATCAGTGCCTCCGGCCGGTGGACTCCCGCGCGAACAGACCCCACCCGCGCTGGGTCAGGAGTGCTTCACATGCCTGCCGGTAATGCGCAAGCGCCTCGTCGATCGCCCCCTGCGCCTCGCCCAGTCTGCCCTGGAGGTAGTGTGTCTCGGCGTCCTCCCCGGCGATGGCGATGAACTGCCGCAGCGGCTCTCGCACGCCTTCAAGGTTGCCCGCCATGAGCCGCGCCCGCGCGAGGGTCTTGAAGGCCAGCGGCATCTCAGGACTCGCCGCGAGCGCGGTCATCGCGTGGCTCTCGGCTTCGTCCAGATGCCCACGCTGCAGCTCCAGCTGCGCGATGCCCAGGTGGGCGGCGGGGTCTCCGGGGTCCAGCTCGAGGATCGCCTCGTACTCCTCGCGCGCCTGGGAGGCGAGTCCGCGCTGCCGGAGCTGGTTCGCCAGATTCAGTCGCCGCTGCATCACCGCGCGGTGAGGGTCCGCCGGAACCGGTCCCTGTCGCCGCTGCACCAGGTCGGCGTGGCTGATGCGGCCGGTCAGATAGAGGAGCTCATTCTCGACGCTGTCCCGGTAGCCGAAGCCGTGTCCGGGCAGTGCCGCGTGGAACAGTCCCTCGGCATCGAGGAAGACCGTGCACGGGAGAACGGCGACGACGCCGTAGTCGACGAACGTCGAGCGATCCTCGTCGACGAGCATCGCGGCGCACGAGGGGAGCGCCGGGAGCACCTGCGGCACCTGATCCACGATGATGAAGACCCGGATCGCCTGCCCGAAGCGCTGCGCATCCACCACGCTCACGAGCTCCTCGATGGCCCGCTGCGAGTGCCCCTGCTGTGGGTCCGCGAAGAGCAGAGCGACGGGGACGCCGTGGAAATCGCGGAGCGCCACCTCCCCCCCACCGGCGGCGGGAAGTTCGAAGCGCGGGGTCGAGCTCCCCGGGCGCCACTCGGAGACCGCCGCCCCGAATGCCCCCGCGGCAGACAGCATCAGAGCCGTCGTGATGATCCATCTTCCTCTGGCGCTCATGGCAGTCGCTCCTCCGAGGACGTCGAGGCGGTCGTGAGCCCCCGGTCGTAGGTCTCTGGCTGATGACAGCCGGGGCTGCAGCGCCCGCCCCCAGGCAGGGCTTCGAAGTGGATGGGCATCCGCCACCCCCCGTAGGGCACCGTCTCGCTCATGTGAAAGGGGCGGTTGGAGGCGTGGACCTCATGGCACGCCCGGCACGTTCGCCCGCGCTCGTCCTTCGTCACATGGATGAAGTGCAGGTTCACGTCGCCCCGGCGGAAGTTGGTGAGCGTGGCAGTCCGCTCCGTCTCGAACGCCTCCCCGGAGTGGCACTGAAAGCACAGGGCGTAGCGCCTGGCGTCGTAGGGGGCGTAGAACTCCGGAGGATAGTCACTCACCAGCAGCCGGGCCTTGTCACCCGCGTGGGCGTCGTGGCACGAGGTGCAGTTGCCCTCCCGCACCGGGCCGTGCGGGAACGCGGAGTCCCGAATCAGGGCCCCCACCGCGCTGATCACCTCTCCCCGCGCCGTGTGCGTCTCCTCCAGGTGGCAGCCCGTGCACAGCGCCAGCTCGCCCTCTCGCAGCAGCGCCGGCATCGGCGAGCCGTGGGCGTCGTGGCAACTCGAACAGGCCGCCTCGGCGGAGACCGGCGAGTGAACGACGGCGCTCCGGGCGACTCTCTCCTCCAGGTCTCCGTGGCAGGTGAAGCACAGGCCGGGCGCGGGCACGAGCGTCAGCGAGGCCGACGCGCCGCCGTGGGGATCGTGGCATCCCAGGCAGGCGCCTCCGCGCAGCGGATCGTGAAGGTGGCGGGACTGCTCAAAGCGGGCGATGTCCTCGCCGTGGCAGAAGGCGCACAGCTCCGCGCCATCTTGGCGGACGAGGTGCTGATTCGACGACGAGTGCGACTCATGGCAGACCACGCACATCCCCGCACGGGCGGGGCCATGCAGAAAGGGCTGCGACATGAGTCCATCTTGCCCGTGGCATGGCAGGCACAGGCCCTCGTCGGGCGACTGGACCAGCAGGGCCTCGTGCGGTGAGCGGTGGGGGTCGTGGCACGACGTGCAGTCCCCCTCCACGACGGGGGCGTGCACGACGTCCGAGAGCGCCAGCTCGTGGCACATCCCACACAGGGCCGGCCCGGACCGGGCCAGCCGGAACTCGTGCCGGCCATCGATGGCCTCGTGGCACACGGTGCAGTTGCCCGTGTTCAGGGGGCCATGGAGATCGGGGCCGGGGGCGAGCGCCGGATGACAGTCGGCTGTCACGCAGCTCGCCCCGAGCGCAATCGCGCCGGCCGGCGCGTCCTGAGCCGCGGCGAGACCCACCCCCAGCAGGGGAAGGGCAGCGAAGAGCAGAGACAGATGCGGCTTCCGCGGTGCGCCCACAGCGAATCGCCCCCAGAGCTCAGTGCTGGCCTGCGCCTGTCGTGCGGCACAATCTGTGCCGCAGGCGCGCAGCCTCAGGGAGTCGCCGGGCGTCCAAAGCCCGGGCGATCCCACCTGCGGATGGCCCCATCTGTGGCGCGCCCGCCTCACCGCCCTTCCGCCGGAGTGACGCCCCCGCCTCAGAGAGCCCCCCGGACGTCCGAATGGCACTCCATCTGATGCGCTCACGAGGTCTTGGCATGCGGCAGGCCGCGACACCAACGGGCGCACTTCTTGCCGACCTGCTCCAGAGACCGCTCTCGTCGAGAGCTCGGGGACGGATTTCGATCACGGCGGCAGTGAGGTGCATCGCAAGATGGGCGCTCCGGTGCGGCGGATCTCACGGTGCGCGCCCTGCCGCGGCCGTGTCAGCGTCACGCTGCTCGGAGCGGCCGCGGGGCTCTTCGCTGCCGTCTTTTTCGTCTTGATCTTCCTTCCCTGGCGGCCCGTCGGCGAGCTGCCCCCCGTGGCCGTGCAGCCCGTCCACCGGGTCGATCCCCGCCTCGACCGCTGTGCCGCGTGCCACCGCCGCGTCACGCCGGGCATCGTCGAGCAGTGGGCCGAGAGCACGCACGCCCGGCGCGGGGTGACGTGCCGGGACTGCCACCAGGTCGCCGAGGCCAGCCCCTATGCGCAGGCCCACGTCGGCACTCACATCTCCACGACGGTCACTCCGCGCGTCTGCGGTCAGTGCCACGCGAGAGTGACCGAGGAGTTCAGCCAGAGCCGCCACAGCCTCCCCGCCTGGGCGAGCCTCACGGGCACGCGCGACTTTGCGCGCGATCCCCGTCTCATGGCCCTCTGGAGCGAGACCAGCCACCCGCCGCCCGATCCGGGCCTCGTCCTCTCGAGTCGCATCGCCCTTCACGACCTCGAGGGGCCCGGCGTCACCCCGCTGGCGTGCGAGTCGTGCCACGAGATCGGCCGCCCGAACCTCGACGGCTCCGCCGGTTCGTGCTCGAAGTGCCATCTGCGGCATCGGTTCAACCTCGAGCAGGTGCGGCGCCCCGAGACGTGCACACTGTGCCACGCCGGGCCGGATCAGCCCCAGGCGGAGATCTTCGCCCAGTCGCCCCACGGCGTGATCTACGCGACCCAGGAGCACCTGTACCACTTCTCGCAGGTGACGGGGCGGCTGGGCGTGGACGACTTCCCCGCGCCCACGTGTCAGATCTGCCACCTCTCGGGCTTCGGCGGCCAGCAGACGACACACGATGTCGGTGAACGGCTGTCGTGGTACCTCCAGATGCCCATCGCGCGGCACCGGCCCGAGCACGAGGCGGGGCGCGCGGCGATGCGGGAGGTCTGCCGCCAGTGCCACTCGACCGACTTCATTGGCCGTCAGTTCGACGCCGCGGATCAGGTCGTCGCCTGGACCAATGCGCGGATCGAGGAGGCCAACGCGATCCTCGCGGGACTCATCCGCGAGCGCATCATTCCCCCGGGCGACTTCTCGGATCCCCTGCATCACCTGGCGTTCAATCTCTGGCACTACGGCGGCCGGGCCGCCCGCTTCGGGGCCTTCATGCAGGGCCCGGCCTTCACGCAGTGGAGCGGGCTCTATCCGCTGATGCGCGACCTCGACAACCTCCGCCGCGGGGCGAGCGAGGCCCGCCGGCGCGCCGAGCAGGTCTCCGCCGAGGCCGCCGCCGGTGGCTGAGACGGCCGCGCCCCGCTTTCCGCACGTGCCGCTGCCGATCGAGCGCGACCGCCTGATGCTGCTGATGGTCGCGATGAACATGGGCTCGACGGGGCTCGATGTCTACCTGGCCCACAGCATCGGCACCGTGCAGAACGCCTTCATGCACATCCCCATCCTCTACGCTCCACTCGGTGTGGCCACCGCCGCGCTGCTGGGCCTGAGCCCGCGCAGGCCCCCTCTGCTCGTCTGGGCTCACATCGCCGTGATGCTGATGGGGATCACCGTCGGCATCGTCGGGTTCGCCTTCCACCTGCGCACCGTCATGCTCCCCAGCGGTGAGTTCATCTGGGGCGGCCTCATTTTCTCCGCTCCGGTCCTCGCCGCGCTCGCCTTCTCGGGCATCTCCGGCCTCGGCATCTGCGCCGCCATCGAGGAGGTCTCTCCCGGGCGCTATCTCTTGCCCGGGCTGCTGGAGGTGTCGGTCGGGCTCACAAAGCGTCAGCTCTACTTCCAATTCATCGGCTTCGGCGTCACAGCGGCCACGATCAGCGCTGCGATCGAGCACGCCCAGGAGGGTTACCTGAGCTGGACCATGTGGCTTCCCGTCGCCATCGGCGGCCTCTGCGCGGGCGCGCTCATCGGCCACTCGCTCCGGCGCGAGCCCCCGCTGGGCGAGCTCC
>JABWBI010000158.1 GCA_013360565.1 Candidatus Sumerlaeia bacterium | reverse complement strand
GGCCGCCGGCGTCGCGGAGCCGCGGCGCGGTGAACCCGAGCTTCGCCGCGGCGAGCCGACCGAAGAGGGCGTGGAGCCGCTCGGCTGCGGCCGAGACGGACTCGGAGCGATCCGACCAGTACACTCCGACGAGGGGACGATTTCCGCTGTACATGGCTGCGCTCGTCGTACCAAAAAAAGGCGACGCCCGCCTCGGGAGAGGCAGGCGTCGCGAGACACGTGGCAGGAGGGATCAGCCCTGGGCCTGCCAGTCGTCCATGGCCATGGTCTTGCCGTCCTTGTTCTCGATCTCGATCTTCTGGTACGAGAACGAAACCGCCTCGAGCTCGTGGGTGTCGTGCGACCCCGCGTGCTTGGAGGAGTTCGCGCCCTCGCCGGCGCCAGCGCCGGTCATGTACTTGACGTGGGAGAACGTCGCGTTGGTGAGCTTGACGGTCTGGTAGACGTACTCCTCGCCGTTCGCGTTCGTCTTCATGAACTCGAACTCGACGGTCTTGATGACCTCGTTGGTGCAGAGCGCCTGGAAGATCTGCGGCGTCGAGGCGCCCCACTCCTTGGTGATCGTGATCGGGCCGTGCTGGCGCTTGCCGCTGGCCTGGCCGGTCGCCACGTCACGCGGGGACTTGATCTCGTGGAAGTACGAGAGACCGCCGACCCAGTCCTTGCGCTTCTCACGGGGGCTCTCGCCCTTGCTCTTGCCCTGCTTGGTCATGTCCCACTTGACATAGAATTCATACGCCATGGTGGCCTCCTGGAAATCGTTGAAACGTTGATGGTGCGATGAAACGGCCGCCTAGGTCGGCGGCGACTGCTGTTCCCAACCCCGGATCCCGGTGACCTCCTCGACGATGTCGAGCGAAGGTTGCTGCGCAGACACCACGCCTGCGATTCCCGAGATCCGCCTTCGACGCCTCCTCCTCCTACCGCCGGGTATGGCTACCCCCGACGGCTCAGAAAAACAGGCGGCGCGGACCATCAAGGGGACTCCCAGAGGCTGCGTCGCCAGTTCCTACGCTTCACGGGTGGCTACGTGCTGCTCGGAACTGGACGTAAGTCTACAGGCCCGGCCCTCTGTTACAAGCCCCTCGCACTTTCTTGTTCGAGGCGCGAAACCCCTCGAAAATACACGAATCGCATCCGGGTGGGGGGGGCGGACGGCCGCTCCGGCCCCCCCCCCGGGGCCGTGCGACCGAGCAACCCGGCGACCGAAAACGACCCCCCCCTTCGTCGATTGTTGGTCCCGCGGCCCGCATGTCGTACAGACTGCCGCCGAGGAATCGAAATCGATGCGCAACTCCATTCTCGCGGGCGTCGTGGCGTTGTCGATCCTGGGCGTCTCTTCGACCGCCCACGCACAGGTCACTCCGCCACCGAGCCGAGACGCGACCTGGGGCGGCGTGACCGACGCGACGACCGTCGCTGCCGTCGCGGCCGGCCTCATCATGCCCCGCATCTTCTATCCGGGGAGCGAGGTCACCACCGGGTGGCACGCGCGCTGGCACTACTCGGTGCTCGCGCCGATGATGACGTACTCGACGCTGGCCTTCGTGAACGAGAACTTCATGAAGGTGAAGATCGCGGGCCCGAGGCCGGGCTGCGACGACACCAACGCCGGGGTCCCGGGCTGCACCGACTTCGGTTCGCCGTCGACCCACGCCTTCGCGGCAGGCGCGACGCTCGGGCACGGCCTCGCCGTCTTCATCATCGACACCACCAAGTGGAGCGACGGCCAGGTGAGCGGCCTCGGCCTGTTCGGCCACGTCGGCATCCCGCTCGCTGTTCAGGATCAGGTGATCGGCCTCCTCGAGCTGTGGCGGCTCGAGGGGCAGGACTTCTCGGCGGAGAGCGACGAGCTTCTGCTGATGCTGTCGAAGTTCGCGACGGCGATGGTCTGCGGCACGGCGCTCTACAGCGACCTCGAAGCGCGGCACCGCCAGCTGCAGGCGCTGCACGATGTCCAGTTCCTGATCACCTCGCACCGGGAGCTGCAGGAGGTCCTCGACGCGATCGTGCTCAACACGCGGCGCATGTTCCAGGCGCGCGAGTGCACGATCCGCCTCGTCGAGCGCGACGCGTCGGGCAATCTCCAGCTCCGCGTCGTGGCCTGGGCGGGCCGCCCGCTCTCGGCGCAGACCGTCTGGCCCCTGACAAAGGGCTCCATCGACGACGAGGTGATGTCCGGCAAGCTTGTGCACATCGGGGACATGCGCACCGACGCGCGCGTCCAGGACCACGACGCGATCCGCCGGCGCGGCCTTGTCTCGCTCCTGGCGGCGCCCATGCGCCACGGCGACCAGATCATCGGCGGCCTGCGCGTCTACACCTCGACGGTGCACCACTTCTCGCCCGACGAGTGTGCGCTGCTCGAGAGCTTGGCGGGTCAGGCGGCCGTGGCCATTGAGAACGCGCGGCTCTACAGCCAGCTGGCCCACGCGCACGACCGCATCCTCGAGTCCTACGAGGAGCTGCGCGAGACGCAGGCCGAGCTGGTGAAGAAGGAGAAGCTCGCCGCCCTGGGCGAGATGTCGGCCCTCGTGGCCCACGAGATCCGCAACCCGCTCACCGCCGTCCGCGGATTCGCCCAGCGCGTCCAGCGCAAGATCGCGGATCAGCCCGCCCTGGCGCAGTCTCTGCAGATCGTCATCGACGAGGTCGACCGGCTCAACCGCGTCCTCAACGACGTGCTCGACTTCGCCCGCCGGCTCGAACCGAGGATGGGCATCCACGCGCTCAACCGCCTCGTCGCCGACGTCGTCGGCCTCGAGGGGCCGGTCCTGCTCGAGCGCAAGATCCATCTGGTCACCGACTGCGCGCCCGACCTGCCGCCCGTCCGCATGGACATCAACCAGATGCGCCAGGTGCTGCTCAACCTCGTCGCCAACGCCCGCCAGGCGATCGTCCAGAGCGGCACGATCACGCTGCGGACCCGGCGCGAGGCTGGCGGCTGGCAGGCCCTGGACGTGATCGACACCGGCTCGGGCATGCCCCCCGAGGTGCAGGCGAAGCTCTTCACCCCCTTCTTCACGACGAAGCTGCGCGGCACCGGTCTGGGGCTGAGCGCCGCGCAGCGCATCCTCGACGACCACGGCGGGCGTATCACCTACCAGACCGAGCTGGGCCAGGGGACGACCTTCACCCTGCACATCCCCCCCGCCCCAGATGAGGACGACGAGGACCGTTTGCCTCCGCGCCGCGCCTGAGGGCGAGGGCCCCATGCCCTGGGCTGGCGGGCCTCACAATCCCCTTGCATCGGGTGGATGAAGCTGGTTGGCTTCTCGGCCATTTCGCCGCCGAATCTCGACACCCGGGCGGCGACCACACTCCGTGGCAGAGGAGCTCGATTCATGGCTGTCAAAGTCATCCTCACCAAAGATGTCAAAGATGTGGGCCGGGCCGGGACGGTGAAGAACGTCGCGCCCGGCTATGCCCGCAATTACCTTTTCCCGCGCAGCCTCGCCGTCCCCGCGACCGAGGGCTACATGCGCCAGCTGGAGCTCAAGCGCAAGCGGGCCGAGCAGCTCGCCGCCGTCGAGAAGTCCGAGGCGCATCGCGCCGCCGAGGGCCTCGCCAAGGTGGAGCTGCGTTACACCCTCAAGGCCGGCGAGCAGGGCCAGCTCTATGGCTCGGTCTCGCAGCAGGACATCGCCGACGGGCTCCGCGAGAAGGGCTTTGAAGTCGAGCGGCGCCGCGTGCTGCTCAAGGAGCACATCAAGAAGACCGGTCTTCACCTCGTCGACATCCGCCTCCACGGCGAGGTGGTCGGCAAGGTCCGTGTCATCGTCGACGCCGAGCAGCCCCCCGACGAGGAGCGGCCGGCGGCGCCCGCGGCCGAGGCACCCGCGGAGGAGGACGAGGACGACGAGCTCGACGAGGAAGAGGACGAGGAGTGATCCACAGGCTGCCCACAGGAGAGCTCACAGAGCTCTCACAGGCCGCCTGAAAGAAAATCCGCGCACCGGTTGACAAACGCCTCGGACGGGGCGGCAATCTGGCCGATTGCCGCCCCGCTGCTCTCTCCTTCTTCACGCCGCACACGCGGTCCGGGACGGCCCCTGAGAGTCCGATGGCCACTGCCATTCGCCAGCCCACCGTCACACCCGCTCCGGGCACGCCGCCGCACAGCCTCGAGGCCGAGCAGGCAGTGCTCGGCGCGATTCTGCTCGATGCCCATGCGCTGACGGCCGTCGAGGGCTCGCTCGAGGGGACCCACTTCCACCTTGAGCGCCACCGCCACATCTACGAGGCGATGATCGGTCTCGTCGACCGCGGCCAGGCGATCGATCTGCTCACGCTCGCCGACGAGCTCGCCCGCCGCGGCGTGCTCGAGGCGGCCGGCGGACGCGGCTACCTCGCCATCCTGCCGCAGGCCGTCGTCTCCCCGGGCAACATCGGCTACCACGCGAATATCGTGCGGACGAAGGCGCGGCTGCGCGGCCTCATCACCGTCGCCCGGGAGATCCTCGATGAGGCCGTGGGCGAGCGCGAGGACGCCGACCAGATCCTCGACGCCGCCGAGCAGCGGCTGTTCTCGATCTCGCGCGAGGCCATCGGGCGGGACTTCCGCCCGATGAGCGATGTGATCCACGACACGATGGACGAGATCGAGCGGGCCCAGCGCGAGGGCAAGCCCCTGACGGGCGTGCCGACGGGCTATCCCGATCTCGACGAGCTGACGCTCGGCCTGCACCCGAGCGACCTGATCATCCTCGCGGCACGTCCGGCGATGGGCAAGACGGCCTTCGCCCTCAATCTCGCCCTCAACGTCTCCATGCACGGGCGCACGGGCGTCGGTCTCTTCAGTCTCGAGATGGGCGCGCACCAGCTCTCCAACCGCATGCTGTGCACGCTCGCCCGGGTGCCGTCGACGATGACGCGGTCGGGCCGGCTCACCGAGACACAGGCCGCCCGGCTGGAGAAGGAGGCCCGCAATCTCGACCTCGCGCCGATCTTCATCGACGACACGCCGGGGCAGACGGTCTACGAGATCCGGTCGAAGGCACGGCGTCTGGCCCTGCGCGAACCCAATCTGGGGCTTCTCATCATCGACTATCTCCAGCTCATGAGCGGCTCCTCGCGCGCGGAGAGCCGCCAGCAGGAAGTCGCCGAGATCACGCGCGCGCTCAAGGGGCTCGCGCGCGACCTCAACATCCCGGTCATCGCTCTCTCGCAGCTCAGCCGCAAGGTGGAGGACCGCCGCGCGAAGGACCGCCGGCCGATCCTGAGTGACCTCCGCGAGTCCGGCGCGATCGAGCAAGACGCCGACATCGTCATGTTTCTGCACCGGCAGTCGTACTACGAGGAGGAGCGCGAGCCGGACTTCGACAGCACGGCGCCGGCTGAGACTGAGATCATCCTCGCCAAGCACCGAAACGGTCCGACAGGGACGGTGCGCCTGCTCTTCTTCCGCCAGCACACGCAGTTCGTGACGATGCTCGAGGAGTGAAGTGATGCCACGCGGCGGCCGCAGGGAGCGCCGGGGGACGGCACGCCGCGTCCGCTGCGGACTCTGCGTTTCAGGTTTCCTGCTCGCCTGCGCCCATGACATGATCGACCCTGAGATCACTGTGCGCCCCCCCAACCCGGACTCCAGCCGTTCGGAGTATCCGGCCCACTGGTGGGCCCCGGCGGAGGACCTCGCCTGGTGGGAGATCGGCCCGCAGGCTGCGGGGCCGGGCGAGGTGATTCTCTCCAAGCGCCACGAACTCGGCCTGCTCTCGAACTTCGCGCGCACGCCGTTCGAGTTCCACGGCGTCCGATACGAGAGCCTCGAGGGCCTCTGGCAGATGATGCTCTACCCCGAGGGGCCCGGCGACCCCCGCGCGCGCTATCCAGGCCTCGTGTGGCCTCACACTCGCGAGGAGGTCGCGAGGATGGCCGGCTTCGAGGCGAAGGCGGCGGGCGACATCGCGTTCGAGAACATGCGGCGAATGGGGATCAATTGGGTCACCTTCGAAGGCCGGCGCATGACCTACATGACGACGCTCCGCGGCGAGCATTACCGCCTGATCGTCGAGGCCACGCGGGCCAAGGTGCTCCAGAATCCTGAGGTCCGGGAGGTCCTCCTGCGCACGGGCGACCTGATTCTGCGGCCCGACCACACACAGCCGGCCGCCGCGCCGCCGTCGTGGCGCTATTTCGACATCCTCATGGACATCCGCGAGGAGCTGAGGCGAGGGGTCGAGACCGGGGAATAGGCCCAGGGCCGCTGCCTCGCCTGATCGTCTTCAGACCAGACGCTGATAGGTCAGGTTCGCCTCGTAGGCGCCCGTGGACGAGCCGTCGGTCCGCGTCACCGCGGAGCGGGCGACGACCTCGTTGCCGTGGGTGTCCGTGTGGCCCACGGCCTGACGTGAGAGCGAGATCGAGGCGATGCCCGCCTCGCGGAGGAGAGCGACCTCGTTGAGCTGCGTCATGCCGTCCTGGTTCTTGTCGTAGACGAGCCGCAGCTTCTCGAAGACGGCGTCCTTCGCGTCGATGAGGCCGTCGCGGTTGTCGTCGAAGCGATCGAGCTCGGCGTAGCCGTCGGCGTCGCCCTCCTGATCGCCGAACAGCTCACGGCCATCGGTCAACTGCCCGTCGCCGCTCTGATCGACGAAAAGCAGCGCATCGTCGCCCTTGACGAAGGCCGAGAGGTCGACGGCGCCGTCGGCGTTGAGGTCGAAGGCCGTCCCGCGGCCGGTGAGTTCGATCCCGTCGCCCTGGAGGTCGATGATGAGCGGGTCACCCCTCTGCACTGGGCCGTCCGCGCCGAGACGGACGGTGACCTGAATCCGTGTGATCGACTCGCTCTGCACAGCCTGGGCCTCGAGGCCCGCCCCGCGCAGCGAGGCGATCACCGCGTCGATGCGCTGGGTCACCTGGACATCGATCGTCAGCGTGAAGCCCTGCCCCGCGGCGCCGGCGCGCGCGGCGCTCTGGCCCGCCTGGCC
>JABWBI010000157.1 GCA_013360565.1 Candidatus Sumerlaeia bacterium | reverse complement strand
ACCCTCGCGGCGGTGCACGTCGCAGGCCACGGCGTGGACGTGTACCTGAAGACGCAGAGCCCTGAGCACGCGCTGGCGGCGCAGCGCGCAATCAGCGAGGGCTGAGCGGCTCGCCATCGCGTCTGGTGGCGCCGCGGAGAACCTGGGCGAGCTCGTCTTCGGGTTCAAGGCGGAGATAGACGGTGCGGTGGGGAAAGGGGATCTCGATGCCGGCCTCGTCGAGAGCATACTTCACGCGGCGGTTGAACTCGCGGCCGACGGCCCACTGCTGGAGGGGCTTGGTCTTGAGGAGGACACGGAAGACGAGGGCGGAGTCTTCAAAGCGGTCGAGGCCGACAACCTCAGGGTCCTCAAGCATACGCTCTCCCCAGGGCTCCTCGCGTCGCATACGCTTTCCGACGTCGGCGAGGAGGGCAATGACCTGGTCGGGGTCGGCGCTGTACGAGATGCCGATGTCGGCGACATAGCGGGACCACAGGAAAGTCATGTTGGTGACGCGCTGGATGGATCCGTTGGGGATAACGTGGAGGCTTCCGGAGAGGTCTCGGAGGGATGTGGCGCGCAGCGTGATGCGCTCGACAAGCCCGCCGGTGTCTCCGATCTTGACGACGTCCCCGACGCGGAACTGGTTTTCGAGGATGATGAAGAACCCGGCGAGGAAGTCACGGACAAGGGTCTGGGCGCCGAAGCCGATGGCGATGCCGGCGACGCCGGCGGCGGCGAGGAGCGTGGTGATGTCGAGGCCCAGCTGGTCGAGAACCATGAAGAGGCCAAGGGTCCAGAGGAGAACGGAGGCGGCGCTGGCGAGGACATTGGCGAGCGTCTGAGCCTGGAGGTCCCGATCGCCGCCGGGCTGGCTGCTGGCACCCCGGACGCGGAGGACAAGCCGGCCAATGAGGAGGCGTGCTCCGGCGAGGATGAGGTTGATGGTGAGGATGATGATAATGATGGTGGCGGCACGTCCGACGAGCACCTGGATGACGACGGTGGAGTTGAGAAGGCGGATGACTCGCAGGCCGTCGTGGTGAATGAAGAGCCAGATGAGATAGGTGATGAGGCCGAAGGTCAAGAGCCAGTGGGAAAGGGCAGAGTTCAGACGGGCCCGGAGTTCAAGGGTCCGCGCCCGGCGTTCGAGACCAGCGGCCCTGCGCTCACGGATCTTGCGTTCGCGCTCTCGCTGGCGGAGCTTGTCGGGATCGCCGGAGAGGGCCTCCTGAGCCTCGGCGAGGCGGGTCTCGGTGTCGCGGGGATCGACTTGGTCGCGGAGGGCTTTGGCGCGGCGCATGACGCGGCGGCTGTTGGCCTGGGAGGCGAGCAGGAGGAGAGTGTAGGCGAGGAGTCCGAGGCCGGCGGGGATGGAGACTTCCTGGAGGAGCCAGCGGAGGGCACGGTCGATGACCTGCTGGGTGGCGGCCTCGCGCTGAGCCCGCGACTCGTCCTGGAGAATCTGCTCCTCCTCAAGCTCGCGCGTCTGGGCCCGCGTGAGGATCGTCTCGATCTGGTCAGTGAGCTGGCCGGGGTCGAGTGTGGCACTGATGGCTGAGGAGGCGAGGAAAGCGCGGACAACGGGTCGCCGGGCAGACTCGGCCGTGACAGCGCGGGCCAGAGCTTCGGCGGAGGCAAGGATGGCTCGGCGCTCCTCGGAGCTCAGGGTGGGCCGGACATGGCGCTCGGCGGAGACAAGGATCGCGCTGATCTCGGCCGAGCTGAGTTCGGGGGCCACCGGCTCGTACCCGATCCGAAAAGGGATGCGTGCGGGCACAGCGAGAGCCTGGACTGTGAGAAGCGCGAGGAGAATCGAGCGGAGGGGGTTCATCGCAGAGACAACCGTGAGGGAACCGACACCGTAGAAGACCTCACACCTGGGGTCAAGGCTTGGAGGCTCTTGGCTTGGCACCGAGCCGGTGTCAGGACAGTATAGGAGGACCTGTGATGAGACGGCGTCTTGGCCAACTGATGGGTGCGGCGGCACTCGCGCTGTGGGCGCTGAGTGGCGCTCGCGGTGGAGTGGCGGCGACGGACCCGCTGTGGGAGACGCCGTTCTTCCGGTTCCACGCCCCGCCGGCACTGGCGGAGACGGCGGGGTTCTACGGAGACATCCTCGAACGGGCGCGGCGGCGCGCGGCTGAGCACTGGTCGGTGCCGCTGAACACGCCGGTGGCTGTGTATCTCTGGCCCCGGGAGAGCTGGGAATCGCTCGAGCGGGACCAGCCGGCGATGCGTGATGTGCTGGCGTTCGTCCGGGGGGGCGATCAGAGCATGGTGATCAACCACTTCGGGTGTCGGCGGGCGGGGCTGAGCGAGCTCGAGACGACGCTGACGCATGAGTACGTCCACTGCTACCTTGGGCGGGCCCTGGGCGATTGGCCGGCGGGGGTGGAGCGGCGCCGATTGCCGCGGTGGCTGGAGGAGGGGCTGGCGATGGCAGTGGCGAATCAGCGTGGGTGGTGGGATGCGACGAGCCTGCGGTGGCTGGGCCCGCGCCGGATGATTCCCCTGATGGATCTGGCGGATGACTTCCCGGCGGAGCCGTCGCGGCAACGGCTGGCCTATCGGCAGTCGGCGAGCGCGGTTCAGTTTCTGATCGAGGAGAACCGGGGTCTGACGGCGCTGATCGACCGGGTGGTGGATCCGGTGGAGGGTCCCTCCTTCGTGGCGAGTGCGTGGAGCCCGGCGGTGGTGGCAGGCCTCGAGCAGCGGTGGCACGCGACGGTGCGGCTGGGATGGCGGTGGATGCTGATCTTCACGACGGCGGGCTTTGCCTGGGCGGTGGTGATGGTGGTGGCACTCCTCGCGTGGCGGCGGCGGCGGGAGCTGGCGCGGCGGCGCCTGTCGCGATGGGCGATGGAGGCGGAGGGCCTGATCGCGGCGGGGACGAGCGACGAGGAGCAGGACGCGGAGATCGAGCGGCTGCTGCGGGGGGAGGAAAAGTAGGCAAAATGCGCTTGTGGCAGAGGCGCCGGGGGGATAGCTGTCCTGGGGCCGCTGCGCGCGCGGCGGGTGCTCCATGACCGACTCGAAGCGCATCCTGGTGATCGACGACGAGCGCCGCATGGCGAACTCGGTGTGCCAGCTGCTCAGGCGCGAGGGACACGAGGCGGTGCCAGCGTTCAGCGGAGGCGAGGGTCTGGCGCGGCTGGACGAGGAGCCGTTCGACCTGGTGATCACGGATCTGCGGATGCCCGATGTCGACGGTCTGGAGGTGCTGCGGCAGATGCGCGAGCGTCACCCGCGGACGCTGGCGATCGTGATGACAGGTCACGCGTCGACGGAGAGCGCGATCGAGGCGATCCACCACGCGGCGTTCGACTACATTCCCAAGCCGTTCGAATTCGACCATCTGCTGGAGATCGTGCGGCGGGCGCTGCAGCGGATCGAGACGGAGCGCCTGCGGCAGGACATGATCTCGATGATCAGCCACGACATCAAAGTGCCACTGACGTCGATCATCGGATACACGTCGCTGATGTACGACCACCGGCGGAAGGTGTGGCACTCGAAGAGCGAGGACTTTCTGAACATCATCGCATCGAACGCACAGAAGATCCTGGCGCTGCTCGACAACTATCTGACGACGTGCAAGATCGATGCGGGGCGCTTCGTGCTGCAGCGGCGGCCGACGCAGGTGGCGGATCTGCTCACGGAGATCGACTCGGTCATGGCGCCGGACGCGGGCAAGCGGCGGATCCGGTTCGACGTGGACTGTCCCCGCGATCTGCCGGCGATCCCGGCGGATGAGAATCTCCTGTTCCGCGCGCTGGGCAATCTGGTGAGCAATGCGCTGAAGTACAGTCCGCCGGGCAGCGTGATCCGAATCCAGGCGCGGATCACGCCGGGGGCAGAGTCGCCGCTGGGCACGGAGTCGGTGACGTGCTCGGTGGAGAACCCGGGGCAAGGGATCGCGCCGGAGGAGATTCCGCATGTCTTCGAGCGGTATCGCCGGACGGCGTCGAGCGTGGGCATCGAGGGGACGGGGATCGGTCTGTTCGTGGTGAAGAGCGTGGTCGAGGCGCACGGGGGCGCGGTGCAGGTGGAGAGCGAGCCGAATGTGAGAACGCGGTTCACGGTCCATCTGCCGGTCGTGTCGGCGGCCGAATGAGCGGTTCGCTCGTCGTCCGGGCGGGGCTGGCGCTGTGTCCGTCGGGCGTGTCACTGCGGGCGCCCTGGGTCTGGATCCGCGGCGGTGTGATTGCGGGGCTGGGGGAGGGGGCCCCGCCGGGGGAGGCGGCGGACGCTCCGGTGGTGGAGGCGCGTGAGTGTGTGCTGGTGCCGGGGCTGGTCAATGCCCACACGCATCTGGCGCTGACGGCGACCGGCGGGCGTCTGGCGCCGACGCCGGACTTCTGGGGCTGGATCGTCGCGCTGATCGACCTCTGGCGGGCGACGACGGAGGAGGAGCGCACCCGGGGTCTGGCCGAGGGGCTGCGCCTGTCACTGGAGGCGGGGACGACGGCGCTGCTCGACTTCTTCGCCGTGATGCCTCTGCCGCCGACGCCGGTGCGCGTGAGACAGGCGGAAGAGCTGTTTGCCTTCGAGCTGGGGCAGACGGCGCCGCGCATGGCGCAGTGGGTGAGCCGGGGCTCGCCGTACGCGGCGCCGCACGCGGTCTACAGCACGACGGCGGAGCTGATCGAGATGGTGGCGGATCAGGTGCGCCGCCAGCGCGGAGTGCTGACGATTCACCTCTCGGAGACGGAGGAGGAGAACCAGCTGTGGCAGATTGGCCGTTCCGATGGGGCCGATCGCTACTTCGCCCACATCGGGGTGGACCGGAGCGGATGGCAGCACCCACGGTGCTCGCCGGCGCAGTACCTGGCGCGGCTGAGCGCCCTGGACGCCCACACGCTGCTGGTGCACTGCAATCACCTGAGCGAGGGGGACATCGAGCTCATCGCGCGGTCGGGGGCGCGCGTGTGCGTGTGTCCGGCGACGCACCGGTTCTTCTCCCACCCGCCGCACCCGCTGCCGCGGCTTCTGGAGGCCGGCGTGCCGGTGTGTCTGGGCACTGACAGCCTCGCCTCGTCGCCGTCGCTGTCGATGTGGGACCAGGCGCGGATCGTCGCGGAGACGCACCCCTGGCTTGCGTGGCAGACGCTCTTGGCGATGATCACGTCCTCCGGGGCGCAGGCGCTGCGGCTGGGCGAGGGCCACGGCACGCTGCGCCCGGGGGCGGTGGCCGATCTGGTGCTGGCGACGCCGGAAGAGCCGCTGGCGAGCGTGGAGCGTCAGCCGCGGCGGCTGTTCGACGGGGCGATCCGGATCGACACGGTGATGATCGCGGGCCAGCGGGTGGGGCCCGCGGAGGCGTGAAGGGCGATCACTCCCAGGGCAAGCGGATGCCGGCGCGGGAGAGCCACCAGAGCAGGACGGCGACAATGCCGCTGAAGACGAGGACGTTCATGAGGATGATGCGAATCCACAGGCGCCGCGTCGCGCTGCGGAGCTCGGGGTGGATCTGGCCGCGCATCTGCTCGGTCACCTGCATGCGCACCTGCGCGTCGATCTGGGAGGGAATCGTCTTGCTCGACAGGAGGGCGATCTGGCGCTCGGCGAGGTCGGGGACCATGTCACGCGCCACTTTGGGGACGACCTTCTGAGCGAGAGCGTCGACGGTGGCGACGAGCTTGTGGCTGGCCTCGGGGACGAGGCCCTCGGCGGCCTGGGCGACGCGCACCTGCACCTCGCGCTGGAGGATGGGCTGCAGGCTCTCCTTGATGCGGTCACGGACGACGCCGGGGACGATCCCCTCGGCGGTGCGCCGGACGGCTTTCTCGAGGCGCTCGGCCAGGTCGCGCTCGATCGCCTCGCCGACGCGCTGCTCGGCCTGCTTGTCGATCATGGAGCGGGCCACCTCGGTCACGGTGGCGCGGATCAGCTCCTGCTCGCGCTCGGCGGAGAGGGCGGTGACCTTGGCGTCGACCTCGCGCTTGGCCTTGTCGTCGATGGCCTCGATCACGCGCTGGATCATGCGCTCGACGATGATCTGCGTCTTCTTCTCCACGACGCGGGTCACCTGCTCCTCGGCGAGGGCGCGGATCTGCTCGTCCGCGACCTCTGTGAGGCGGCGCTGGGCCTCCTGTGCGATCGCGTGCTCGCTCAGCAGGTCGGTCACGCGGCGCACGAGCTGCGCGGGCGTGAAGGGTTTCATCAGGTAGGCGTTGGCACCGCGGAGGCTGACGCTCTCCTGGGCGGTGATCTCGTGCTCGCCGACGAGGAGGAGAATCGGCATGGAGGTGATCTCGGGCGTCTGGCGGACGGTCTTCGAGGTCACGAAGCCGTCCCAGCCGGGCATGCCGGCGTCGACGATCAGAAGATCGACGTTTGAGATCTCAGGGCAGTTGACGGCCGCGAGGCCGTTGCTCGCGCAGGTGACGCGGAAGCCGTGCTCCTCGAGAATGGCACGGCAGACATCCTGGACGAAGCGGCTCTCCTCGGCCACGAAGATGTGCTCACCGCCCATCGGTCTCGTCCTCCTCCTCGCTGGGGTCCTCGAACAGCATCAGCACCTCTGCGGCCGTCATGCCGGCGGGGGCGGGTTCCTCGATGGTGGAGGCCTGCACGTTAGTGCCGATCTGGGTGCGCAGGCGCTCCCACTCGCGGGCGGGGAGCTGGCGTCGCAGGGCGTCGGCGAGGACGGCGATGAGCTCCACGATCGCGCCCCAGGTGTCCTCGACGAGGGCGCTGCGCAGATTGGCGGGCAGGGGTGCCCACAGGCGGTCGAAAAGCGACACGTCCAGAAGGCCGTTGACGACGGCGACGCCGTCGGCGCTGGGATAGCGGCCGGTCATTCGCTGCCAGGTGAGGGGTGTCAGCGGCCAGCGGCCGCGGATGTCTTCGATGCGCCGTCGCTGGGCGGCTTCGATGAGCTCGTTGGCGACGGCGGCCGCCAGCGTGACGCAGGTGCGGTGTGCCCGGCCGCACGGGGCCGGGGCCTCGGCC
>JABWBI010000156.1 GCA_013360565.1 Candidatus Sumerlaeia bacterium | reverse complement strand
CCCCGCGAGCCCGGGCCGCTAGTCCGCCCCGCGCGCCGCCCGGTTGGCCTCGTGCTGGAGGCGCTTGCGGTCGGACTCGCGCAGGACGCGCTTGCGCAGGCGGATGGCCTTGGGAGTGACCTCGACGACCTCGTCGTCGGCGATCCACTCGATCGCCTGTTCCAGCGTCAGACGCTTCGGGGGCGTCAGCAGCACTGTGTCGTCACTGCCCGCCGCGCGCATATTCGTCTGCTGCTTGCGCTTGCAGGGATTCACCACCATGTCGTTGTCCCGCGTGTTCTCGCCGACGACCTGGCCCTCATAGACGTCCTCGCCGGGGCCGATGAACATGACGGCGCGGTCCTGCAGGTTGTCGAGGGCATGCGCGGTGGACTTGCCGGGCTCCATCGCCACGAGGCTCCCGCGCGTGCGGTGTGTGACCTCGCCGCGGTGCGGGCGATACTCGAGGAAGCGCGAGGCGAGGATGCCGGTGCCCCGCGTGTCGGTGAGGAACTCCGAGCGATACCCGACGAGCCCGCGCGTCGGGATCGCGGCCTCCAGCCGCACGCGGCCATCCTCGCCGTGCTCCATGTGGCCGATGTCGGCCTTGCGGGCGGCGATCTTCTCCATCACCGCGCCCAGGTGCTCCTCCGGCACGTCGATCGAGAGGCTCTCGATGGGCTCGAGCAGCCGCCCGTCCGGGTCCTCGTGGAAGATCACGCGGGGCCGCGTCACGGCCAGCTCCCAGCCCTCGCGGCGGATCGTCTCGATGAGCACGGAGAGGTGCAGCTCGCCGCGCCCGGCCACCTCGATGCCCTCCTGTCCCAGGTCGCGCAGCCGGAGCGCCACGTTGGTCCGTGTCTCGCGCTGGAGCCGCTCGCGGATCTGATTGATCGTCACCGCTTTGCCCTCGCGCCCGGCGAAGGGCGAGGCGTTGGGCATGAAGGTCATCGCCACCGTCGGCTCGTCGATCTGGAGAGGGGGAAGCGCCTCGGCAGCCTCGGGGTGACACAGCGTGTCGCCGATCGTCACGTCGTCCATCCCGGCGAAGAAGAGAATGTCGCCCGCCGAGGCCACCTCGCGCTCCTGGCGCTTGAGCCCCTGGCTGCCCCAGATCTTCGTGACGGTGAAGCGCTCGGGCTCGCCGCCCGCGACGGACAGGCGGACGAGCGTCTCGCCGCGGCGCACGGTGCCCCGGAGGACGCGCCCGCCGAAGAGGCGGCCGAGGTACTCGCTCCAGTCGAGCATGGCGATCTGCGTCTGGAAGGGCGCGGCCGGATTGCCTGCGGGCGGCGGGATGTGGGCGCGGATTGTCTCGAACAGCGGCGTCAGCCCCCGGCGCTCGTCTCTCATCTCGCGCACGGCCCAGCCCTCGAGGGCCGATGCGTAGATGTGGGGGAAGTCGGCCTGAGCGTCGCTCGCGCCGAGCTCGAGAAAGAGGTCGAACACCCGGTCCAGGGCCCGGTCAGGGTCCGCCGCGGCGCGGTCGGCCTTGTTGAGCACGACGATCGGCCGCAGGCCGAGCGCCAGGGCACGGCGCAGAACGTAGCGCGTCTGGGGCATGGGCCCCTCGTTCGCGTCGACCAGGAGCAGGCAGCCGTCGACCATGCCGAGCGTCCGCTCGACCTCGCCGGAGAAGTCGGCGTGGCCCGGCGTGTCGACGATGTTCAGGTCGAGGCCGTGCCAGCGCACGCTGGCGCACTTGGCGAAGATGGTGATGCCGCGCTCACGCTCCTGGTCGTTGGAGTCCATCACGCGCACCTGGACGGTCTCGTTGTCGCGGAAGACGTGGCACTCGCGCAGAATCGCATCGATCAGCGTGGTCTTGCCGTGGTCGATGTGGGCGATGATCGCCAAGTTGCGCACGTGCGTGCGCACCTCGGGACCGGCGGGGCTGGCTGGAGCTGGTGAGTTCATCTCGGCAATCATGGGCATGGTTCAGGGCACGGTGCACTCACCGGGGCCACAGGGTCCTTTCAGGGCGGCGGTTCAGCGGATCAGGGGGTCACCGTCTGGCCCGAGGACTCGAGCCGCAGGAGCTTGAAGTCCACACTGTCGGTCAGCGCCCGCCAGGAGGCCTCGATCACGTTCTCGTGGACGCCGACGGTTCCCCACTCCGCAGTCCCGTCGCTGGACTCGATGAGCACGCGCACCTTCGCGGCGGTCGCCTCGGCGGGGTTGACGACGCGCACCTTGTAGTCGGTGAGGTGCACGCCCTTGATCTGGGGATAGGCCTGTTCGAGCGCCTTGCGAAGGGCGCGGTCGAGGGCGTTGATCGGCCCGTCGCCCTCGGCCGCCATGTAGAGCCGCTGGCCATTGATCGTCACACGCACGGTCGCCTCGCTGAGCACCTCGGCCCCGGCCCCGCGCTTCTCGACGATGACGCGGTAGCCGTCGAGCGTGAAAAAATCCCGGTGCTCGCCGAGCTCGCGCTTGAGCAGGAGCTCGAAGGAGCCCTCGGCGCCCTCGAACTCGTAGCCCTGGTTCTCGAGCTCCTTGACTTTGGTGAGGACGGCCTGGGCCTTCTCCGGCTGCTGGTTGAGATCGATCCCCATCTCCTCGGCCTTCCAGAAGACATTGGACCGGCCGCTCAGCTCGCTGACGAGGACGCGCCGCACGTTGCCCACCTGCTCGGGGCGGATGTGCTCGTAGGTCTCGGGGGCGCGCTGGACCGCCGAGACGTGGATGCCCCCCTTGTGGGCGAAGGCGCAGGCACCGACGAAGGGGTGGCGGATGTCGACCGAGAGGTTCGCCTGCTCGGCGACGAAGTGGGCGACCTCGCTCAGGCGCGGCAGGTTCCCGGCCGGGATGCACTCATGGCCCATCTTGAGGATGAGGTTCGGAATGATGGCCGTCAGGTCGGCGTTGCCGGTGCGCTCGCCGTAGCCGTTGATCGTCCCCTGGATGTGGGTCGCGCCGGCCTCGACAGCGGCGAGCGAGTTGGCGACGCCCAGGCCGCCGTCGTCGTGCGTGTGAATGCCGACGGGGACGCCGAGCGACTTCACGACGGCCTCGGTGATCTCGCGCACGCGGCTGAAGAGCGAGCCGCCGTTGGTGTCGCAGAGCACGACGGTCGAGGCGCCCGCCTCGGCGGCGGCGCGGATCGTCGCCAGCGCGTAGCCGGGATTGGCGCGGTGGCCGTCGAAGAAGTGCTCGGCGTCGTAGACGACCTCCTTGCCCTTCGACCGGAGGAAGGCGATGGAGGAGCGGATCATCTCCAGATTGTCGTCGAGGGAGACGCGCAGGGCCTCGCGCACGTGGAAATCCCAGGTCTTGCCGAAGATGGTGGTCACGGGCACCTCGACCTCGAGGAGCTTCTGGAGGTTGGGGTCGCTGTCGGCCGGGTTCTTGATGTGGCGGGTGGAACCGAAGGCCGCCATCTTGGCGTGGCGGAGGCCGAGGCGGCGGGCCTCCTTGAAAAAGTCGACCGCCTTGGGATTCGAGCCCGGCCAGCCGCCCTCGATGTAGTCGACGCCGAAGTCGTCGAGACGCTGGGCCACGCGCAGCTTGTCGCCCAGGCTGAAGCTCACGGCCTCGGCCTGCTCGCCGTCGCGCAGCGTCGTGTCGTAGATGAAGATGCGTGCCATGGGGCCCTTTCACCTCTTGGTCTTCGCCGCCCGGCCCTCGATCAGACCGCGCAGCTCCGCCAGAAACTCGTTCACATCCTCGAACGGCCGGTAGACCGAGGCGAAGCGAATGTAGGCCACCTCGTCGGTCTGCCGCAGCTCCGCCAGGACAAGCTCGCCGATCTCGCGCGACGTGATCTCCTTCGACGCGCGCGTCGACAGGGTCTGCTCCACCCGCCCGACGATGTCGTGGATCTGCTCGTCGGTCACCGGGCGCTTGCGGCAAGCCGTCTCGACGCCCCGCAGGATCTTCGTCCGGTCGTAGCCCTCACGCTTGCCCGACCGCTTGGTCACGAGCACCGCCACCTCCTCGACAGTCTCGAAGGTGGTGAAGCGCTCACCACAGGTCAGGCACTCACGGCGCCGCCGGACCGCGGTCCCGTTCTGCGCGTCGCGGGAGTTGACGACCCGGTTGTTGGGTGAGCCACACTTGGGACAGATCATGGGTTCCGTGGCCGCCCTCGCGCCCGTGCTCGTGTGTGGTCAGGCGGCCTGCCTCGCCGGCCACGAACACGCGTCACGATCCCTCACAGGTGGCGCTGGATGATGTCCATCAGGCTCCGCTTGGGCTGGAGGCCGGTGATCCGCTCCACCATCTGCCCGCCCTTGAAGATCATCAGCGTCGGGATCGCGGCGATCTGGTGCTGCGAAGCCACCTCGGTGTGCTCCTGGACGTCCATCTTGGCTACCTTGAGCTTGCCGTCGAGCTCGCGGGCGATCTCCTCGACGATCGGCGTCAGCTGGCGGCACGGACCGCACCACTCGGCCCAGAAGTCCACGAGCACGGGAAGAGGGCTCTTCAGGACTTCCTGGTCGAAAGTCGCATCGGTCAGTTCGAGCGTGTTCGCAGAGGCCATCGCGTCGTCCATTTCCGGCCGCGGGCCGAGGCCCTCGGGCTCCGATGTGTGTCAATCCCGCTCGGGGGACAGGCTTTTTCCCATGCCGGATGCCGGAGCCGCAAGAACAATTCCGGGCCCGTGGGGCGGCCCGCCGGGGCCCGATCTGCGTTTTTCCTTCGACGCCGCGCCGCCCCTCGGCTAGGGTCTCGCCCTCATTTGCCCTGGAGGCCTCGGATGCGCATCGCACTGGCAGCACTCACGTTCAGCCTCACTCCCGTCTGTCTCCCTGCCCAGGACGAGGCCCCGATCCACGCCGAGGTCGGGGAGGTCACCGACGTCGCGCTCGGCGTCCTGAGCCCGGGCGAAGAGCGGGCGCTCACCTTCCTGCTCAGCAACAGCACCGGTGAGGACTTCCAGTCGGGCAACATCTCGACCACCTGCGGCTGCACCCGGCCGCGGGCCGATGTCGTCTTCATACCCGCGGGTGGCACCGAGGAGTTCGACGTCACCTTCCGTGCACCCGACGAGCCCATGACGCGCATCTCGATGGTCTGGTTCTCGCCGGTCGATGCCCCCGGGGACCGCTGGGGCATTCGGCTGACCGCCGAGATCCGCGCGGGCCTGATGGCCGACCCTCCGGAGGTCCGGCTGGGCTCCGTCGCGGTCGGCGGAAGCGAGGAGCTGACGCGCACCGTCACGCTCACCAATCACACCGGTCGCGAGATCGAGATCACGTCGGCGAGCGCCACGCCCGAGTGCTTCCGCGTCGACCCCGCCCCCGAAGTGATCCCCGCCGGCGGCAGCGCGGCGATCACCGTCCGGTTCTCGCCCCTCTTGCAGGCGGGGCCGGTGATCGGCGAGCTGGCCGTCGCGACGAACTCGCCTGAGCGCCCCCATCTGAGGATTCCGCTCCACGCCGAAATCGCCGGCCGGATCACCGTCGAGCCCGACCGCGTGTGGTTCGGCTTTGTCCGCCTCGGCGAGACACGGACAGTCACGCTCACGCTGCGCGGCGCCGAGAACGCCTTCGCGGTGACGGAGGCCGCGCTGGACGCGCCGGGCATCACCGCCACGCCGGCCACGGCCGAGGGCGGCCTGGCCCGCGTGCGCGTCGACCTCGACACCGGCGCCGCGGGCGTGGGCATCATCGACCGCGACCTGATCCTGCACACAAACGATCCCATCGAGACCGTCGTCCGCGTCGACGTGCTGGGCATGGTGTCGCAGTGATGGGCTATCTGGCGAGCGCCGTCCCGATGAGCCCGAGCACCTCCGGCTCCCCGATGTCACCGGTCAGCGAGCCGGCCAGGGTCCCGTCGGGGCGGTAAAGGAGAAGCGCCGGCGTGCGGGGCACGTGGGCGTCGAGGGGAGAGCCCAGCACATCGTCCAGCCGCACGATCACGCGGCAGAGCTCGGTGAGGAAGAGATTCAGACGCTCCTCGCCGAGGAGCCCATTGGCCAGCGCATGGCAATCCTCGCACGCTGGGTCGTAGACGAACACGAGGACGGGGCGTGCGCCGTCGCAGAGAAAGAGGTCGCTCACCGTGAGCGGGGCCTCCCCCCGGCGGACGTCGTGCCAGCCCGGCAGGGTGATCGGCTCGCCCTCGGCGGCAAAGAGATGACGCGGCAGGAAGCGCGGGGCCGCGCAGGCGACGGCGCCGAGCGTGGCGAGGCCGGCGAGGGTGAGAAGTCGCATGCGCCGGCGCAGGGGGCGAATGCCCTCCCAGACGAGAGGAAGGCCCGCGGCGAGGGCACTGACACCCGCGAGCCAGCAGAGCAGGCACGCCTTGCCGAGCGCGAACAGCTCGACGCCGCGGAGGTAGAGAACGAACAGCAGCCCCGGCGTGGCGAGCGAGAGAGCGAGCCAGCCCGGAGCGCGCCGGACGGCGAGGGTTCCGGCGGCGAGAAACCACAGAGTGCCCCACACGCTCACCGGGACACCGAGCAGCCGCGCGGCTCCCGACTGGCGGACGACGGTGCAGTCGAAGAGCCCTCCGCGGATGCAGCCGCCGCCGCCCGGGAGCCATCGCTCAAGAGCGAGGTAGGTGCTGACGGCAAGACCCACGGCCGCGGCAGCGAGGACGGAGATCCGGACGGAAGGGGAGCGCTGACCGATCGGTGTCATGGGGATGCCTCAGGCGTCGCCGCGCCGGGGTTTGCTGTCAAGCCTGGCGCGGTCCCGACCTCCCACATCAGCAGGCCCTCTCCCTCGGCAAGGGGCCTCAGCGGCCATCCCGCCAAGCGGGCGCGCCAGTGCGACTGCTCGTGAAGCGGAACGACGATGGCGTTGATGCCGAGGCGCCGAAGGGCCTCCCACCCGGCCTCGCCCTCCTGGAATTGGCGGAGTGCCTCGACGCGCTGGGCCCGCAGGGGTGTGTTGAAGAGGTGGCCGCCGGCGCCGATGTGAGGCGTGTAGACGGGGACCCAGCGGTCGCCGTGGCCAGCGGCGGCGAGATCGACGACCGCCACACGGCGGGGCTCGGGCACTCGGCGCAGG
>JABWBI010000155.1 GCA_013360565.1 Candidatus Sumerlaeia bacterium | reverse complement strand
TCATCCCCGCGCTGAGCCCGCACAGGACGGCCCCGCTCCGCCAGGCCTGGCGCAAGAGCCGGTCCACACTGTGCAGCCGCCACACCGCCAGCATGTTTGCCGTGTTGCCTCCGCCGACGTAGATCACGTCCTGGTCGAGCAGCATTTCCGGCGGGCGCGCCGCGTCGCGGGTGAACAGCGGCAGATGCGTCGCGACGGCCCGTGGCGCGGCGAAGGCCCGCTGGAACTTCGCGACGTACACCGCACTGTCGCCGCTGGCCGTCGGCACGAAGCACACCCGCGGCCGGCGCCTGCCCGTGAGCGAGAGGACGTGGTCATCGAGCAGCGTGTTCCGGGGCTCCATCGAAAAGCCGCCGCCGCCCATGGCCACGATCTGTGGGCTCGCGCTCATGGCTTGACGGTGTCAGAGTGATTCCCCGCCGTCAAACAGGACTCGGCCGGTCCCGGGGGGCGGATTGACAGACCGCCCGCAGTGTGTGGAGACTCACAGACGGCCTCCCTCGAGGCGTCGTATCCTCTGCCATCATCGTCTCCGGAGATCTCCGAGCCCCCCGTGCAGTCTGCCACCCGCCCCGCCAACGAACGCGAGCGACTCGAGGCGCTTCGCCGCTATGAGATCCTCGACACGCTGCCCGAGCAAGCCTTCGACGACCTGACCAAGCTCGCCGGGCACATCTGCGGCACGCCCATGGCCCTCGTCTCCCTCGTCGACGACCAGCGCCAGTGGTTCAAGTCCCGCCAGGGCGTCGAGGCCAGTGAGACGCCTCGCGACGTCGCCTTCTGCGCCCACGCCATCCTGCAGGACGGCGTCTTCGAGGTCGAGGATCCGCGCCATGACCCGCGCTTCGCGGACAACCCCCTCGTCACCAGCGGCCCCGGCATCGGCTTCTACGCGGGGGCGCCGCTCGTCGACCCCGAGGGTCACGCCGTGGGCACGCTGTGCGTCATGGACCGGACGCCCCGCCATCTGACCGGGGACCAGCGCGAGGCTCTCCAGGCGCTCGCCCGCCAGGTCGTCGGACAGCTCGAGCTGCGCCGCAAGATGATCGAGCTGGCCGAGCAGGGAGCGCGGCTCACCGCCATCCTCGACGCGGCCCCCGACCCGATCATCACCTGCGGCGACGACGGTCTCATCGACAGCTTCAACAACGCGGCCGAAGCCGCCTTCGGCTGGACGGAGACGGAGGCGAAGGGGCATCCGGCCACGCGCATGATCCCCATCGCCTCGCGAGACTCGCTCGGTCGCCTCTCCACCTTCTGCCTCCGCGAGGGCGGCGCGACGATCTTCACCGTCAACCACATCACCGAGGGACTCCGGCGCGACGGGTCGGCCTTCCCGGTCGCGCTCTCCGCCGGCGAGATGGAGATCGAGGGCAAGCGCATCCTCACCCTCATTGTCCGCGACATCACCGACAAAGTGCAGGCCCGCGAGGAGCTGCTCCGCGCCAAGGAGGCCGCCGAAGAGGCCAACCGTGCCAAGAGTTCCTTCCTCGCCAACATGAGCCACGAACTCCGGACGCCCATGAACGCCATCATCGGCTACTCGGAGATGCTGCAGGAGGAGGCGGAGGACCTCGGCCAGGACAGCTTCCTGCCCGACCTCAAGAAAATCCACGCCGCCGGAAAGCACCTGCTGAGCCTCATCAACGACATCCTCGATCTCTCGAAGATCGAGGCGGGCAAGATGACGCTGTTCCTCGAGACCTTCGACGCGGGACAGATGATCCACGACGTCGTGACCACCGTGCACCCGCTCCTCGAGAAGAACGCCAACCGCCTCGATCTGCGGGTGCCGGACGGCCTCGGCGAGATGCACGCCGATCTGACCAAGGTCCGGCAGATCCTCTTCAACCTGCTCAGCAACGCCTCGAAATTCACCGAGCACGGCGTCATCACGCTCGAGGCGGGGCGCGCGGGCGAGATGCTGACCCTGCGCGTCCGGGACACGGGCATCGGAATGACGCCCGGGCAGCTCGCCCGCCTCTTTCAGGAGTTCACCCAGGCGGACGTGTCCACGACGCGCAGGTACGGGGGTACGGGACTCGGCCTCGCGATCAGCAAGCGCTTCGCGGCGATGATGGGCGGTGACATCGCGGTCGAGAGCGAGGCGGGAAAAGGCAGCACGTTCACGGTCACGCTGCCGGCGGCTGTCGCCTCGCCCGAGCCGGCCGACATCGAGGTCCAGCCGCCGGCCGGCACGCCGTGCAAGGGCGGGACAGTGCTGGTGATCGACGATGCGCCGATCGTCCACGATCTGATGGCCCGCTTCCTGCACCGGGACGGCTTCCGCGCGGTCAGCGCGCTCGACGGCGAAGAGGGTCTCAGGCTCGCGCGGGAGATCCAGCCGCGGCTCATCATCCTGGACGTCATGATGCCGGGGATCGACGGGTGGGCGGTGCTCAGCGCGCTGAAGGCCGATCCGAAGACGGCGGCGATCCCGGTCGTGATGCAGACGATCGTCGATGACAAGAATCTGGGCTTCGCCCTGGGCGCGGTGGAATACCTGACGAAGCCGATCGACCGCGAGAGCCTTCTCGCCGCGGTGCGGCGGTTTGCTGTGCCGGCGGGTGCCGTCCTCGTCGTCGACGATGAGCCCGATGTCCGTCTGCTCGTCTCGCGCGTGCTGGAAGCGGAGGGGCTGGCCGTCCGCACGGCCGCAGACGGTCAGCAGGCGCTGGACGAGGTGCGGCGCCAGCGGCCGTGTCTCATCCTGCTCGACCTGATGATGCCGGTGATGGACGGCTTCGAGTTCCTCCGTGAGCTTCAGTCCATCGACGGCGGCGCCTCCACACCCGTGGCGGTGCTCACCGCGAAGGACCTGACGGACGAGGACCGGCGCCTTCTCAGCGGTCACGTCATGTCGATCGTGGAGAAGGGCGGGGACTCGGGCGACGGGGTGATCGCCAAGATCCGTGAGCTCGCCCAGTCGGCGGTGCACACATGCCGGGGCGAGGAGGCGGAGTGATGGCGCGCATTCTGATTGTCGAGGACAACGAGATGAACCGGGACATGCTGCGGCGGCGCTTGGAGCGCCGGGGGCACGAAGTGCTGGTGGCAGTGGACGGGGCGGAGGGCGTGGCGATGGTCGAGCGAGAGCGCCCGGATCTGGTCCTCATGGACATCAGTCTGCCCGTCCTCGACGGCCTGGAGGCCACGCGCCGGCTGCGCGCGGGCGAGGTGACGCGCACGGTGCCCGTCATCGCCCTCACGGCCCATGCCATGGAGGGGGACCGCCAGCGCGCGCTCGACGCGGGCTGCGACGACTACGACACGAAGCCCGTCGATCTGCCCCGGCTTCTCGCCAAGATGGAGGCCCTCCTCGCATGAGCGCCTCGCCCGCCCGCCTCCTCGTCGTCGACGACAACGAGATGAACCGCGACATGCTCTCGCGCCGCCTCGCCAAGCGGGGATTCGAGGTTGTGACGGCCGGCGGCGGACAGCGCGCCCTCGATCTCATCGCGGCGGAGACGGTCGATCTCGTCCTGCTCGACATCATGATGCCAGACATCAATGGCCTCGAAGTCCTCACCCGCCTGCGCACCACGCGCACCGTCGCCGAGCTCCCCGTCATCATGGCCACCGCGAAGGATCAGAGCGAAGACATCGTCCACGCCCTGCGTCTCGGGGCGAACGACTATGTCACCAAGCCGCTCGACTTCCCCGTCGTCATGGCCCGCGTCGAGACCCAGCTGCAGCTCCTCCGGCTGCGCCGTGATCTCGAGGCGCTCTCCAAGCTGAAGGACCAGTTCCTCGCCATCGCCTCCCATGACCTCAAGAATCCTCTCCAGAGCGTCATCGGCTTCGCCATGCTTCTCAGCCAGCTTGTCCCGCCCGGGGCCGTCATGACCCCCGAGGCGTCCCAGTTCACCGCTCGCATCGAGCGCGCGGCCAAGATCATGCAGCGCATCATCACCGACTTCCTCGACTTCCAGGCGCTCGAGGAGGGCCAGCTCAAGGTCGAGCCCAGGCCCGCCGACCTCTGCGCTCTCGTCCGCGATGCCGCCGACAGCCACAGCGACCGCGCCCGGGAGAAGCAGATCGAGATGACCCTCGAGATCGCCGCGGACCTGCCCCCCGTCCACGCCGATGAGGCCCGGGTCTCTCAGGTCCTTCAGAATTTCATCGGCAATGCCGTCAAGTTCTGCCCCCCCGGCGCCCGCGTCTGTGTCCGGGTCTCTCCCGGCGCGGGCTGTCTGCGCGTCGACGTCGTCGACAGCGGACCCGGCCTGCGCCCCGAGGACTTCGCGCGGGTGTTCCAGAAGTACGCCCGCCTCTCCAGCAAGCCGACGGGCGGGGAGAAGTCCTCCGGCCTCGGCCTCTCGATCTGCAAGCAGCTCGTCGAGCTCCACGGCGGCCAAGTCGGCGTCCACAACAACGATCCCCCGCCCGGCGCCACCTTCTGGTTCACTCTGCCGCGGGCCGCATGAAAGAGAGAGGAGGGAGCCCGTGGGCTCCCTCCCGGGGACTCAGTGCTCTGGACGGCGTCTCAGGGCAAGCCGAGGAAGCCGTTGTCCTGCTCCCCGTCGATGTAGTTCTCGTTGATCGCGGCGGCGCAGTCGGCGATATCGGAGGCGCTGAACGTGCTCGGGCAGCCGGCGAGGACGTTGTTCGCCTCGTTCATGACTTCGGTGACGGTCATCCCGAAGCAAGGGCTCGCCGGGTCGATGACCACGAGCTCCGCCAAGTTGTTGCTGCTCGACCCGAAGTCCGGATCGTACAGGTCGAAATAGAGATTGAGCGTCAGCGCGATCGTCTGCGCGGCCAGATTGTTGACACCCGACGACGCCGGATCGACCGAGCTCGTGCCCAGCGCCGCCGGGCCGCCGCCCTGGCCGGGCAGCGCATCGCGCACGGCCTGAGCCGAGGTCAGCAGGAGCGTGTCGCCGTTGCAGTCTCCACCGCCGACCGTCAGGCCGAGCGGGAAAGCCGCGGCGAAGTTGGCGTTGAGATAGGTGCCCGGGTTGTTGCCCTGGGCCGGAGCGCCCCATCCGCCCTGCGTCTGCGTGCGGAACCCGCCGCACTCCTGCACCGTGTGGCAGAAGATGTAGGCGCCGCAGTCCTCGATCAGATCGCCCGTCGCCCAGGCCCGGAAGAGGAGGCCGGTGGGGATGTGGCGAATTGTCAAGAGCGCCGCCAGGCACACCTCGTCGCCCGGCTCGAGGTTCAGGCCTGCCAGCGGGTAGCAGTACGTCGCCTGCGTCACCGGCGGATTCAGAATCTGCGTCACCGGGTAGTTGCCCACGGCCGGGTCCTGCGACCAGACCGTCGGGAAGTTGGCGAGGTCCCGGACGATGGCGAAGTCGATCCGGGTGATCTCGACCCCGCTCATCACCTGGAAGTGGAGACAGGCGTTGCCGCCGTTGTTGCCCAGGTGGGCTGTGCCCACCGTGGCATTGTGCTCATGGACCACCAGCGGCACGCAGGTGATCTCGCCACAGGCGTCGCCCGTCGCTGACGCCATCGGCACCGCCAGGGCCATTGTCAGCGCGGCAAGGGTGAGTCCACCCCGCCGCGCAAAATTCAAGCGCATCATGTTGCACCTCAGTCAGTTCGTTCAGTGAGTTCAGAGACGAGTCCCCGCAGCCATTCATCCGTGATTGCCATCGCGGGCTACCCGAGAAACAACGTATCCCACTCCCGCCTCGCCGTCAATTGAAAATACACATGTTACAACTTTCGAACAGGGAGAATCCCCGATGCCGCGCCTGCAGCGCGCACGCCCAGCTGGACATTGCCCGCGGTTCCCGCCAAAGACTGGATCATGAGAACACAGTCCCTCGAATTCCTCCAGCGCCTACTCACAACTCCCAGCCCATCGGGCTTTGAGCGCGCGGGCCAGCGCGTCTGGCTCGACTACGCCAAGCGCTGGGCCGACGAGACTCACACCGACACGTATGGCACGGCCGTGGCGGCGATCCAGCCCGGCGCCTCGCCCCGCGTCGCCATCGTCGGCCACGCGGACGAGATCGGCCTGATGGTCAGGCATGTCGACAAGCGCGGTTTCCTCTATGTGGCCCCGATCGGAGGCGTGGACCCGGCGGTTCTCCCCGGCAAGCGCCTGACGATCCACACCGCGCGGGGTCCCGTCCGCGGCGTGACGGGCGCGACGGCGATCCACCTGTCCGACCGCGACGGTGATCCCAAGCCGCGGAAGCTCCATGAGATCTTTGTCGACATTGGGGCAGACAGCGAGAAGGCGGCCCTGCGCCGCGTCCAGATCGGTGATCCCATCACGTTCGTCGACGACTTCGAGGTCCTCGACGGAGACACCGCCGTCTCGCGCGCCCTCGACAACCGCATCGGCACGTGGGTCGCCGCCGAGACCCTCCGGCTGATCCGCGAGTCCAAGCGCCGGCTGCGGTGTGCCGTCTTCGGCGTCAGCGCGGTGCAGGAGGAGATTGGCCTGCGCGGGTCGCACATGATCACGGTGACGCTCCGGCCGGACGTCGCGCTGGTGGTCGACGTCGGGCACGCGACAGACAGCCCGGGGATCGATCACCGCAGGCATGGGCTGACGAAGCTCGGGAGAGGCCCGATTCTCAGCATCGGCGGCGGAGCGCTGCCCGAGGTCACGGCGCATCTGGAGAAGGTGGCAAAGGCGCAGCGCATTCCCCTCCAGCGCCGGGCCACCCCGGGCGCCAGCAGCACCGACATGGACTCCGTCTTCAAGGTGAGCGGCGGGGTCGCCAGCGCCCTCGTCTCTCTTCCCATCCGATACATGCACACGACCGTCGAGATGACCAGTCTGCGCGACCTCGAGCGCATCGCGCAGCTCTTCGCCGCCTTCTGCCTCTCGCTCGGGGCGGGGCAGCGGTTTCAGGCGCAGGTCTGACGTGGGGGGCGCGCGGCCGCACGCGTTCGATCTCCTCGTGCAGAGCGGCGTCGAGCGCCTTCGGCTCGCCGAGGCCGCGCTGCTCTTCGCCGCGGACCACGTCCACGGCCT
>JABWBI010000154.1 GCA_013360565.1 Candidatus Sumerlaeia bacterium | reverse complement strand
CCTCGTCTCCCACGCCCAAGATCGACCGGGAGGCCGGGTTGGCGTACGTGACCACCCCCCGGTGGTCGTGCAGCAGCACGCCCAGCGGGGCATGGTCGATGAGCGTGCCGAACATCCGGGCGTACTCGTGGGCGCTCATCGCCTGCGTGTAGAGCCACAGGCCCCCGACGAGCCCGAGCAGCGCGGCGAGACCGCCCAGCAGCAGACCGCTCGTGACGGTGCGGTGAGCCAGCGCGGCGAGGTGGGCGCTGGCCTGCTCCACCCGGCGCGTGGTCGAGGCGCGCAGCCCGCTGCTGAGGACATCCTCCGCCAGGGTCTGGAGGACGGCCGAGTAACGCGCGAACTCCTCGGCCTCGTCCGTCTGCGTCGCCACGATCCGCCTCCCGAGGTCCGTGATGCGCCCGGCCACCTGGTGCAGCTCCGCCGCCCAGGACGGCGCGACGCCGTCGGGGAGGAGCGCGGCGAGCTGATCGGAGTGGTCGGTGAGCCGCGCCAGCGAGCCCTCAAACCCCTCGCGCACGTTGCCCTCCGGGACCGAGACGTACGCGCTGACGCCCAGCAGGACGTCCTTCAGGTCCCCGTTCAGCGCGTCCAGCACCGCCAGCGCGCCCGTGTCACCGGCGAGCTGACGCCCCTCCGCCAGCAGCCGGGATGCCCGCTCGATCCGCCCCTGCAGCGCGGCCAGGTCCGCCGCCTTGGCCTGCCGCAGCATGATCAGAATGCCCGCCAGCGAGTCCGCCTCCGCTGCCAGGTCCACCGCTTCGTCGAGCAGCGCGGCATCCTCGCTGCCGGGGTCGAGGTGGTGGCGGCACTGCTCTACGAGGGCGCTGAACTCCACCCACTTGTCCGCCAGCCGCTGCAGGTGGATCGGCTCGCCCGTCCTCATGTGGCGAAAGAGGGCCATGTCCTGCTCGCGGGCGTTGTTCTCCATCCCGAAGGCGATCATCTGCTGCGCCGACGCCCGCGCCACCAGCCGCTGGCCCTCGAGGACGCGCAGACCCAGCCGCGCGATCAGCGCGAACTCGGCCAGGATCACGGCGATCAGGACGACGACCAGGGCCAGCAGGGGACCGCGCAACCCGCGGCGAAAGTGGGCGAGGGGAGGACGCATCAGCTCGGGAGCGGCGGGCGGCGACCGACGCGTCCGCCAGCGGCGAAGGGAGGCGGGAGCAAGATTCATGCGGGCAGGTCCGGCCAGGGGGCCCCAGAGGCCAAGTTCTCATTTTATAGGGCCCGGCCGCCGGAAATCCACTCTCGAAATGACCTTCCCGTCGTCCCGCGTCGAAAGCAGGGGGCACCCCGTCATTGGCAAGACTGTTTGGCGAATGTTGCCAACGATCACTCTCATGAGCCCGGGCTGCACGCAGCGGGGAGTCTGGCCCGAATGTCTGATTCTTCACATCTTGCACAGAGCGGAGTCATTGGCCCGCGACTTGTGCAAGAACGGGGCTTCGGGCGTGGAAGGCCGACGCGCTTTCGATGGGCAAGGGGCCTCCGCGACCCGAGAGACTCTGTCAAGATTAGAGGGGAATCAGAGATCATGAGACACACTCTCATTTCCTTGGGAATCCTGACTCTGCTCGCCGGGGGGGCCTCCGCCGCACCGACCTCGACGGTGACAGCCCTTGTCGAGGACGATGGTGCCGGGGCTGCGGGGCTTCCGGATCAGATCGGGGATTTCACCAATGCCACCGACAGCGACCCCAATAGCCTGGCACGCCTCACGAGTGGGACCTACGTCTACTTCGAGGCGGAGGACGCCGGCGGCATCGACCCGACGCGCTCAGATGCGATCACGCTGTTCAATCCGTCCCTGTCGGGGACGGCGCGGTTCACGGTCATCGGCACCGACGCGTCGATCTCGGCCGTGTCGGGCCTGGGGGCAATCGCGTTGGGCTGTGAGGACCTCGCCGTGGACCGGGACACCGATGACGTCTATGGCCTGATGACGAACACGACACCCAATCCCGACAACATCTTCATCATCCGCATTCCCAGCCTGGGTGTCGGAACGGACACCTTCGGGCCGCCGGAGCTGTTTGCCAGCAACGCCGTGGTGGGTGACCGCAACGGCGCGGGCGCGATCGAGATCAGCCGAGTGCCCAATCCCAACGAGCTGATCATCGTTCACGACACCCAGACGACCACAAATGACAACACGACAAATATCGTCGCCCGGCGTCCGGTCACGGCGGCGTCCAATGACCCCCACGCCCAGACGTGGACGTTCGCCACGGTGGCGGCGGGGACGACGCCGGCGTCGAGCTTCGTGGGCGGGGATCTGATCGGCTTCACGGACCTCGCGATTCTGCCGGACGGTGACTACATTCTGCACAACTCCTTCGGTGACACGACCCCCTCGGGCGGGCCCGGGAGCACCGATGGCGACATCGTCCGGTGGGACCCGGGTTCGAGCACCGCTTCGCTCTGGCTTGAAGGCAACGCGGTGGGCAACGCGACCCAGCGCGCGCCGATGGCCACGCTGAGCAACGGCGACATTGCGCTGTGGCTCTTCGACACGCCGAACGCACCCCTGACGCGGGACATCGTCCGCTTCGACAGCGCCGGTGTGCTGCGCCGGATCGTGGCCACCCAGGCGCAGACGGTTGCGGCGGTCTCCACGCCGCCGGCCCAGCTGGCTCAGATCGGCAACGCCTTTGCCACGGATGGCGGCCTTGAGTTCGCTGTCTTTCACAACGCCGACCCCGAAACGCTGATCGAAGTGGTCGACACCGATGTCCCCGTCGAGCTCTCGGTCTTCCGTGCCGACTGACTCTGTTCCCTCCAGCGGCCCCCGGGGAGTCCTCGCAGAGCCCCGGGGGCCAACCCCTCGCCCCGTCCCCTGAGGGATGGCCCAAGTCACCCGAAAGTGGAGTCCGAACCGATGAGAGCCCCCACCGCCCGCCGCGCCTTCACCCTGATCGAGCTGCTGATCGTCGTCGCGATCATCGCGATCCTCGCGGCCATCGCCGTCCCCAACTTCCTCGAGGCCCAGACCCGGGCGAAGGTCAGCCGCACCTACGCCGACATGCGCTCGGTCGCCACGGCCCAGGAGGCGTACCGCATCGACCACAATCGCTATCCGCTGACGCACTTCGACATGACGTCGATCTACGGCCTGCCCGTGACGCTGGACATGACATTCGCCACGTTCAACCCCCGCATCGTGCGCTATATTCCTCTGACGACGCCCAATGCGTACATCACGAGCATCCCCAAGGACATCTTCACCGAGGAGACCGACCCCGATCGCCAGTACTGGCGCTACGCGGACCGCGACTCCTACTTCGCCTACTCCATGCACCCGATCTATGTCGACTTCTTCCAGATGGACTACCCGGCGGCCTCGTGGCTGTTCCGGTCAATCGGCCCCGGCCGGGTCGATGTCAACACGTCCGACGGATTTGGCATCGAAGACATCTACGACGCCACGAACGGGACCATCAGCCGTGGCAACATCGTCTTCGCCGGCCCCGGGATCTCGGTCATCGGACGCTGATTCCTCCAGGAGCTGACATGCGTCTGCGCACTCTGGCCCACGCGACCGTCTGCCTTGCCATGATCTCCCCGGCGTCCGCCCGCCTGCTGATCACCGAGGTGATCCCGGGCGTCACGCTGACCCAGACCAACGGCGACAAGGTCGAACTCTTCAACACCGGCCCCGGGCCGGTCGATCTCACCGGCTGGGTCCTCACCGACCTCGACACCGACGCGCTCGAGTCCAATCCGCTGGCCGAGGGGACCTTTGCCCCCGCCTCGCTCTCCGTGCCCCCGCTCGGCGCCGGGCAGTTCTGCGTCATCACCTTCGTCGACCCCGCGGCCCCGGCGGGAGACAACAGCGGCGTGACGGCGCAGCCCTACGGTCTCTCGATCACGGTCGAGCTCGAGCCGGGCCTGACGCGGAACACCGACGCCGCGGTCCTCCTCGATCCCTCGGGGAACATCGTCGACTGCGTCGTCTACGGCTCGCCCGCCGACACTCCGGCTTCCGACCCCATCGGCGACCTCCGCGCGCTGACGCTGCCGGACAACAACGGCTACGGCTTCACCGGCCTGAGCAGCACGTCGGGCTGGACGGGTCCGGACGGGGTCACGCTCGCCACGACCTATGCCACGCACGCGGTGCAGCTCACGCCGCCGCTCGACACCGAGACCGCCACGGGCTCGGGTTCCATCCAGCGCATCAATGTCGGCCCCTTCTGGATGGAGGGCGATCCCGACGGCGCCGATTTCTTCGTGGTGACCGACGTCACCTCGTCGACCCTCGGGGCCCACACCTTCAGCACCGCAGACGGCACCGTCGCGCTCCGCACGCGCACGAACAACCTCACGACCTATCTGACGAACCTCGACGCCTCGGCGCTGGACCGGCCGAAGATCGCGACAACCCAGGACGACGACATCTTCGACATCCCCACCGGCCTCGACCGCACGCGCTTCCGCTTCATCTTCGACCTCATGCTGGCCGGCGACTTCCCTCGGGCGAATTTCTACGCCCCCCTCATCGACTACGAGGTCGTGCAGTGGAACGACACGACGTCCGGCGACGTCTGGTACATCCTCATGGAGCTCGACAATGCTGATGAGGCCAACTTCCACGGCTGGGGCACGTACGTCTTCGACCCGGACACCGTCACCCGCCTGGCGATCGAGGTGCCGCACGTCATCTTCGACTCGCTGACCCACGAGGAGGGGGCGGCGATGCTCCTCCCGATCCGCCCCCGGGTGCTGATGGTCGCGGGCGCGCACCGCCGCAACTCGACCGTGATCACGCCCTGCGACGGCACCGACTCCGGCGGTCAGCCCTACCGCATCTCCGACCCCTCGCACTCGATCGCGACGGTCTTCCATGTCGCCCACGAGCAGTACACGCGGGCGTTCCCCTCGCACTACACGGTCCAGCTCCATGGCTTCAGCCAGGCGACGTGGGGCGCCGAGCCGATCGACGTGATCATCTCCGAGGGCATCGCCTACACCCCGCCTCTGACCAACTTCTCTCAGGTGCTCAAGGCGCGGATCAACGCCCAGAACTTCTTCGCCGACGGCACCGATCTCACCGTCGCCGGTGTCTACAACGCCGACGTGAACTTCCTCGGCGCGGGCACGACGACGGAGGGGCGCTACACCAACGGCGTTCAGTGGGCGCTGGCCTGCACCTCCTCGGCCGCCACGTCGAGCGGGCGGTTCATCCACATCGAGCAGGATCTCGACGTGCGGCAAGAGCCGCAGCACATCATCACCGCTCTCCTCGAGACGATCGGCCAGCTGGGCATCCCCGCCGGCCTGACGCTCCTGGGGCCGGACTGACAGACCTTGGCGGGGCGCTGCCCCGGCGAAAGAGACACCCGGAAAGGGAGGTTCAGTGACATGAGACAGGCTTCGATCGCGGCTCTGATCGCCGGGCTGCTGACGGCGGGGGCATCCGCCGCCGTCTCGGACACCCGGGCCAGCGTGCTCGTCAATGAGACAGACATCCTGGGGTTCACCCAGGCGTCGAACAACGACTCCGACCCATGGGGCCTCGCGCTCCTGAGCGACCGGTCGTTCGTCTACTTCGAGAATGAGCCGCTCTCCGTGAACGGTCTGGAGGCCCTCATCCGCATCCAGTACGCCACGTCGCTGGCCAGCACCGAGTTCTCCGTCATCGCCTCGGAGGCTGCCATGCTCGCCGCCATCGGCGCGGGGACCGATCTGGTCTCGCCCCGCGACCTGACGAGCGACGCGAACGACAACGTCTACATCTCGGCCAGTGCCGGCGGCACCAATCAGTCGATCATCCGCATTCCGGACACCAATCCGGGTCCGGGCTTCACCTACGGCCCCGCCGCAGCCGTCGTGCAGCCGGGCGTCGCGCCCGCCGGGGCCACGGCGGTCACCGCCATCGACGTCGACGACGCCACGGGCAACCTGTACTGCATCATCGACTCGGGGACGGCCGCCGACACGACCACCAACGGCATCTACCGCGTCTCGGCCAGCGCCACGAACAGCGCCCTGACGCTCGTCCAGAGCTACAGCCAGGTCAACGCCGGCTGGGGCCAGACAACCTCCACGCTCGGCTCGGACGACTTCGGAGCAGCCGACCTGTGTGTGCTCCCCGACGGCTCTCTGGCGCTGACCATGTCTTTCATGCTGGACGAGCCGGTCGACGGCACGATCCTGCGCATCGCCGACCCGGCCGGCACCCCCTCGACCTCGGTCCTCATCTCCGGCAGCGCGCTCGAGGCCGCCGGGGGAACAAACTTCGGCAACTTCGGCCAGCTGCTGATCGAGTGCAACGCGGCCGGAGACCTGTACATCTTCCACCACGAGGGAGACACCTCGGCCGAGGGCATTCTGCGCTACACCTACGCCGGCGGCACGGCCACGTTCCAGGAGGTCTACTGCACCGAGCAGCAGCTGCTCGACACCGCCGACCCGCTGCTCTCGGGAGTGCCGAACTTCACGATCAACGGCCGCTCCCTGGCCATCGGGGACAACCGCGACCTCTACGTCACGATGCCCGACGGGGAGGAGAACATGCTGCGCATTCGCAACCACGCGGGCGTCCCCTCGGCGCTCTTCGCCCGGGCGCAGACCCTCCTGCGGGACGACATCCTCGCCTCCTACAACGTGCTCGACGATGACTTCGACTCCGATCCCAGCGGCTGCGCCCTGCTCTCGACCGGCGCCATCGCCTTCTTCGAGAGCGAGGCCAACGACGGGCCGCTCGGCAACGAGGGGACCGAGGACTCCATCCTGCTCTACGACGGGCTCACCGTCACCGTGATCGCCAGTGAGCAGCAGATCCAGGGCGTGGATCCCAATGACGCCGGGTCGAGCTTCGAGACGGCGCTGACCAACATCCGCGACATCGTCGCCGACGCCAACGACAACCTCTACGTCCTGTGCTTCGAGGACACCTCGGGCGCGGTTCAGGAGGAGTGCATCTTCCGCATTCCGAGCACCGGCCCCAACACCTTCGGCGCGCCCCAGCTCGTCGCGGCCAACGGCGGCGCGGCCC
>JABWBI010000153.1 GCA_013360565.1 Candidatus Sumerlaeia bacterium | reverse complement strand
GAGGGGGCGGCGACGGCCGACGAGATCCGCCAGCGGGGGCGTCAGGCCCTGACGCTGAGCGTCGATGTCGCGGACAGCGCGCAGGTCGACCGGATGCTCGTCGACGTGGTGGAGGCGCTGGGGCGGCTGGACATCGCGGTGAACAACGCGGGCATTCTCCTCGACCACTCGGCGGCGGGCTGCACGGACGACGTGTGGCGCAAGATCATGGCGACGAACCTCGACGGCGTCTTCTGGTGTGCGCGGGCGGCGGGCCGCCACTTCCTCGAGCGTCACCAGCCCGGCGTGATCATCAACACCGCCTCCATGAGCGGCCATGTGGCCGACGAGCCGTGGTCGCATCTGGCCTACAGCGTCTCGAAGGCCGGGGTCATCATGATGACGCGTTACCTCGCGGCCGAGTGGGGCGAGCACGGCATCCGGGTCAACTCGATCTCGCCGGGGAACATCGAGACGAAGATGATTCAGACGCAGAGCGACCACCGGCAGCAGTGGATCGAGGCGACCCCGCTGCGGCGGCTGGGCCGGCCCGAGGAGATCGGCGGCGTCGCCGTCTTTCTGGCGAGCGACGCGGCCAGCTACGTGACGGGGCACGACCTGGTGGTGGACGGGGCCTACACGTGCGTGTGAGGAGGAGCGGCCATGCCTGAGGCGAGGACGGTCAAGTCCCGCGCGCCGATCCGCCTCGACTTCGCCGGCGGATTCACCGATGTGCCTCCGTTCAGCGAGCGCGAGGGCGGGGCTGTGGTCAACGCGGCGATCAACCGGTACACGTACACCACGCTGGTGCCGCGCGCGGACGGCGCGATCAAGATGTTCTCGGCGGACTTCGATCTGTTCGTGGAGGTCAAGGGCTTCCGCGAGATCGAGTACGACGGCAATCTGGACATGGTGAAGGCGGCGATCCGGCTGCTGGGCATCGAGCAGGGGATGGACCTCTACGTCCGGTGCGACGCGCCGCCGGGCTCGGGGACGGGTTCGTCGGCGTCGATCGGCGTGGCGCTGATCGGGCTGCTCAATCACCTGCAGGCGCGTAAGCTCTCGCCGCACGAGATCGCGCAGCTCGCGCGCCAGCTTGAGCTGCAGGAGCTCCGGATCGCGGGGGGCAAGCAGGACCAGTTCGCGGCGGCGTTCGGAGGGATCAACTTCATCGAGTTTCTGGACCCGGCCGTGTCGTCGTCCCAGCTGCACATCGCGCGGGAGGTGGTGCTCGAGCTCGAGAAGCACCTGGTGCTGTGCTACACGGGCAAGTCGCGGCTGTCGGGCAATCTGATCGAGAACGTGATGGGCAACTACCTGCGGGGCGAGGCGAAGACGACGCGCGCGCTCCACCGCCTCAAGGCGATCGCGCACGAGGTGAAGACGGCGCTGATGACGGGTGACACACCGGCGCTGGGCGGGCTGCTGGCCGAGCACTGGGCGTGCCAGAAGGAGCTCGACGGGTCGATCACCAACGCGCAGATCGACCATCTCTTCGAGGTCGCCCTCGGCGCCGGTGCTCTGGGCGGCAAGGCGCTCGGGGCCGGGGGCGGGGGGTGCCTGCTCTTCATGGCCGCGAGCAACCGCGAGCACAGCGTCCGCCGGGCGCTCGAGGCGGCCGGGACGCAGATCATCGACTTCAACTTCGACTTCGAGGGGCTCCGCGTCTGGAGCACCCCGGGTGGGGCCTGACCGCGTTTTCTCCCCCAGAGCGGGGGTTTCCTCTCTCGAAAAGCTCATCGTCCGCCGCGGGGCGTCCGATACTAGGGGTGAAGTTCAGCCCCAGGGTTGCCCGCCATGACGATGGAGCTCTTCTACAAGATCCGGCTCGAGGCCGAGGAGTTCGCCGGCCTGCTGGCCGCGCTGCCCGCGCAGTTCTCGGTGGCGGTGTACGCGACGCTGGACCAGCAGTGCTATCTCATCGACGCCAGCACGAAGGCGATCTTCGACGAGCACGGCGTGACATACGAGCTCGAGGACGTCTGCCCGCGCTACTCGATCGCCCACATGCGGCTGAAGTTCTTCAAGAAGGGCCACCGCCGGCAGACCGAGGTGCCGGGGGGGGCGGCGAGCGACGAGGCGGCGTGAGACGCTGATCCGTCCCGGCGGGTCCTTCACCCGTCACTCTTCAAACACCCCCATCCGCCGGTAGCGCTGATAGCGCTCCTCGACGAGCGTGGGGCCGTCCTTGTGCTGAAGCTCGGCGAAGTGGCGGCGGAGCGCCTCCTGGATGTTCTTGGCCGTGGTCTCGAAGTCGCGGTGGGCGCCGCCCGGGGGTTCGGGGATGACCTCGTCGACGATGCCCTGAGCGACGAGGTCGGGACCCGTGAGCTTGAGTGCTTCGGCGGCCCGGGGGGCGTGGCTGGCATCGCGGAAGAGGATGGAGGCGCAGCCCTCGGGGGAGATGACGCAGTACCAGGAGTTCTCGAGCATGAGCAGGCGGTCGCCGACGCCGATGCCGAGCGCGCCGCCGCTGGCGCCCTCGCCGATGACGGTGCAGAGGATGGGGACGGGCATGCGGGCCATCTCGAGGAGGTTGCGGGCGATGGCCTCGGCCTGGCCGCGCTCCTCGGCGCCGATGCCGGGGTAGGCGCCGGGCGTGTCGATGAAGACGAAGATCGGCATGTCGAACTTCACGGCGTTTCTCATGATGCGCAGGGCCTTGCGGTAGCCCTCGGGGTGCATCATGCCGAAGTTGCGGGCGAGGTTCTCCTTCGTGTCCTTGCCCTTCTGCTGGCCGATGACGGCGCAGGGGACATCGTCGAAGCGGGCGTAGCCGGCGAGGCAGGCCTGGTCATCGGCGAAGCCCCGGTCGCCGTGGACCTCGGTCCAGCCGGAGAAGAGATACTGGACGTAGTCCAGCGAGCGGGGCCGGGCCATGTGGCGGGCGATCTTGATGCGCTGGATGGGCGTCAGCCCGCCGTAGATCTCGCGCCGGAGCTGCTCGATCTCGCCCTCGAGAGTGCGCAGGCGCAGGGCGTCGGCCGACGTCGGCTTGTCCTTCGCCCGGAGCCTGTCGAGCTCGTCGATCTTCTCGTAGAGCGGCTTTTCGAAGTCGAGGACGGCGAGGCTCATGGGCGGGGCCTCCAGGGGGTTTTCACGGTGCAGGGGCGCAGCACGCTGCGCCCCTGCGCACGCCAATCATCGCCGGGGCTCATCCCGTTGTCAAAGGCGGAGCCGCCGCGAGAGATTCGAGCTCGGCCACGGCGGCGCGGACAGCCGCGTCGAAATCCTCGCCCGGTGTGACCGAGAGGGGCGTCTCGAGCTGGGCGATGCCCTCGGGCGTGGGAACGGCGAGGCGCACGCGCCAGCGGCCGGGGTGCTGCCGGAGGATCTCGGCGAGGTGGTTGAGGAGGTGATCGGCGCCGCCGTTGACGCCGTCGAGCGGTGGCAGGTCGATGGTGATCCAGCGCGGGGCGGCCTTCGCCGCCTCGGCGGGATCGAGGATCTCGTTGACAATGACGCTGCGGCGCTCGTCGCGGACCTGCCATGTCCCCCGGATCCAGATCGCGCGGTCGATGACCAGCAGTGCGCGGTGCCTCTCATACGCGTCGGAGAAGACGACAACATCCGCGGTGCCGTGGTAGTCCTCGACGGTGACGAAGGCCATCTTGTCGCCCTTCTTCGTCGTGATCGGGCGGATGGCACGCACGAGGCCGAGCAGGTCGACCTTGGCGCCGTTGGTGAGCGCGCCGAGGTCGGTCGTGGCCGTGAGGTCGACGCCGGCCAGCGGCTCGGCGTGGCGGTCGAGCGGATGGCCCGAGAGGTAGGTCCCGAGGAGCTCCTTCTCGTGGGCGAGGCGTTCGGACTCGGGCCACTCGGGGATGTCGGGCGGCGCGACCCGGGCGGGCTCGAGAGCGGCCGCGTCGAGAGCGAAGAGCGACTCCTGACCGCTGGCGCGCTCGCGGGCGAGGGTGGAGCTGATCTCGAGGACCTCCGGGAGCATGGCCAGCAGCTGGCTGCGGTGCAGCCCCACGGTGTCGAAGGCGCCGCTCTTGATGAGGCATTCGAGCGCTTTGGCGTTGACCTTTGCCGTGTCCACCCGTTCGCACAGGTCCTGGAGCGACCGGAAGGGGCCGGCGCGCTCGCGCTCGTCGCTGATCGCGGTGGCGACGGCGTGGCCGACGTTCTTGATGGCCTCCAGGCCGAAGCGGATGTCGGAGCCCTCGACGGTGAACTCGGCGAAGCTGTGGTTGATGTCGGGCGGCAGAATGCGGATGCCCATCGGCCGGCAGACGGCCATGTAGCGGGCGATCGACTCGGTGGCATTCGACCCGCTGATCTCGTTCGTCAGCTGAGCGGCCATGTAGTCGACGGGGAAGTGCGCCTTGAGATAGGCGGTGCGGTAGGTGATGACGGCGTAGGCGGCCGAGTGGGACTTGTTGAAGCCGTAGCCGGCGAAGGTGACGATCTGATCCCAGATGTGCTTGGCCAGCGGGCGGGCGACGCCGTTGGCGACGGCCCCGTCGAGGAACTTGGCCTCCTGCTGCTGCATGACCTCGGCGATCTTCTTGCCCATGGCCTTGCGGAGCGAGTCGGCGTCGGCGAGCGAGAAGCCTGACAGGCTCTGCGCGATCTGCATCACCTGCTCCTGGTAGAGGATGACGCCGTGGGTCTCGGCCAGGATGGGCTCGAGGAGGGGATGATCGTACTTGAACTTCTGGCGGCCGTGCTTGCGCTCGGCGAAGGCCGTCGCCATGCCGCTCTCGAGGGGGCCCGGCCGGTAGAGCGCGAGGATCGCCGTGATGTCGCTGAACCGCGACGGCTTGACCTGCATGACCAGCGACCGCATGCCCGGCGACTCGAGCTGGAAGACGCCGTCCGTGTCGCCCGAGCAGAGCAGCGCGTAGGCCGGGGCGTCGTCGAGGCCGATCGCGTCCCAGTCGATCTTGACGCCGCGCGTGCGCTCGAGCTGGCGCACGGTGCGCTCGATGATCGTGAGGTTCTTCAGGCCCAGAAAGTCCATCTTGAGGAGGCCGATCTCCTCGACCTCGGTCATCGTGAACTGCGTGACGAGGTCCCGCGTCCCCGCCGGCTGGTAGAGCGGCAGATACTCGGTGAGATCGCGGTCGGCGATGACGACGCCCGCGGCGTGTGTCGAGGCGTGGCGGACGGTGCCCTCGAGGGCCGCCGCGAGTTCGAAGAGCCGGCGCGTGACGTCGTCCGCCTCGACGGCCTGCTTGAGCTCGGGGACGGTCTGGAGCGCCGTCGCGAGCGTGGCCTTGGGCCCCTCGGGGACGAGCTTGGCGAGGCGGTCGACGTCGCTCAGCGGGACGTCGAGGATGCGGCCGACGTCGCGGATCGCGGCCTTCGCCTTGAGTCGCCCGAACGTGATGATCTGGGCGACATTGCGGGCGCCGTAGCGCCGCTTGACGTAGTCGATGACCTCGCCGCGGCGCTCGAAGCAGAAGTCGATGTCGATGTCGGGCATCGTCTTGCGCCCGGGGTTGAGAAACCGCTCGAAGAGGAGACCGTGCTCGAGCGGGCACAGCTCGGTGATGCCGAGGGCATACGAGACGATGGAACCGGCGGCCGAACCCCGGCCCGGGCCGACGGGGATCCCCTGCTCCTTGGCGTACCGGACGAAGTCCCAGACAACGAGGAAGTAGCCGTCGAAGCCCATCTCGTGGATGACGCGGAGCTCGAAGTCCGCCCGCTCGCGGACCTCCGGGCGGACCGTGCCATAGCGCCGGGCGAGGCCCTGGTCCACCAGCTCGCGCAGGTAGACATCCTGGGTCTTCCCCCCGGGGCACTCGAAGACGGGCAGGTGGTACTCACCGGTCTCGATCTGCGCCTGACACATCTCGGCGATCTGGCGCGTGGCCAGGAGCGCGTCGGGCCGCTCGGCGAAGAGGGCCCACATCTCGCGCGGGTCTTTCACGTAGAACTGGTCGTTGTAGAATCGCAGCCGCTCGGTCTCGGTGAGGACCTTCCCGGTCTGGATGCAGATGGCGGCGTCCTGGTGCTCGGCGTTCTCACGGCACAGGTAGTGCGCGTCGTTCGTCGCCACGAGGGGGATGCCCAGCCGCTTGGCCAGGGGGATGATCTGGCGGTTGACGGCATGCTGGTCGGGGATGCCGTGGTCCATGATTTCCAGAAAGTAGTTTTCCGCGCCGAAGATCTCGCGGTGCCGCCCCGCCAGCTCCACCGCCTGGTCCTCGCGTCCCTCGAGCAGGGCGCGGGGCACGGCGCCCTTGAGGCAGGCGGACGTGCACACGAGCCCCTCGGCGTGCTGGGCCAGGGTTTCCATGTCCACCCGCGGCTTGTAGTAGAACCCCTCGAGGAAGCCGATTGAGGAGAGCTTGCACAGATTGCGATAGCCCGCGGTGGTTCTCGCGAGGAGCAGGAGATGACAGGTGCCGCGCTGAGTGCCCGGACGCTTGTCGTGGCGGGAGCCGGAGGCGACGTAGACCTCACAGCCGAGGATGGGCCGAACGCCCAGCTCCCGTGCGGTGCGCTGGAACTGGAGCGCGCCGAACATGTTGCCGTGGTCCGTGAGGGCCACGGCGGCCATGCCGAGCTCCTTGACGCGCCGGCACAGGGCGGGGATGCGATTGGCCCCGTCGAGCAGGCTGTACTCGCTGTGCAGGTGGAGGTGGACGAAATCGCGGGCCGGGTCAGCCACCAGCTCACTCCTCGCTGGGGGTGTCCTCGACCTTCTTCTTGCGCGGGGCAGCCCGCTTGGCGGCCGGCTTCTTCTTGGCCGCGGCGGGGGACCGCTTGCGGGCGGCCGTCTTGCGCCGGGGCCGCTTGGCGGCGTCGGGCTCTCCGGATGTCGACTCCGGAGCGGCGACGTCTTCCTCGTCCGGCGCCTCACTCACCGGTTCGAGTTCGGCCTCAGGCTCCTCGTCTCCGAGGTACTCGTCAACCGAGACGAATTCGTCCGGTGCGGAATTCCCGGACTCCGTTTCCTCTGCGAGGGCAGCGGCGCCCAGGGGTGCCTCTCCGGGAGATTCGGCCCCTGGCGCCCCCCCCTCGGCGATCCGGTTGCCCTCGCGGCGGCGGCCACGGCGGCCACGGCCCCC
>JABWBI010000152.1 GCA_013360565.1 Candidatus Sumerlaeia bacterium | reverse complement strand
CTCGCGATCGGCGGACGGGTCGCCCAGCAGCACCTCCGCCGCGCGCAGATGCAGTGCGCGGCGGCGCGACGGATCGAGGCTCCGCAGCAGCGCCTCGCGCAGGCCGTCGTGGCGAAAGCGGTAGGTCCCGGCAGAGCTCGCGAGGATCTCTTCGTACTCGAGCGTGTCGAGCGCCGCGAACACGGCGCGCTCGCGATCGTCGGCCTCGGTCTCGTCGTCGTCTGCGAGCGCCATCGCCGTCGCGAGCTGCACGTCTCCCCCGAGCACCGCGAGCGCCTGTCCCAGCCTGCGCGCCACCGGATCGAGCGATGCGATGCGCGCGTCGAGCGCTTCCACGAGCCCTCGCGGCAGACCCTCGTCCGACAGCCTCTCGGGGATCGACCAGCGCCCGTCGGCGTACTTGAGGACGCCTCGCCCGACGAGATGGCGCAGCAGCTCCGTCGTGCGGAGCGGATGCCCTCCGGCCGCTGCGTGGAGGAACGCTGCCAGTGCGTTCGCGTTGGGCGTCTCGCCGAACGTCGCGATCACGAGCTGCTCGACGTCGCGCGGCCCGAGCCGGTGTGCCTGTCGGCGAGCGACTGCGCGACGGAGATCCTCTCACCGCACGCGGAGTTCCCGAACCGCGTGCTGATCGAGATCTCCCGCGGCTGCCCGTACAAGTGTCAGTTCTGCTACATCGGCCACCGCACCCGGCCCTATCGCAACCGCCCGCTCGAGCAGATCTGGCGCACGGTCGAGCGGTGGCGACCGCACACCGATCTCTTCGGCTTCGTCTCCAGCGCTGTCGCCAGTCACCACCAGATCGACGAGCTCTGCCGCCGCTGCCTCGACGCGGGGCTCAAGATCTCGTTCAGCTCGCTGCGCGCCGAGGACCTCACGCCGCAGATGGTCGAGACGCTCGTGGCGAGCGACCAGCGGACGGTGACCCTCGCCCCGGAGACCGCCAGCCCGCGGCTGCGCCACCTCATTCACAAGATGATCGACGACGAGACGCTCGAGACCGTTGTCGCGGCGTGCGCCGAGCGCGGCGTCGAGAATCTCAAGCTCTACCACATCATCGGCCTGCCCGGGGAGACAGACGACGACGCGCTGATGATCCCCGAGCAGGCGCGCCGCCTGCGCGCTCTGATGACGAAGATCCAGCGTCCCCGCGGCCGCCTGGGCGAGATCTCGCTCAACATCGGCCTCTTCGTCCCGAAGGCGGGGACGCCCCTCGCCGGTCACCCCCTCTGGGACCCGCAGGTTATCCGGCGGCGGCGCGATCTCGTCCTCCGCGCGGCGCGGACGATTCCCAACGCCCGCGTGGCCGTCGCGGGCGTCGAGGAGACGCAGCTCCAGTGTCTCGTCTCGATGGGCGGGATCGAGATGGCGGAGGTCCTCGAGGCGCTCGCGCGCGATGAACGCGCCTGGAAGCGCCACATGCGCGACGCTTTTCCCGCGTGGCGCGACCGGTTCAACGCCGAGCGCGGAGCCCCGCCCCGCGAGTACCGCTTCCCGGGGGCGGGCCGGCGGCAGAGGATCAGGCTGGCCGAGGCCGCCCGCTGAGGCCGCCGCCGCGGCTCAGTGCTTCCCCATCGACTCCGCCCACGCCGCCGCGCTGCTGCCCGTGCGGGCGATGCGCATCTCCCACGTCTCGAACGGCTTGCCCTCGTCGACCTGGACCATCGAGATGCATCCGGGGGATGGGCAGACGAGCGAGCACATGTTGCACCCCACGCACAGGTCGTCGACGACCGTGTAGACGTTCCGGCCGTTGGCACGCTCCTTTGTGATCGACTGGTGGCAGCCGTCCTCGCAGGCGATGTAGCACAGACCGCAGTCCACACACTTCGCCTGGTCGATCCTCGCGACGATCCGGTAGTTGAGGTCGAGCTTGCCCCAGTCCCGCACGTGCGGCACCGACTTGCCGATGAAGTCCGTGCACGCCGTGAAGCCCTTCGACTCCATCCAGTCGCTCAGGCCCTGGATCATGTCCTCGACGATGCGGAAGCCGCGGTGCATCACGGCCGTGCACACCTGCACGGTGGTCGAGCCGAGCAGCATGAACTCCAGCGCGTCGCGCCAGGTGGAGATGCCCCCGATCCCGCTGATCGGCAACCCGATCTCCGGGTCGCCCGCGATCTGCGAGACCATGTTGAGCGCGATGGGCTTGACCGCCGGGCCGCAGTAGCCACCGTGCGTCGAGCCGTCGCCGACGATGGGGCGCGGGACGAACGTGTCCAGGTCGATCCCCGTGATCGAGTTGATCGTGTTGATGAGCGACACGGCGTGCGCGCCGCCGCGCTTGGCCGCCCGGCCCGGGAAGCGGATGTCGGTGATGTTCGGGGTGAGCTTGATGATGACCGGCCTCGTGGCGGCCTCGACGGCCCACTCGGTGATCTGGCACGTGTACTCGGGGACCTGCCCCACCGCCGAGCCCATCCCCCGCTCGCTCATCCCGTGCGGGCAGCCGAAGTTGAGCTCGTGCCCGTCGGCTCCGGCGTCCTCGGCTCGCCTGACGATGTCGTGCCACACCTCGCGCTTGCTCTCGACCATCAGGGACGCGATGACCACATGGCCGGGGAAGTGGCGCTTCACCTCCCGGATCTCGCGCAGGTTCTCCTCGATCGACCGGTCGCTGATCAGCTCGATGTTGTTGAGCCCCATGACGCGCCGGTGCTCGAGGTCGACGGCGGAGTAGCGTGAGGAGACGTTGACGATCGGCTCGCCGATCGTCTTCCACACGGCGCCGCCCCACCCGGCCTCGAATGCCCGCATGACTTGGTAGGCGCTGTTGGCCGGCGGCGCCGAGGCCAGCCAGAACGGGTTCGGGCTCTTGATGCCGCAGAAGTCCACGCTCAGATCAGCGGTCATGGCGCGCGTCTCCTCTCAGTGGTGCGCCGGGGCGACGGCCGGCGCCGGCGGGCGGATGTCACTGGGCCGGCGGACGCTGTGCCAGGTCTGCCGCGGGCTGCCGTTGTCACCCGGCAGGCCCAGGCGGGCCGCGTCCAGCCCGAAGAGCCGGCAGTGAATTCCTCGGGCTGCGATCTTGCCGTGCTCGACGGCATCGACGACCTCGCCGCCGCCGTTGATGGCGTCGCCCCCGCAGAAGACGCCGGGCATGGATGTCTCATGGGTCACGGGATCGACCTCGATCAGGCCGCCCCGCGTTGTCTTCAGATTCTCGAGGCCGGGCACGGCCTCCCACGGCTGCTGCCCAAGCGCCATGATGATCTGGTCCGCGCCGAGAATGCGGTCGGAGCCGGGCATGACCTCGAAGGCGCTCTTGCCGTCGGGGCCGGGCGGGCCCGGCTGCGTGCGCACACAGCGCAGCGCGCTGGCACGGCCGTTCTGAGCGATGACCTCGACCGGCAGCGTGTTGCACACGAAGAGCACCTCGTCCATGCGTGCGATCTCCTGTTCGTAGGGGAAAGCCGGCACGTCGGCGCGGCCGCGGCGATAGATGATCATCACCATCTCCGCGCCGAGGCGGGCGGCGGTGGTCGCGCAGTCGATGGCCGTGTTGCCTCCGCCCACGACCGCGACGACCTTCGCGCGCGGCTGCTTGTCCGGCGGCGCGGTTCGCGAGGCCTCGAGGTAGGCCAGCGCCTCCCAGACACCCGGCAAGTCCTCGCCCGGTATGCCCATCTTCCGCGTGTGGCCCAGCCCCAGCCCCAGAAAGACCGCGTCGGAGCCGCTCCTGATCTCCTCGAATGTCACGTCGCGCCCGACCAGGACGCCCTGGCGGAACTCCACTCCCATCTGGCGGACGATCTCGACCTCTTCCAGGCAGAAGTCCACCGAGTGCTTGTACGGCGCGATCGTGTACGTGTTCACCCCGCCGGGGAGTTCACGCGCGTCGAAGATCGTCACGGCGTGGCCCGCGCGGCGCAGCTCGAACGCGCACGAGAGGCCCGCGGGTCCCGCACCCACGATCGCCACGCGCTTGCCCGTCGGCGCGCCGGGAGCGAACAGGCGCATCCGCCTGTGCATCACGTGGTCGACCGCATACCGCTGGAGCGCCGAGATCGGAATCGGACGCCGCTGCAGCGCGACCTCCACGCACGCGCCCTCGCACAGCTCCTCCACCGGGCACACGCGCGCGCAGGTCCCCCCGAGGATGTTCGCATCCAGGATCGCCCGCGCCGCCCCCATCACGTCGCCCGTGTGAATCCGCCCGATGAACTTGGGGATGTCGATGTGGGTGGGACACGCGCGCACACACGGCGCATCGTAGCAGTACAGGCAGCGTCCACTCTCGATCTTCGCCTCGGCATCGCTGAACGCCGGGTGGATCTCGGGGAATCCCGCCTCAGGCGAATACGCCGCCCCCGGTTTCACAGCCATTGCGTTGCCCTCCAACCACAGCAAGAGACGAGAGATAGACCGGCCCGCTGATCCCGGTAAAGGGCAAAGTGGAGGGCCCGCGGTTCCGCCACCTCGCAAGCATTGCGGTCAGTCGCCGCGATCTCCTTGACGCGGCACACCTTCTCACCGCAGAGTCGCCCCAGGGGAAGGGGGCCATTCCCCGCAGTTCCGGCGTTCTCCGCCCTGGAGGGTTTGTCCATGCTCCGCACTGTTCTCCCCGTGGCCACACTCGCGCTGGCCGCGCCGGCGGTGTTCGCCGGTTCGCTCGACCCTCCCGCCGCGCCGCAGCCGACGCCCGGGCCCGAGCCGCGGACGCCGATCTCCTCGCTCCCGGTTTCGATCGAAGCGCCCGGTTCGTACTACCTGACGGCTTCCTTGACCGGCGTGACAGGCAGCAGCGGGATCGAGATCAGCTCCGACGCGGTGACGATCGACCTCGGTGGCTTCCCGATCATCGGCGTGCCGGGGGCTGGATCGGGCATCGTGGTCGAGGGCACCCGGAACGGTCTGGCTGTCCGCAACGGCGCCCTGCGGAGCTGGCCCGGCGGGGGGCTCGTGGGCACCGGCGCGCAGGGGTCGCAGTTCGCGGACCTGCGGGTGACCGGCTGCTCCACGGCCGGGCTCCTCGTCGGCAACAACAACACTGTGGAGTCGTGCGTGGCCTTGTCGAACACAGCGCCGGGGATCACCGTGGGCACGGGCACGACGGTCATCGGCTGCGTCTCTCGCAGCAACAGCCTCGGGATCGACGCGGGGTCGGGCTGTGTGATCGTCGACTGCGCGGTCGAGGCCAACTTCACGGCGGGCATCCGGGCTGCCCAGCGGGCCACGGTTCTGCGCTGCTCGGTCTCCAACTCGAACTCGGACGGCATCAATGCCGGCCAGGGCAGCACGGTGGCCGATTGCACGGTGGCGGGCATCGTCTTCGATGGCATCGAGGTCTCCACGGACTGCCAGGTGCGCAACAACACGGTCGACGGCGCCGGTTCCGGCGGCACCGGCAATGCGGGGATCCTCGTGACGGGCAACGACTGCCGGATCGACGGGAACGCCGTGACGGACTCCGACATCGGCATCCAGGTCACGGGGACGGGCAACCTGATCGTCCGCAACAGCGCGAGTGGAAACACGCCGAACTTCGACATCGTGGCGGACAATTCCACCGGCACGGTCTTCAACGTCGCAGGTGTCGGCCTGGGCAGCGCGAATGCCTGGGCCAACTTCGAGTTCTGAGGGGGGAGGCCCATGCGAATCGTCTCCGCGCTTCTCACACTCGCTGCACCGGCGGCACTCGCCGGCCAGCTCAATCCCCCCGCCGTCCCGCAGCCGACGCCCGGGCCGGAGCCGCGGACGCCGCTGAGCGACCAGACGACGCCGGGCGACGCCAGCTTCGAGTTCATCATCACCGACCCGGGTTCCTACTACTTCGCCGACAATCACCGCGTCGAGCCGGGCATGTCGGGGATTCTCATCCGCAGCGACAACGTGACGATCGACCTCTGCGGGTTCGAGCTCCGCTCGGCGTCCTCGCTCAGCTTCGGCCTCGCCCGCTTGGGCATCCTCGTCGAGCGATTTCCCACCCTGCCGCCCGCCCCCCTCGAGAACCGGGTGGGCATCGTGGTCCGCAACGGCACCGTCCGCAATTTCTCCGAGCAGGGCCTGGACTTCTCGGAGTCGGATGGCGCCCGCGTCGAGGGGCTCACCGTCACCGGCTGTCTCGGCGACGGCATCCAGGCGGGCTCCAATGCCCTCGTGACCGGCTGCGTCGTGCGCGAGAACAGCGACGGGATCACCACGGGTTCACACTCGCTGATCGTCGACTGTGTCGCCGAGGGAAACTCGGGGGACGGCATCTCCGCCGGCGCTCAGTCGACCGTGTCGCGCTGTGTCGCCGCCGACAACGGCGGACGGGGCATCACGGGCGACAACGCCGTGAACGTCCTGGGCTGCACCGCCACCGGGAATGCGGAGGCCGGCATCCAGGGTTTCACGGGGTGCGTCGTCCGCGACTCGGTCTGCGCCGCCAACGACGTTGGGATCGACGTCGGCCAGAGCTCGGTCGTCCAGTCCTGCACCGCCACCTCGAACACGACCGCGGGCATCGACGCCGGCCCGCGCTCGATCGTCGAGCGGTGCACCGTGCGGGGCCCGACCGTCACGGGGATCACGGCCGGCGCGGCGGCCCAGATCATCGGCTGCTCGGTGACGCTGTGCACGGCGGACGGCATCTTGGCGACCGGCGACGCGGTGATCCGCGACAACAGCTGCGACGGCAACTTCAATTCCGGGGCCCCGCTGGCGAACGGCATCCGCGTGACCCAGCAGGGCAACCGGATCGAGGGCAATCACCTCTCCTTCAACGAGCAGGGCGTGGTGACCACGCTCAGCGGGAACCTGATCATCCGCAACACCGCCGAGGGGCTGGGACAGAACCACTTCGGGGGCGTGACGGGGGGCAACCTCCTCGGAACCGTCCGGACGGACCTGACCAACGCCGGGCCGTGGGACAACATCGCCTACTCGTTCTGACTTCACGCCTCGCCGGCCAACGGCGGCCCACGCCGCCGCGCCGGTGAGCGGTCACTCGATTCCGATCGCCCTGAGGTGCGCCTCCGTCTGCCGCGCGCAGGCGGCCAGGTCTCGCGGATCGCGCCTGCCGAGGAACTCGAGCGCGCGGCTCATCC
>JABWBI010000151.1 GCA_013360565.1 Candidatus Sumerlaeia bacterium | reverse complement strand
GTCCCGTGCCAGCGCGTCCGCTTCGCCCCGCTGCTGCGCCGCCCGCGCAAGATCTGGGGCATCGGGCTCAACTACCGCGAGCACGCGGCCGACCTCGCCGAGACGTCGCCGACCGCGGAGCCGGCGAGCTTCATGAAGCCCGACACCGCGATCATCGGCCCGGGCGAGACGATCCGGATTCCTCTCCTCTCCGAGCGGACGACGGGCGAAGCCGAGCTGGGCATCGTCATCGGCCGCCGCTGCCGCGACGTGCCGCGCGAGGCGTGGCTCGACGCCGTCGCTGGGTTCACGACGATCCTCGACATGACGGCCGAGGACATCCTGCGCCGCAATCCGCGCAATCTCACCCAGGCAAAGTCCTTCGACACATTTCTCGCCCTCGGCCCCGAGCTCCGCACGCCCGACGAAGTCGGCGACGTGAGCGCCCTGCGCGTGCGGACGGTGATCGATGGCCGCGTCCACGCCGAGAACGCCGTCGCCAACATGACCTTCCCGCCCGACTTCCTCGTCGCGTACCACTCGCGGATCATGACGCTGCTGCCCGGCGACATCATCTCCACCGGCACGCCGGGGGCCGCCGTTCTGCACCACGGCGCGACGCTCGAATGCCACATCGACGGCTTCACGCCGCTTGTCAATCCGGTCGTCGACCTCAAGGTCGCCTGAGGAGCACGCGTCATGGACCTCGGCATCGCTGGACGCGTGGCGCTCGTGGCCGCTTCGAGCCGCGGACTCGGTCTCGCCTGCGCTGAGCGCCTGGCGCAGGAGGGCTGCCACGTGGCCCTGTGCGGGCGTGACGAGGCCGCCCTCGCCACCGCCGTCGCGTGCGTTCGGGCCAAGAGCCTCTCCGGGCGCGTGGTGGGACACCGCGCCGACCTGACCGACGCTAGTGCGATCGACGCCCTCGTCGCCGCTGTCACGGCGGAGCTGGGGGGCATCGACATCCTCGTCGTCAATTCCGGCGGTCCGCCGCCGGGCACCTTCGACGCGGCTGACGACGCGAAGTGGATCGCCGCCTACCACCTCGTGTTTCTCAGCGCCGTGCGCCTCATCCGCACAGTCCTTCCCGGCATGAAGGAGCGCGGGTGGGGGCGGGTCGTCTGCATCGCGTCGCGCGCCGTCCGGGAGCCGATCCCCAATCTGATCATCTCGAACGCCGTCCGCCTGGGTCTCGCCGGCATGACCAAGACACTCTCCGCCGAGGTCGCCGCGCACGGCGTCACGGTGAACACCGTCGGCCCCGGCCCGACAGCCACCGACCGGGCGCTCGAGCTCGCCGGCGCACGCGCGGCGAAGCGGGGTGTCAGTGTCGAGGAGGAACTGGCCCAGACCGCGGCGAGTATCCCCGCCGGGCGCTTGGCGACACCAGATGAGCTCGCCGCCGCGGTCGCATTTCTGGCCTCCGAGCCGGCCCGTCACATCACGGGCGTCTCGCTCCTCGTGGACGGGGGCGCCAGCCGGGGGCTCTGACACCATCCGTCACGCCAGGTCTCTCCACAGCGCCGGCGTCGCCATGTGTGAGAGGAACCGCCCGCGCAGCTCCGTGTAGCCGGTGAGCACGATGCCCCGTTCGGCGATGACCTCGCGCAGGCGCGGGTCGCACAGCATCTCCATCTCCGCCTGCCGGTGCCGCGCCACGTCCGCGAGCCCATCGGGATTGAGGTCGCGCAGCGCGCGCATCTCCGGCTCGTCCAGCGCGGGGTGAGCCATCACGAGATACAGGCCCGGCTCCGTCAGAGAGCGCAGCCCCTCGATCATGACCTCCGCCTTCTTCTCGGGCGGGGCGCTGTAGATCGCCGGCCCATGCCGCTCGCCGAACCAGCCCGAGAGGGCGAGTCCGAGGGAGCGGCCCACCGCCTCGAAGCGCGCCCGCAGGCCCGGATCCGCGACGATCGTCAGCATGTGGTGGTCCATGTAAGAGATGGTCAGGCCCCGGCACTGGGCCGCGGCCACCTGTGCGCGCATCTCACGCTCGGCCTCGTCGTGATTCGGCGACCGCGCCTTCACGGCCGCCCGCGTCGGCAAGAATCGGCCCCACTCGTCGACGAGCGAGGGCACTCGATCGGCCGGCGTCACCGGTCCCCACCGGTAGGGCCACCACTCACTATTGAGGCACACGTGGACGCCGGTGTCGAGCGCGGGATGATCCCTCAGAATCTCGACGGCCTCGTCGAGCCACGGCGTCGTCACCATCACGGACGCGGCGGTGACAATGCCCTCGCGGGCCACGCGGGCGAAGGCCTGATTCGTCGCGTGGTTGAGACCGATGTCGTCACAGCGGACGATGAGCCGGATCTCGCCGTCGCCGAAGAGGTCGCGCCCCGCCATGCCGCCCATCCCAGCGCGGCGCGGCCGGGCTGTCCAGGCCGTTCACTGGTTGCTGACGATGTCGCCGGCGTCGACCTGGCCGTCGCTGTTCACGTCGAACAGCGCCAGCGCGCCCGGGACGTTGCCCAGCTGACCGAGGAGGTACGCAACGATCTCCTCGGTCGTCGTGCCCAGCGGACCCGGGACGCCTCCGGTGCCTGTCAGCGGCACCTGAAGCGATGGCGTGTCGGCGTCGTCGGTCGTCAGGGTCACCGCGGCACTGTGTCCCCCGAGCGCCGCGGGGTCGAACACGACCTGCACCGTCCGCTGTCCACCGCCCGCGAGAGGCGCCGTCATGGGCGGATCGGCGAAGGCGAAGTTGGCCGCCTGCGCGCCGGTGATCGCCATGCCCGCGCCCGTGAAGTTGAGCGCACCGTTGCCTGTGTTGCGGACCGTGAGCGTCAGCGGCAGCGAGGGGCCGCTGTTGACACCGCGCGCCGGGAAGGTGAGCGCGACCGGCTCGACGGCGATGTTCTGGTCCGTGCCCGTGCCAGTCAGCTGCACTTCGACGGCCGGCTCTGTCGCGTCGTCGGTCGTGATCCGCAGCCGGGGCGGCTTGAAACCCACTGTCGCCGGGTCGAAGTGGACGCTGACCTGCCGCGAACCGCCCGCGGGGATGGGCGTCGTCTCCGGCGCGACGGCGAAGCCGAAGTCGCTCTGGCCCGCGCCGCTGAGGCGGATGCCCTGCCCGGTGAAGGTCAGCGGGAGGACGCCCGTGTTGTGGATCGTCACGATCTGTGGGGCCGACGGCCCCGCGTCGATGTCGCGCGCGGCGAAGTTGAGCGTCATCGGCACGACATTGATCTCGGGCCCATCGAGCTGAACCTCGTAGATGCCGATGTCGTGGATCGCGAGCGGGTTCGCGTCGACGCCCTGGCCGGCGATGTCGACGGGCCGCGGGTCCCCGTCGATGTCGATCGCCTCGAACGACGCGCTGATCGCCGTCCCGCGGTCGACCGCCGGCGAGAGGTCCGGGATGTGGTAGTCCATGACGCGGTAGGTCGCCCCCGGCGGCGCGAAGCTGGTGGTGTCACCGGCGGCCGTGATCGTCGTCGCCGTGTTGTCCAGAATCAGCGTCTGCCGCCGCTGCGCCGTGTTCGGGTTGAGGATGCGCCCGGCCAGCGCGCCCGGCGTGAGAGACGCCGCGCTGTCGGTGAAGACCGAGACGTTGAGCGACGGGTCGTGCGCCGGCGGCGCCGTCCATGTCCCCGTGGGCCCCGTCACGAACATCGGGTTGCCGTCGACGACGAGACTCGCCTCGGCGAGCGCGTTGATCGCGGCGGCGCCGGCCAGCTCGGATGCCGTGTCGTGGTCCCGGTAGTCGGGTGCCGGCGTGTTGTGGAAGAGGCTGCTGATGACCGCCGGGTCGTCCTCGGCGAAGCCCTCGCGCAGACCGCGGATGCCATTGCCCGCGATGACCGTGTTCACGATCGTCGTCGGGCCGGTGTGCTCGAGGTCGATGCCGCCGCCCTCGTTGTCGACGATGTTGCAGTGGTAGAGCGACGGCGCCGCCTGCTCCTCGAAGCGCAGCGAGCCGAAGTTGCCGGTGGGCGTGTTGCCGCTGAAGAGGCAGTTCAGGAAGGTCGGCTCCGTCGACAGGCGGCCAAAGACCGCGCCGCCGCGCTGGCCCATGGCGCTGTTGCCGATGAAGCGGCAGCGGTCGAACACCGGGTTGCCCAGCAGCATCGAGATGCCGCCGCCCGTGAAGTCCGATCTGTTGTTGGCGATGACGCAGCCGGTCATGCGCGGCGCGCCGTACGACATGTCCATGCCGCCGCCGCCCTCGCCCGCCGAGTTGCCGATGATCCGGCAGTTCTCCACCACGCAGTTCGAGTTGTAGAGGAAGATGCCGCCGCCGTAGCGCAGCGCCGTGTTGTTCGTGACCGTGCAGTTCGCGACGGTGTTCGAGTCGTTGCACTGCCAGATCCACAGCCCCCCGCCGAACGGGTTGAAGCCCGTCCCGCTCGCCTCGCCGCCGGTGACCGTGAAGCCGTCGAGCCGCGCGTTGATCAGGCCGTCCATCGTGACCACGTGGTCCGCCGGGCCGCCGGCGACGACCGCGCCCGCGTCGATGACGGTCTCGTTCGCCTGGAAGTCGCGCTGCGCCAGCGAGACCTCCTCCAGGCCCCCGAGGCCTGTGAAGCCGCCGTAGAGCCGCACGCCGCTCGCCATCACGATCGATTCACCGTAGACGCCGTCGGCCACCCAGACCTGATCCGTCGCATTGGCCGCGTTGATCGCCTCCTGGATTGTGTTGAACGCCATCGCCCAGGAGGTCCCATCGCCCGACGCCGGCGCACTCAGGTCGACGTGGTGGACGACGGGAATCGCGCCCGTCCCTGTCAGAGGGATGTCGAACGCCGGCTGGCCGCTCGCATCCGAGTTCACGCGCACCGCCGCCTCCTTCAGGCCGGGGGTGGACGGGTCGAAGGCGACCTGCACGCTGACGTCGTCCCCGGGCGCGACCACGTTGAGCCCCGTGTCGCCCGAGAGTGTGAACTCGCCGGCGTGGGTGCCCGTCAGGCTGATGCCCGTGATCTCGAGCGGCACCGAGCCGATCGAGGTGACCGTGATGGTCTGCCCCGGTGTTGGGCCGTCGGCCAGGAACTGCGTGCCGAAGCCGAGACTCGGCGGGTCGACGTGCAGGTTCGGGCCGGCCGAGCTGTTGTACGGCCCCTCGATGAAATACGTCGCCGTCGCCTGATTGCCGTTGGGCTGAAAGTCGCCGAACCACGCGACGGCCGAGCTGAAGTTGAGAATCTGGGGCGTGAGAGTGACGAGCTGCTGGTTGATCGCACCGTCGATCGCCTGCCGCTGCGCCGCGGCGAGGAGGGCCGGCGGGGCCACCACGTTCACCGTGATCGTGTCGCTGTAGCGGAACCGGCGGTCGGCGACGGTGAGCGAGGGCGAGATGTTCGGCCCGGCGGTCTGGCACGCCGCCTGGAGCGCGGCCTGGTTGCCCGCGACGACGTAGACGGGCGTCCGCGCCGTCGGCACGTCCTCGGCGAAGATCACCGACTGCGCCTGGAAGTCGGCCACCTGCGCGTCGAGGAAAGCGCTGTACTCGGCCTGCAGCGCCATGTCCGCCGAGAGCTGGGCGTAGAGCGCGTCCACCTGCCCGGCGTCGTTCGCCCGGATGCGCGAAAGCAGGTCGACGAAGATCTCCGGGTGCTGCTCGCGCAGGAAGAGGAAGAACAGGCCCGCGTACCGGTAGAACTGGAACCCGCCGGAGTACGTCGCCGCGATGATCTGAGACACCGTCAGCCGGTCCGTGCCGTCGGTGGCGATCTGGCCGATGAGCGCCTCGCGCGGGAGGACGCCCGAGACGCGTGTCGCGCCGGCCATGTACTCGGCCAGGCCCTCTTCGATCCAGACCATCCGGTTGTTCTGGTAGAGCCCCTGACCGAAGAGCCCCTGGATCAGGTACCGGCCGTTGAGATAGTGCGTGTACTCGTGGCGCAGGAGCTGCTCGAGCGTGTAGATGCTCTCCTGCGGCGTCCGCTCGTAGGTGTAGAACCGCCCGTCGCCCTCGATGTAGATGCCGCCGTTGTCCGTGCTCAGGCCGAAGAGGAACGTCTGGTAGGCGACGTAGTCGGCCCGCGACTCGTACAGGTACATCTCGATGTCCGGGTTCGTGTCGCCCGCGACCGGCGCCGTGTACGCCGTCGCGCGGAAATACTGGCTGTCGACCTCCTGGAGCGCGTCGTAGAGCAGGTCGACCGTCGCCTTCGGCAGCCCCGTGCGGAAGATCAGGCTGCCGCTCTCGAAGGTGTGCGTGTCCGGGAAGACGATCGCCGTCAGATCCGCGCGGATCTGCGCGCCGTCGACGGGCGTTCCGTCGAACTCCATCGAGCCGAAGAACTGCTCGAGCGCGAGGATGGCCCAGAGCCACGGGCCCGAGTGCTGCGCCTGGATGTCGAGCGTCTGGCTCAGCCGCTCGTGGCCGAGGGCGCGCGTCGCCGGGTCGAGCGCGCTCATGTGCCCGAGGTCGTAGACGGCGTTGTTGACGAGGTACTGTGTCAGGCCGTTGTACGACGTCGTGTGGGCGAGGGTCGCCAGGTCCTCCACCAGCGCGGCGGGCACCGCGCTGTACCACGGGCTGGCCATGCCCAGGCCCGCGCTGTTGCCGATCTGGCGCGACAGGGTGAAGAGGATGCCGTAGATCGTCAGCCGCTCGACGTTGCTCGACGCCAGCGCCGGGTTCGCCTCCCAGCGCTGGAAGAGGTCGTGGAAGCGGCTGACCGCCAGCACCGAGCCGTCCGTCGAGTCAATGCTCGTCGTCCACTGCTGGCGCAGCGTGCTCAGCGCCGCCCCGTCCTGCAGAAACTGCGGGCTGTTGGCGATCGCCATCAGCGCGCTCTGCGCCGCCGTCCGCGTCGCGCCGTCGTAGTTGACCGAGGCCTCGTAGTAGTCGTGGTAGAACGCGATCTGGAAGTAGAGCGCCATCTGCCGGAGGCGCGCGGCGTTCGCCGCCACGTCCCCCGCCTCGGATGTGATCTGCGCCGCGAAGAGGTTCACGTTCGCCTGCGAGATCACCGTCGCCACGTCCGCGTCGAACGTGAACAGCGGCCGCATGCACTCGTAGTCGCTCGTCGCCACCGCCTCGATCAGCGCCGCCCCGCTGAGTGCCGCGAAGTCGGCCGAGGTGCAGCCGAAGCCCGGGCCGCTCGTCACCGGCTCGTCGGGCGACGGCATCGTCTCCGGCCGGGTCAGGGCCAGCACCATCTCGTCGAACTCTCCGGCCGCCAGCGACCGCAGCGCC
>JABWBI010000150.1 GCA_013360565.1 Candidatus Sumerlaeia bacterium | reverse complement strand
AGTAGGCTCCTTGGCCGTCCCGCTTGGCTCTTGACGTGCTCAGCCAGCACGGCACCCTCAGGCAAACGGCTGGTCTCACCGGCTTCGTCCGCCAGGGCGCGTGCGGCCAAGGGTGAGTTCAGTTGACTCGATATGCCAGCCCAATTCAACTGACTATGAACTCATCTACATCTCATGTTCTCGGTCTAGTGCTGCTGACAGTCGCGACGGCGTGGAGTGCGCTCGCGGACCCTCTCCGACGACCCGCTCCAGCGGGTGCTCCTCGTGGTCGGCCTCCTCGCCGAGGCGGTCGAGGGGGCGGGGGAGGGGGATCCCGGCTGCCTCCTCGCCTCCTACTGCTACGAGAAGGACCTCATGACCCCGCCGGTGCGCCGGATCCTGGGGCAGGCCCTCGGGGGGTGGCGGAAGCGCTTCGGGGCGGCGCTCCGGGAGGCGGCCGCCGTCCACCCGCCGCGCGCGCCCGTGGACTTCGATCTCCTGGCCGACCACTCCAACGCGGTCATCGAGGGGGCCTTCATCATGGCCCGGGTCCTCGGGCGGAAGGGAGTCGTCGCCGCCCACCTGCGGGAGTTCCGGCGGTACCTGGAGCTGCTCTTCGAGGGGTAGGTGGCGGCGCTACTCCTCCCCGAGACGCACCGTCCGCTCCGCGGGCTTCCCCACGACGAGGAGGACGCGCAGTTCGCGGCCGCCGCCGGGTTCGTCGCGGCGGGCGACGAGGAGGCGGTGGGGGCCCGGCGCGAGGCCCTCGAGGAGGAGCGTCCCCTCCGGTGCGGGGTGGATCGCCCCGTCGAGGAGGACGAGGGCGTCGGCGGGCTTCCCCTCCCCGTCCAGGATCCGGAGCGCGAGCACGCAGGTGCCCGGGGGCGCCGCCGGCTCCTCCTCCGCATCGTCGTCCTCCTCCGGCAGGGTCCGCCCCTCGCCGGGCCGCACCTCGACCGTCCCCCCCTCGAGCGGCGGCAGGTCGACCTCGAGTTCCCGCGTCGTCCCCGTGCCGTCGTCGTAGCGCAGCGTCACCCGCCCCTCGGCCCAGGTCTCGAGCGCCCCCCCGGCGGCGCGGAAGGCGACCTCGCGCTCCCCGTCGAGGAGTTCCGCCTCCCGCGCCCCCTTGGGGAGGATCACCCTCCGCGGCTCGGGGATCGCCACCTTCGCCTCGCGGACGCCGTCCCTCACGGGGCCGACGAGGAAGAAGAAGGGGGGCGCGCCCTCCACTTCCACCCGGAGCTTGGCGGTCGCATCGCCGGGGAGCCAGGGGGACCAGGGCTCCTCGGGGGTCTGCTCCCCATCCAACTCGTAGCCGGGCAGGGCGAGGACCAGATCGGCCCCCTCGGGGACTTCCCCCGTCACGCGGAGCCGCGGACGGGGCCGCACCTCGAGGAGGAGGTCCGCCGGGGCGCCGGTGGCCGCCTGTCCCATGACGTGGTCGAACTCGAACTTCCCGAAGGGATTGTCGGGACGGACGACGAAGGGGCCCGCGGGGATCTCCTCCAGCGCCTCTCCCGGGAGGGGATCGTTCGCGCCCCCCGGGTCCGCGGAGGCCGTGGTGCCTGCTGGCCCGCGGAAGGTCCGTAGGGACATGACCCGGTAGGCCACGCCGCCCGCGGGGGCGTCATCCGCGGTGCGTGCCCGGATGCGGACCGTCGCGGTCTCCTCCTCCTCGACCACCCCGAGGGAGGTGACGACCACGGTCATGGGGACGCCGGGCACGGCGTCGTCGACATGCCAGTCGCCCTCGTCCTCGGTCAGGTCCCCCTCGGGGAAGAAGACAATGGAGTCGCCCTCCACCCCCTCGAGGACGAACCGCCCGTCGGGGCCGGTCATCGTCGCCGGGCCTCTCTGTTCGTTCCAGGCGCGCACGACGCACCCGGCCTGCGGCCGCCCGAGGGGGAGCCCCTCGAGCGCGAAGCCGACCGGCTGGCCGGCGAGGAGGCCCTCGTCCTCTATCACCGGTGGGTCTCGCCGCTCATCACTCTGCGCAACGTGGCGCTGTACCTCGGCCTGCTCGGGACGATCTTCGGCATCATGAAGGCGTTCGGCCAATTCGCGGCCGGGGAGCACCAGGACGTCGAGCTGCTCGGCCGCGGCATCAGCGAGGCGCTCGTGACGACGGCCTGGGGCCTGTCGATCGCGATCCCCTGCCTCGTCTTCGTCCACGTCTTCCGTCACCGGCTGATCACGCTCGAGCGCGCGACGTTTCCGGAGGTGGCGCTGTCGATCCACCGCCACTTGGCGGCGGCGCCGGAGGAGCCGCGACGGACAGACCCCGTCGTCGCGGCCGTTCAGCCCTGATCAGGGCGTGCTGGCGGAGGGCAGGGGACCGGGGGCGAGACCTTCGCGGCTGGCCTCGATGGCCGTTGTCAGCTGCGTGATCGCCGCCTGCAGTTCGTCCCACACCGGCTCGATCTCTTCCGAGGAGACGTCGTGCGATGCGGCGTAGCGCTCGCTGAACTCGCGCAGGAGCGTCAGCCCCTCGTCGAGCCGCTCGGCGGCGAGGACGGCGTTGGTGAGCATCGTGACCTGCACCATCGCCGTCGCCGGGTCCTCGGGCAGGTGCTGGAGGTGCGAACGGATCGCGCGGAGCGCCTCCTCCGTCTGCCCCAGCGCGAGCTGGACGGTGATGAGATTGCGCACGAGACCAAACTGCTCGGAGGGGTCGACGGTCGCGATGCGGCTCTGGAGCATGTGGATAAGGTGCTGCGCGTCGCGCCGCGTCTCGGGGCTGTCCGGCGCCTCGCCGAACTCGAGCTGGACGATCTGGCCCTGCGCCTCGAGGGCCGCGTCGGCCCAGCGGGGATCGCTGCCCGCGCGCTCGACGATCTCGCGGTTGAGCGCGAGCACGTCGGCGTACTCCTGAATGCGTCCGGCGATGGTCCGCAGGCCCTGGAGAGCCTCGATGTAGCCCTCGAAGTCCTGGTGGAGACGGCGGATCTCGAGGAAGCACTGGCGGGCGATCTCGTTGTTCCCCTGCTCGAGGTAGAGCTGGCCCAGCACGAGGAGACCCCGCGCGCGGCGCGGGTAGTCGCCGCCTCCCGCATTGAGTGCGCGGCGCAGGTGGGCCATCGCCTCGCCGGTGCGGCCCAGCTCGAAGGCCTGCATGGCGCGGAGCATCTCCTCATCGGCCTCGCTCTCGGGCGTGAAGAGGTCTTCGGCCACCTGGTGTGTGTAGGGCACTTGGAGAATCTGCAGAACGTTCTCGATCCGTTCGGTGGGCGTGTTGCCGTAGAAGAGCGAGAGCAGGCCGCTCGTGTCGCGGCGGCGCAGAACGAAGTCCGCGAGGATATTCGACCGCGAGGCCCACACGACGCGCCGGCCGACGTGGGCGGCGGTCACCGACGCGAGCGCCTCGGTGTCTGCGGGGGTGAAGTGCAGATCGACGTGATAGAGGCCATAGGTGTCTTGCCGGATGACGGCCCGGTCGATCTGGGAGATGCGCAGCAGGGCCTCACGGCGGACGTTCACCTGGACAGGCGTCCCCGTCTGGCTGGGGGCGCTGAGCACTTCGAACTCGCCCGAGGCGCCTGCGGCGGCCTCCTCGGGGGGGACGACGAGCATGAGACGGAAGTTGACCTGATTGAGGTCAAAGACTGGCTCCGGGATGCCGGCCTCGGGTGAGGCGCCGGCATCCGCCAGCGGGACAACCTCCGGCGAGGCCAGCGCCCCGGGCGAAGCCGTCTGGCCGGGGACGAATGGGATGAGCGTGAGCGCAGCGAGGACCGCGCAGAGGAGACGTCGTTTCACAGGGCGATCTCGGGGGGTGGAGTGGTCACTTGCCGGCGGTGTCCGTGGGGGCGGCGGGCAGATCGGGCAAGACCTCTCTGCGGACGGCGGCCAGAATCTTGTCCTGCATCTCGCGATTCTCCAGCAGGGTCTTGCGGGCGTTGTCCCGCCCCTGGCCGAGGCGGTCGCCGCCGTAGGAGAACCAGGCGCCGCTCTTGTCGACAACCCGGTGCTTGACGGCGAGGTCGAGGAGGTCGCCCTCGGCCGAGATGCCCTGGCCGAAGAGGATGTCGACCTCGGTCTCGCGGAAAGGCGGGGCGACCTTGTTTTTGACAACGCGGATGCGGACGCGGTTGCCGACGTTGGTCTCACCCTCCTTGATCGAGGCGACGCGGCGAATGTCGCAGCGGATCGTCGAGTAGAACTTGAGCGCCCGGCCGCCGGTCGTGGTCTCGGGGCTGCCGAACATGACGCCGATCTTCTCGCGGATCTGGTTGATGAAGATGACGGCGCAGCGGGTGCGACCGATGGCGGCGGTGAGCTTGCGCAGGGCCTGGCTCATGAGCCGGGCCTGGAGGCCGGGGAGTGAGTCGCCCATCTCGCCCTCGATCTCCGCCTTGGGCACCAGGGCCGCCACGGAGTCGACGACGACGACGTCGATGGCGTTCGAGCGGACCAGTGTCTCGGCGATCTCCAGCGCCTGCTCACCGTTGTCGGGCTGGCTGATGAGGAGCTGCTCGAGCTTCACCCCGAGCCTGCGCGCGTAGTTCGGATCGAGCGCGTGCTCAGCGTCGATGAAGGCGGCCGTTCCGCCCTCGCGCTGGGCGTTGGCGACGACGTGGAGCGCCAGCGTCGTCTTGCCGCTGCTCTCCGGGCCGAAAATCTCGGTGACGCGGCCGCGCGGAAAGCCGCCGATGCCCAGCGCGGCGTCGAGGCTGAGGGCACCGGACGGAATCGCGGGGACGTGGATGACGTCGTGCTCGCCCAGGCGCATGATCGAGCCCTTGCCGTGGGCTCGCTCGATCTGCGTGAGCGCGAGGTCGAGGGCCTTGAGGCGCTCCTGGTCGGTCAGCTTGTCGGTCGCGGCGGTGGTCATGGCCATCGCGTCACCTCGTGTGCGGGGATTCTGTCAGGTTGCCAATTCCTGGTCGATGCGGGCGATCATCGCCTCCAGGCGCCCCCGTCCGGCGGCGACGTCGCCATCGCTCAGGCCCGAGGGCGACTCGCGCACCTCCAGCAGCTCGAGGGCAATCTCGAGGGCGGCGAGCAGGGCGCTGCGGTTGGTGGCGACGACACCGGCCTTCTCGATCTCGCGCACTTTGTCGCAGACGATGGCGGCGGCCCGGCGGAGGCGAGTGGCATCCCCCTGGGGCGGAGCGATCCGGAACAGCTGCCCCGCGAGGTTGATGTCGATCTTGCCCCCGTCTTCCATGCCGGTCACTGCGGCACGCGGCCGCCCTCCTGGATCTCGACCTCGAGGGCGGAGATGCGTTCGAGGATGGTCTGCAGGCGGCCGCGGATCTCGCCCTCGCGCTCCTGGAAGGCCGCCACCTCCTCTTCGAGACCGCGGATCTTCTCGCGCAGGGCGCGGTTCTCGTCGCCCAGGGCACCGGCTTTCTCGGTCTGGATTCGCAGCTCCTCGTTCGCGGCCAGCAGCTCGTCGACCTTCTGGCGGCTCGCGCGCAGGCGCTCGACGATGGCGGTCACGCGCTCGTCGAGTTCGTTGATCTTGTCAATCATCGGATGGAGAACTCCTCAGCGTCAGCGGGGCAGGGGTGTTGGGCGGCAGCTCCGGCGGGGTCAGCCAGCGTCGGTGCTCGTGAGCAGGGCGATGGCCATCGCGGCGATCCCTTCGCCCCGGCCCGTGAAGCCCAGGCCCTCGGTCGTCGTGGCCTTCACGTTGATCGTCACGGGATGGGGAAAGGCACGCGCCAGCACCGCCGCCATCTCGCCGCGGCGGGGACCGATCTTCGGGCGCTCGCACAGCACCGTCAGATCGGCATGGACAGCGCGCCACCCGGCCTTGAGCACGCGCTGCACAACCTCAGCCAGCAACCGCTGGCTGTCAATGTCTTTGTAGGCCACGTCGGTGTCTGGAAAATGGAGACCTATGTCCCCCAAGTTCGCGCCCCCCAGGAGGGCGTCCATGAGGGCATGCGTCACCACATCGGCGTCGCTGTGGCCCGCCAGCCCCAGAGGATAATCGAACCGGATCCCGCCCAGGACCAGGGGGCGCCCCTCGGCGAACCCGTGGACATCGAAGCCCTGGCCGACGCGAATGCTCATGAGGCCCCGTCCTGCAATCGCTGTCTCATCAGGGCCTCAACATAGACCAAGTCCTCGGGCACCGTCACCTTCGGATTCGGGGTTTCGGCCGAGCACAGCAACACGGGTTCGCCGAGGCGCTCGACGGCCTGCGCGTCGTCGGTGAGATGGACTCCGGCGGCGTGCGCCTCCTGGTGGGCCCGCCAGATGAGATCAAGGACGAAGGTCTGGGGGGTCTCGGCGATCCACAGGCCGCGGCGGTCGATGGTCGACTCGATGGTCCCGCCGCTGTCTGCCCGCTTGACCGTCTCAGGCACAGGCCGCGCCAGAATGGCGCCGCCATGTGCCCGGGCGAGTGCGAGGGATTTGGAGATCATCCGCGCCGTCACCAGCGGCCGGGCGGCGTCGTGGATCAGGACAAGGGCTCCGTCACCGCGCGGGTGCGCGGCGGCCCAGGGGGAAGTTGGATCGCCGCGCTCCGGCGCGGCACTGAGGGACTCCCGGATCCCCTTGAGACCGTTCCGAACCGAGTCCGAACGCTCCTGCCCCGGCAGGGCCAGCAGGAGCGGCTTGGTCAGCGACGTCCACGGCTCCGCGGTCATCAGCGTCCCGTGCCAGCGCTCATCCACGACCACGCAGATCCCCGACACCTCGGGATGTGCATCGAAGACGGTCAGCGAGTGCCAGAGCAGCGGTTTGCCCCGCAGCGGCAGAAACTGCTTGGGCGTCTCGGAGCCTATGCGCTTGCCCACGCCTCCGGCGACGACGAGGGCGAAGGCCTTGCCCGGGGTCGAGCGGCGAGCCGGTGGTCGAGGCGGGGACATGGAATCCAGGCTGGGGCCACTCTGCCTCGCCCCGGCCGCTGAGGCAACTCTATCGATGCCCGAGTCTGCTCAGCTGTTCGTGAAACGCCTGCCGGCACCTCCCGCACAGGCGGAACTCGTGGCGCTCGTGGACCTTGGCGGTCTCCTCCTCCACCGCTGCAGGATCCATCGCGCCGAGCTCGGCCATGAGACGCTGCCACTCGGCGGCGGTGTCGGCCACAAGGTCCGCGTCGTCGAACTCGGGGGGCCGTGCCTCGGCAAAGAGGTCGATGCGCATCGTGTAGACGGCGTGGTCCGGGGGGATCGCGGCCCGGCAGGCGGCGCAGCGGAGTGCGCGTTCGGGGTCTCTCACCCCGCGCTCCGGCGG
>JABWBI010000149.1 GCA_013360565.1 Candidatus Sumerlaeia bacterium | reverse complement strand
AGCACCGCCAGATTCGCGGCTCCCCACGCGGCGGACAGCCCGAAGCACAGCGCCCACGCGCCACCCGCCGCCGGCATCATCACGCCCGAGAGCGCCGCCGCCACCGGCAGCGTGCGCACAGCACAGCGGTTGATCTCGTGGCGTGTCATCGGTCGCTGTCGTCCAAGTCGCGCTTCACTCTCTGGTACATCTCGTAAACCTGCTGGCCACCCGCTATCAGTCCGAGACCGAGGCCTCCAAGCTCCAGCCACGGCTCCGTGCCGAACTTCCCGTCGAGCCATCTCCCCCCGAAGAGCCCGATCAGTGGGCAGGCCAACATGAGGAAGGGCATCACCAACGCCAGGCCGGCAACACGCGCGTGCCGGTAGCGGTCGCCGGAATCGCGGCCACTCGGCCTCACGCCGCCCTCGCTCGCTCACGTTGCCGGAGCGGGGCTGTGAATACAATCACAGCCAAAGTGGTGTCAAGGCTCCCCTCCAAAATCTTCCAAACCCCGGCCCGCGAACCGATCTCCCCCCGAACCCGCTCCGCCTCCCATCGCGTTTTTCCAGCTTCCAACGGAAGCCGCGCCCCACCGCCAATGCCCTTGACATCAGCGGCCTTGCCAAGTCTCATCCGCTGAACGCCCTGGAGCCCCCTCATGACCGACGTCACGCCGAAGCCGAGCGGACACCGCATTGTGGTGGTCGATGACGAGAGTGACATCCTGCTCCTCGTGCGCACGGCGCTGCAGAGCGCGGGGCATGATGTCTCCACGGCCTCCAACGGTCAAGACGGGCTGGAGCTGATCCGGGAGATCAGGCCGGACCTGATCATCCTGGATATCATGATGCCGGGCAAGACGGGGCTCGACGTCCTCAAGGAAGTCAAAGGCGACGAGACGCTCGCGGCCATCCCGGTGATCATGCTGACGGGGGTCTCCGAGCGGGCGAAGATCCAAGCCGCCCTCGACGGGGGCGCCGAGTATTACATGGTCAAGCCCTTTGAATACAACGATCTGCTCGGCAAGGTCGAGATGGCCATGGAGGGCTCGACCGAGCTCTGATCTCCCATGCCTCTGACCCAGATCGAAAAGGTTCTCCTGGGGCTTATCACCGCGCTGGCCGTCTGGGCTTTCCTCTGGGTCCACCTCTTCGACCAGATCCGCGGCCCCTTCTCATATCCCTCCCTCAGCGAGAAAGCCGCCATCCTTCAAGAGCTGCCCGCCGACTGGCAGCGGCTGGTGGAGTGAGCGCGAGTCCTTCGCCGCCCCCGGCCACGCCGGCCGCGGCGCTTCATCGCGGGGCTCAGGGACGACACCGGTGATCACGCGCGCCGAGCTCGCCACCGTTCCCTGGCAGCGAGTCCACACGGCGCGGTCGTGGACGCAGGCGACGATCCACGGCGTGGAGTGGCAAGGGCAGCGGCTGGTGATCAAGGATTTCGCCGGAAAGGGGTGGCTGACGCGGCAGACGGTGGGGCGCCTGAGCCTGTGGCGGGAGGCCCGGGCCTATGCCCGGCTGCGTGGGGTGGCGGGCGTCCCGGAGGTCTGGGGCCGCATCGACGGCCCGGCGCTGGTGATGGAGTGGCTGCCGCTGAAGCGGCTGCCGCGCGCGGAGGAGAGGGCCCTGGCGCCTGCGTTCTTCGACGCGCTCGACGCTCTGCTGGCCGAGATCCACGCCCGCGGTGTCGCTCACGGCGACGTGCGGCGCAAGAACATCGCTGTGGGGGAGGACGGCCTGCCGCGGCTGATCGACTTCACGACCGCCGTCTGCCGCCCCGGCGGTTTCGCCCCGCTGCGCGGCTGGCTCTTTCGCCTTCAGTGCCGGGTGGACGCGATCACGGCGGTGAGGATCCGGGCATCGTTCTTCCCGGAGACTCCGCTGAGCGGGGAGCACGAGAGCCTGCTGGCGGCCGAGCCCTGGCTGCTGAAGGCCGGCCGCTGGTGCCGGCAGCGGCTCTATCGCCCTTTCAAAAAGCGGGTGCTGAGGCGATGAGGGCGGTGGCTGCCGGGAGGCGCAGCCCCGCACCCTTGACCCCTTCGCCGCGGGCGTGTCACCCTCTTCGCCCGGCCTGGACCCCGAAGAGGAGCGCGCGATGCCTGAGCTCATGGTCATCAACGGCGAGTACATGACGCCGGCGGAGGGACGCGTCAGCGCGGAAGACCGCGGCTTCACGTTCGCCGACGGCGTGTACGAGGTGATGAGAATCTACGGCGGCGTGGCATTCACGCTGCGCGAGCACCTCGAGCGACTGGAGCGCAGCGCCAGCGGCATTGACCTGCAGCTGCCGCACACCGTCTCCGGACTCGAGGCGCAGATGACGGAACTGGTCGACCGCGCCGGCCTGCCCGAGGCCATGCTCTATCTGCAGGTGACGCGGGGAGCGGCGCCGCGCAATCACCTCTACGCCGACAGCCTCGCGCCGACCGTCATGGCGTTCGTCCGCCCCGGCCCGCCGCGGCCCGAGGCCTGGAACCGCGACGGCGCGATGGCGCTGCCGATGCCCGACACCCGCGGAACAATGTGCAATCTCAAGACCATCGCCCTGCTGCCGAGCGTGCTGGCGAAGAACCGGGCCGTGCGCGCGGGAGGCGCCGAGGCTCTGTTTCACCTGGAGGACGGCACCGTCACCGAGGGCTCGTCCTCGAACGCATACGCCGTGCGGGACGGCGAGGTGTGGACGGCGCCGCTGAGCCACAAGATCCTGCCGGGGATCACGCGAATGCAGCTCGTGGCGCTGTGCCAGGAGATGGGCATCCGTCTGCACGAGCAGGCCCTCACGCTGCGCGAGTTCGAGGAGGCGGACGAGATCATCATGTCCGCCACCAACCTCGAGCTCCTCCCTGTGACTCGCCTGGGAGCCCGCCCCATCGGCGCGGGAAAGCCCGGGCCCGTCTACCGCCGCCTGTGCGAGGCGTACCGCGAACGCGTGCGGACAGCCTGTGGAGCCATGGCCGCCGAGACAAGATGACGGTCTGACGCGGCCCCGATGGCCGCGGTGCCTTTCAATTGGTTGATTTGTCCCCGCACCCGGGGCAGGCTGACGGTGGCTTCACGCACACTGTCCCGAGGGGGGAGCTCCCACTGATGCTTCGACTCATCGTTCACCTGACGCTGGCCACTGGGGCTGCAATGCTCGGTGCGTGCGGCGGCGAGCCGCCCCGGCCGAGTGCACCGGAAGCCCCCGTGGATGCCGCCGCGCCCCCCGCCGCCGAGGACGGGGTCGATCCGGGCGTCCAGACAATGCATCTGCCCGATCCCCCCGCCGAGATCGTCGCGCCCGTCGCGGACGGCGAGCCAGTCGCCAGCCCCGTTTGGCAAGACACGGTCTTCCCCGGCGGCCCGCACGGCGGCCGCATCGTCGTGACGGCACTGGGGGACCCGAAGAGCTTCAACATGATGGTGGCGAACGAGACGTCGACGACGGACATCACGAACCGGCTCTACGAGCGGCTGCTGAGCTTCAACAATGTGACGCAGGAGGTGCAGCCGGGCCTGGCGCACGCGTGGGAGCATGACGAGTCTGGTCTCGTCTGGACGTTCCACCTGCGAGATGGCCTTGTCTTCAGCGACGGGTCGCCCATCGACGCCGCGTCCGTCGCGCGCTTCTTCCGCGCCGCCTACACGGAGGGCTTCGTCAACCCCTCGCGCGACATGTTCAATGTCGGCGGCGAGGAGTTCACTGTCGAGACGCCCAGCGCGCTCACGGTCGTCATCCGCACCCCCAGCATCTACAGCGCGATGGAGTACCAGGCCTCGCAGAACCTCTACCCGCTGCCGGCGGCCGGGTGGGAGGAGGCGCTCACGTCGCCCGACCCGGCGGCCGCGCTCAACACGCTCTACTCGCTCGACGCCGACCCCGCCTCGATCGTCTGCAGCGGCCCCTACACGCTGCACCAGTACCTCTCCGGCGAGCGTGTCGTCCTGCGGCGCAACCCGCGCTATGGCCTCTTCGGCGCCGACGGCGCGCGCCTGCCGCGCCTCGACGAGGTCGTCTTCCGCATCGTCCCCGACATCGAGGCGATGCGCCTGAGCTTCCTCGGGGGCCAGTCGGACGCCTACGGCATCCTGCCCGACGAGTACGCGACGTTCTATGATGGGCTCGACGAGGGGCGGTATCAGATGTGGAGCCTCGGCCCCGCGCTCGGCACCGAGTTCTTCTGGTTCAACCTGAAGACGGGCTCGAACGACCAGGGCGACCCGTACTGCAACCCGGCCAAGCAGGCCTGGTTCCTCGAGGCCGATTTCCGGCGCGCCTGCGCGCTGGCCGTCGACCGCGAGGGCCTGAGCGAGCTCCTCTACGCCGGACGCGCGACCCCGGCGGTGGGCATGGAGAACGAGTCCAATCGCTTCTGGTTCAACCGCGACGCCACGCACTACGGCTACGACCCCGAGCGCGCGCAGGAGCTGCTGGAGGGCCTCGGCATGACCGACCGCGACGGCGACGGGATCCGCGAGGACGCGCAGGGCAACCCCATCCGCTTCACCATGATCACCAACCGCGAGAACGAGCTGCGGGGCCAGACGATGGTTCTGATCCAGGAGGACCTGCGCGCGATCGGCATCGACATGCAGCCTTCGAACATCGACTTCAACGCCCTGATCACGCGGATCAACGACACGTTCCAGTACGAGGCCTGCTTCCTCGGTCTCACCGGCTCGGTCGACCCCACCGACGGCCTCAATGTCTACCGCTCGTCCGGCCGCACGCACCTGTGGAATCCCGTCCAGGAGACGCCGGCGACTGAGGCCGAGCGCCGGATGGATGCGCTGTGCGACGAGATGCTCAACACCCTGGACCGGGAGGAGCAGCGCCGGGCGTACTTCGAGATCCAGGACATCCTCGGCCGCGAGTGTTTCCTCGTCTTCACCGTCGACATCCCCGTCTTCATCGCCACGGGCAATCGCATCGGCAACTGGGCGCCCGGCGTCATGCGCCCGCGTGCCTTCTGGAACCTCCCGGCGCTCTTCCAAGCCGCCGCGAACTGAGGTCCCGCCGTGGAGGTCGCGCGGTTCATCCTGCGGCGGCTCCTGCAGGCCATCCCCCTGCTCCTCGGGATCTCTCTGCTCAGCTTCCTGCTGATCAACCTCGCGCCCGGCGACCCGCTCGCGCGCCAGCGCCTCGACCCCACGGTCTCCTCCGAGACGATCCGCCAATTCGAGATCCAGTTCGGATTCGTCGACCCCGAGACCGGCGAGCGCACATCCTGGCTCTGGCAGTACGGCGTCTGGCTGAAAAACATCGTCACCGACTTCAACTTCGGCCACTCCTTCTCCACGCGGCAGCCTGTCTGGAGCGTGATCTGGGATCGCACGCTCGCGACGCTGTGGCTCTCGGGCTGTGCGATGCTGATCGGGCTGGGCATCGCCCTGCCCCTGGGCATCTACTCCGCCGTCCGCCAGTACCGCTGGCAGGACGTCTCGTGCTCGTTTTTTGCTTTCATCGGTCTCTCGCTGCCCAACGTCTTCCTCGCCCTGCTCGTGCTCATGTTCGCCGCCAAGACGGAGATCCTTCCCCTCGGCGGCATGCGGAGCCTGGACTACTTCGAGAGGTCGGCCGGCGGGAAAATCCTCGACCTCCTGTGGCACGTGACCGGTCCCGCACTCGTCCTGGGCACGGCGACGATGGCGGTGTACATGAGGCAGATGCGCGGCAATCTGCTGGACGTCCTCGAGTCCGACTATGTCCGCACAGCCCGCGCGAAGGGCCTGGGCGAATCCGCCGTCGTCGCCAAGCACGGCGTGCGCAACGCGGTCAACCCGGTCATCACCCTCTTCGGGTTCACACTGAGCGACATCCTGTCGGGCTCGATCCTCGTCGAGAACGTCCTCCAGTGGCCCGGTCTCGGCCGCACCGTCGTCGAGGCACTCGTCAGCAAAGACCTCTACCTCGTCATGGCCTCGGTCATCATGAGCTCCGTCCTGCTCATCGTCGGCAATCTCATCGCCGACCTCCTCCTGGCCTGGAGCGACCCCCGGATCCGGCTGCGGTGAACGGCCCGCCCATCATCCCGCCCCCGCCGGACGAGGCGGCGGCCGTCCACACCGGCCTCTCGCCGTGGGGCCTCTTCCGCCGCCGTCTGCGCCGCAGCCGCGCCGGGCTCGCGGGGATGATCATCCTCGGGCTCTTCTACCTCATCGCCCTCTTCGGCAGCTTCATCGCGCCCTACAACGTCTCGGTGCCCGACCGTGTCAACCGCCGCTACCCGCTCGCCCCGCCGACGCCGATCCATTTCCGCGACGCGGACGGCAACTTCCACTGGCGGCCCTTCGTCCATCGCATGCGTCTCGTCGACCGAGACCGCGGCATCTACGAGGAGGACCCCTCTGTCACGGCCCGGATTGTCCTCTTTCCCCGGGGTGATCCCTACCGCCTCTGGGGACTCATCCCCATGGACCGTCATCTCTTCGGCATCGAGGGCACCGAGGCCCGCCTCTACCTCCTCGGCGCCGATCCGCTTGGGCGCGACATGCTCTCGCGGCTCATCGAGGGCGGCCAGGTCTCTCTCACCATCGGCCTCTTCGGCATCGGCATCACGCTCGTCCTCGGGCTGCTCGTCGGCGGCATCGCCGGCCACTTCGGGGGATGGGTCGACGTGCTTCTCATGCGACTCGTCGAGCTGCTCCTCTCCATCCCCGCGCTGTACCTGATCCTCGCGCTGCGCGCCGCGCTGCCCGACGACATGACCAGCGTTCAGCGCTACTTCATCATCGTCGGAATCCTCGGCCTCATCGGATGGGCCGGCGCCGCCCGCGTCATCCGCGGCATGGTCCTCTCGCTCCGCGAGCGCGAGTTCATCCTCGCCTCCCGTGCCCTCGGCGCCGGTCACTGGCGGCTCATCACCCGCCACCTGCTCCCCAACACGTTCACCTACGTCATCGTCGCCGCCACCCTCGCGGTCCCCGGCTACATCCTCGGCGAGGTCGGCCTCTCCTACCTCGGTTTCGGCATCGATGAGCCCTCCACCTCCTGGGGCCTCATGCTCAAGGCCGCCCAGGACAACTCCACTCGCCTCGCCACCGCCTGGTGGCTCCTCCTCCCGGGCGTGGCCATCTTCTTCACCGTCATGGCCTTCAACTTCCTCGGCGACGGCCTCCGCGACGCCCTCGACCCGAAGGCCAAGAGGTGACGCGCCGTGAGCCCTGCGCGACCCTGCCCCGCCTGCGGCCGCACCAACCGCGGCGTGCGGGGAGAGTGCCTCTACT
>JABWBI010000148.1 GCA_013360565.1 Candidatus Sumerlaeia bacterium | reverse complement strand
TCGACCACGCTGCGCGCCATGGAGCCGTCGAGAAGAGGCAAGGGCAGCCCGCCGGCTGCCAGGAGCTGATTGGGGCGCAGTGTGGGATCCGCCGTCCCCGGGACGTGATCGACATCGACAACATCGTGGAGATGGCCGCGCGTCTGATCCCAGAAGCGCCGGCGGAAGGCGATGAGGCCGCGGTCGCGGATGACGCGCCAGCGGTCGGAGCGCGCGCTGGCGGCGTGAAGCGCATTGAGCCAGAGCGCCTGAACCTCGACGGGCTTGCCGACGCGCGGTGTGACGACCCAGTCCCCGACCTTCGCGTCCATCCAGGTGAGCTGGACGCCCGGTGCGCCGGCGGCGAGGAGCCCATCGCTGTCGAGGCGAATGCCGTGCCGGGTGCCCGCGGCGTACCCCTCCAGGATGGCATCCACCGCCTCGTCGAGGCGGGCTCTCTGCGCCCGGGTGAGCGGCAGGTCCAGACCGGCGGCGGCGTGGAGGAACTCGTGGACGACAACGATGTACCACAGCGCGGCGTCGACGGAGTTGTACTCCGGCGTCTCGCCGTGGTCGGGGAAGCGGTTGGGCAGCATCCCATCACTCACCGCGCCGGCCCATTCGAGGAGGATGTCCCGCGCCTCGGCGAGGCGGCCAGTCGCGAGACACAGGCCGCGCATCGCAATGAAGGTGTCGCGCCCCCAGTCGCCGAACCACGGATAGCCGGCGATGATCGTCTTCCCCGAGCCGCGCTGGACCAGGTACGCGTCGCCCGCCCGGTGCAGCGGCGCCGGGAAGGCGCAGCGGCGCATGAGTTCCGATTCCCGGAGCGCCATGGCATTGAGCGCGGCCGTCGATTCGGCGAGCACCGCGGCGCTGGCGGCGCCGGAGGCGGCGAGGATCAGGACGGCGGAGCCTTTCGAGAGATCGAAGTGGAAGACCCCCGGCGAGGCGAGGTCCTCGCTCGCATCGAGGCCGCGGGCCTCCTCCTCGGTGTAGAGGAAGTTGCGGTACCAATCGGGCCGGGCCTCGTAGGTCCCGCTGCTCTGCGCCGCGATGGCCGGCACGCCGTCGTAGGGCCGCCACAGGACCGTCTCCTCGTGGATCTCCGCGCCGGAGTGAAAGGAGCCGTTCTCGCGGTGCAAGGCGTGGAAGTCTCGTCCCGAGAGGAGAGGGCGGACGTGGAGGGTCACGCCGCCGGCATCGCCCAGCGGCTTCCACGTCACAACCGTCACCGGCGCTCCGTGGACGGCGAAGACCTCATGCTCGATGGCCAGGGACTGATTCACGCGCAGCCGCCAGCGGGGCCAGGGGTCACGTGTGAAGCTCTCGATGCGGGTCATCCCGTCCGGGTGGATCACGCCCGGCGCGTAGTGCTGCGAGGTGAGTGCCACGGGTCCCATGGGCGTCTCGGCCCACGCCTCGAGGCCGTTGACGAGCACCATCCGGCCCGCGGGGGGGTGCGTCGCCGCGAGAAGCAGGGCGTGGTAGCGGCGCGTGCGCAGGCCCGAGGCCGTGCCGCTGGCAAAGCCGCCGAGACCGTCGGCCTCGAGCCATTCCAACTGAGTGGGGGGAGTCATGTCGTCGTGTCCGTTCGGTTGCCCCGCCCGTCTCTCCCCACACGGGGAGAGGCGGGCGGGGCGCAGGGGGATCAGCCGGCCATCGCGGGGGCTTCGACCTCGGTGGCGCGGAAGATGTCTCCGACACGGCCGGTGCGGCGCTCCTCGACGATCGCCGCGTCGGGGCCGTAGGGATGCCCGCCGAAGCCGTGGCGCATCATCGCGATGGCGCGCGCCCAGTGGCGGCGGTCGTCACGGGAAGCGAAAAGCTGATTGACCGCCGCGGAGATCACCGGCGTGGGCGTCTCCATGCGGATCGCATCGCCGACGAGCCAGTTGACCTCGCCCGTGTCCTCGATGAAGGCGGGCACCTTGTCCAAGCCGCCCTCTCTCCGGTAGGCCTGCTCCATCAGGTCGATCAGCCAGGAGCGGATCACCGAGCCGTTGCGGTAGCAGGTGAGAATGCTCGGGATGTCGAGGGGGTAGTCGTGGCGCTCGAGGAGGTCGATGCCCTCGGCGATGGCCTGGAGCATGCCGAACTCGATGCCGTTGTGAACGAGCTTCGTGAAGTGGCCCGCGCCTGGACCGCCGGCGTGGACATAGCCGCCCTTGACCGCGAGGTCGAGCAGCATGCCCTCGATCCGCTCGACGGCAGCCCGCTCGCCCCCGGCCATGAAGCAGGCGCCGTGGCGCGCGCCGTCGACGCCGCCGCTGGTGCCGAGGTCGACGAGGTGCAGGCCCCTCTCGGCCAGGCGCCGCTGGCGGCGGATCGAGTCGCCCCAGTAGGAGTTGCCGCCGTCGACGATGACGTCCCCGGGCTCGAGGTGCATGGCGAGCTCGTCGATCACCTGGTCGACGATTGGCCCGGCGGGGATGTAGATGAAGACGGCACGCGGCCGGCTCAGGGCCATCCGGAATCCGCTGTGGTCGCGGACCTCTTGAAGGCCCATGTCGAGCATGTCCCGGGGCGCGCCGCGGCGGGTGAAGCCGACGACGCGGATGCCCTTCTCGAGGGCTTGGCGCGCCAGGTTGCCGCCCATGCGGCCGAGGCCGATCACGCCGTATTCGCGTCTGCAGTCCATGTGAGTCGCTCCTGTCGTCTGTGAGAGGTGTCCGGCGAATTTCAGGCGGGCAGCGGCCGGAGGATGGCGCGGCAGGGCGCGCCTTCACTGCCCAAGATCTTCAGCGGGAGACAGACCAGCTCGTGTGGTCCCGCCATCACACCGCGCAGGTCCAGCCCTTCGATGATCCAGATGCCGGCCTCGAGGAGCAGGCGGTGCGTCTCGACGCCGTCGCGCTCGTGGCCGCCGACGGAGAGGTAGTCGATGCCGACCGTGCGCACGCCGCAGTCGGCCAAGTGCTGGGCGGCCGGAGCGGAGATGTGGACGAAATCCGGATCGAAGGGCTCGCGTGTCCACTCTCGCCGCGAGTTGCGCGTCTGAAAGAGCACGCGTTCGCCGGGGCGGAGCTGATGGGGCCTCAGCTCCTCGGGCTTGATGGACACGGGGTCTTGGATGGCAATCACGCGTGTCGGCCCGACGGTGGCGTCGAGGGGCATGGTGTCGAGACTCTGGCCACCCGGGAGGAAATGGAGGGGCGCGTCCATGTGTGTCCCCGTGTGCGCCCCCATGTCGAGGCGCGAGACGATGCACGGGTCGCCGTGGTCGAAGTGGTGATCGACGCGGATGCGGATGGGTGGATCGCCCGGCCAGTGCACCATGCCGTCACTCAGAGTCACGGAGATGTCGATCCAGCCGTTCATCGTCACTCCCCCCCCAGTGTGATCACGTTCTTGATCCCGGTCGCCTCGCCGCAGAGGTGGTCGCGGTGACACTCCATGGGATACCGCCCGGAGATGAGGCGGGACACCGCCTCGGGCCAGCGGGACTGGAAGGTTGCGAGGTCGCGGATCGCCGCCTCGTAAGACTGACGGCCGGCATTGACCGTGCCGAACACCACCTGATTGGAGAGGACGAGATTGCGCATGAGCAGATCGGTGTCGATCTCGGCCGGGGCCCGGCGTCCCGGGACTCCGGTGAGGACGAAGACCGCATTGGCGCCGATGTGCTTCATCACCTCGAAGGCGAAACGGCTCGCGCCGGTGGCCTCGAAGACCACGTCGATGGCGCCGACGGCGCCAGAGAGGCCGGCGGGGGGCGTCGTCTCGGAGGAGACGTACTCCGCACCGAACAGATCGCACAGCGCCGAGCGGTCGTTGGGCGCGGGTGTGCGCGAGTAGACGACCGTGCGGAATCCCGCCGCGGCGAAGGCCAGGGCACCGAGCATGCCGACGGGGCCCGCGCCGAGCACGACGGCCGTGTGGCAGTGGGCTCCGGCCTTGCCCGGCACGACCGGGCAGGCCCACGGCAGGCGCGACTGCACCTGCCAAATCTGCTCGAGGGCCTTCTCGGCGATGGTCAGAGGCTCGGCCAGCACGGCGATGCCGCGGAGGTTCTCCGGCACGGCACTCATGTACTCCTCGTCATCCACCACGAACTCCGTCATGAAGCCGTGCCGCTGCTTGATTCCCCGCTCGGTGAAGTCGCCCGTGTAGCAGAAGTCCGAGCGCCCCGCGCGGCAGGCGAGACAGTGGCTGTGAGGGCAGGGGCGGCGCACCATCGGCACGACGAGATCACCGGGCCTGACCCGCGTGACGGCGTCGCCGGCCTCGATGACGCGGCCCAGCGACTCGTGGCCGATGATGAGATAGTCGCCGCCGCCGGGGGGGGTGCCGTACTGGCCGGAGACGATCTCGCGGTCGGTGCCGCAGATGCCGGCCTCGATCATCCGGATCTTGACATCCGTGGGGCCTGTGAGCTCCGGCTCGGGATGCTGGACCAACTGGAGGTCGCGCTGGCCGGGGAAGACCGCGATCGCCTTCATCAGACGCCGCGCGGTGGTGGCGGAAGCGGATGCGCTCATGGGGGAGGACCTCTCGCCTGTGGGCTCGTGATGCCGCGGACCCTACAGCCCCCGCCGAGCGGCGCGCTGTGAGGTGGCACACAGGGGCACGGAAAATGTGTCACCGGCGTCCGCGCGAGTGCATCGGCGCCCGCTCAGTGCGGCCGCTGACACACCAGCAGAGACACCTGCTCGCGTCCCACATCGGCCTCTCGCACCACCGTTTCATACCCCTCGCGGGAGACGCGCAGGTGGTAGGTGCCGGGCGCGGGAAGGATGAAGTCGAAGCGCCCGGTTCGCGGGTGGGCCGTGAAGCGCTCGCCCTCGTGCCAGGGGATCTCGTCGATGGAGACTTCGGCTGGGTGCGGCTCGCCGGTCGCGGCGTCGACGACGTGCACCGTCAGCGTGGGACCCTCCTCGATCCGGTCGAGCATCGCCTGCCACAGCGGGCGTGCGCCGCGGACGATGGCGTCGCGGTGATCACCGTAGTCGGGATTGTGCAGGGGCAACTCCAGCAGATAGGCGAGCGCCCCGGTTTCATGCATGAACCAGTCATGGTCGGTCCCGTCGACCGGGTAGAGCTGGCGGCGGAGGCGATAGGGGCGGCCTGCGCGCGTGCTGTCGAGGCGCGGGAGCACACCGCGGGCAAAGGCCCAGGCGGGCGAGGGATGCGGCCCCCTCACCTTGTCGATCGTGTAGGGGACGAGGAGACTGGTGGCCGCGGTGTGGTAGGACACGGAGAAGACGAATCGCTCGCGCCGCACAAGGTGCATCATGGCCTGCGTCTCGGGCTCCGAGCCCGGCGCCGGACCGCGGTGATACGCCGTGCCCGGCTCGCCACTCGATGCCGTCTTGCCCCCTTCCCCCCAGCGGAAGGGGTAGTTGCGATTGAGGTCGACGCCTTCGCGCAGGCTCGCCACGCCGTCTCCGTCCAGGTCGCGCGCATTGTTGCGGCCGGTCGTTGTCGAGAGGTGCCAGTGGCGGTCGAGCCCATCGGGATTCACCACTGGCACGCACCAGATCTCGTTCTCCTCGACCCACCGCCGCACCTGCGGGTCGGCGGTGAAGCCGTGGGTCAGCCCCTCAATGGCATCGAGGACGGGTTCGACGCTCAGGAGCTCGTTTCCATGGTGCGCTCCGTTGAGCAGGAGGGCCGGCTCGTCTTCCTGGATGTCCGGGTGATCCGTGATCAGCAGCGCGAGGATGGGTCTCCCCTCCCACGTGCGTCCCAGCTCCTCCAGCCGGGTGATGTGAGGAAACTCCTTGGCGTACGCGTGGAGCAGGGCCTCGACCATCGCCGCGTCGTGGTAGCCGTCCCCGGTGATGAGGTCCCCCGCCTCGTCTCGCGGCGGAGTCCGCCCGCGCCGGGCGCGATAGGACGCATCGAGCGCCGCCCGCGGCACCTGCGACCGCTCGTCGAGGATCTCGATGCCCGCCGCGCGGAGCCAGCCGGTCTGAACCTCGCGCGTCTTGACGGTGACCGTCTCCGGCGACGAGGGCAGCGGCAGCGGCTCGAAGTCCTCGGCGAGGGGGATGAGCGCCGCCGCGCGTTCGAGGTCGGCGGTGCGAAGCGTGATGAGCTGGAGGCGATTGGTGATCTCGCTGGTCTTGTGCCAGCGCACGGCGTGCGTGGGGCCGTGGGTGCAGGCGGAGAGCAGTGTCGCGAGGGCGGCGAGAGTGGCGGCGGTGCGGAGCATGGCGCCCATCAGAGAGGGGGCGGTGATCCCGCGTCAAACACGAAGCGCTTCACATCGGACTTGCTCTGCACGCGCGCTCCGATTCACCCTCCGCGCCATGTCACTTGACCTTTTTCCGCTTCCGCCGCTCTGGGCCGGAGCCTTCCGCCTGGAGGAGAGCATCGTCTTGCCGGGCTCACCCGAGGAGCTGTGGCCCCACGTCGCGGACACCGACCGGATCAACCGCATGGTCGGTCTGCCGGCGATCACGTACCGCTTCGAGGCTCTGCCCAGCGGGAGCGTCCGGACATGGGCGAGCGCCAGAGTGCTCGGGATGCGGCTCGAATGGGAGGAGAAGCCGTTCGTCTGGATGCGCCCGCACGGCTACGACGTGGAGCGCCTCTTCGCGAGCGGCCCCATCGCGCGGATGTGCGTGGGCATCCGCGTTGCCCCCGAAGGGCGCGACTCGCGCGTCACCGCGTTCGGCGACTTCGTCGCGCGCAGCGCGCTCCAGCGGCCCATCGCGCGGATAATCGCGCGGCGTTCCCTCAGGAAGCTCATGGGCCTCCTCCGCCAGACCGGCGAGCGCCTTGGGCGCCGGGTGGGCTATCCCCGCGCCATGGAGCGGGTGCAGGCCAGGGTCGACCGGCGCATCCTCGAGGACGTCCGCGAGAAGATGGACGGTGCCGACCCGGTGCTGGCCGAGACGCTCTTCCGGGACCTGGAGACACTCCCCGACCACGATGTCGTCTCGATGCGCCCGTTCGAGTGGGCCGATGGACATGGCTTCGCACGCATGGCGGCACTTGAGCTGTTCCTCCACGCGACCTCGCACGGCGTCCTCGACATGTGCTGGGCTCTCCTCTGCCCGCACTGTGGCGGCAGCCCTGCTGTCGTGTCGCATCTGGCCGATCTGCCCATGACGGCGCAGTGCGACCCGTGCCAGGCCCGCTTCGCCATCGAGCTCGACCGCGCGGTCGAGGCCCGCTTCGGCGTCGCGCCGCGTGTGCGCCGCGCCAAGGCCGAGCTCTTCTGTCGCGGCGGCCCCATGAATCGCCCCTTTGTCCGCGGCCAGTGGCGTCTCGCGCCGGGCGCGGGGCAGG
>JABWBI010000147.1 GCA_013360565.1 Candidatus Sumerlaeia bacterium | reverse complement strand
CACCCGGCGGGTGAGAGCGCGGAGGCGCGGCGCGCCGGGGCGCGGACGCTGCTGTACGCGCAGCCGCGCGAGCCGGCCGCTTTCATCGAGGATCCGGACGCCATCGAGATCCTGGAGATGCAGCTGGAACCGGGTGCGGAGTCAGAGCCGCCGCTGCTCGTGATGGAGTGTCGCGTCGACCAGGCGTTCGTTGTGAGAAGGACGCAGCCGTCACTGCACTGGCGCTGGGTGCAGAGAGGGGGAGACGCCGTCGGCGGCGGGCCAGAGTCCCTGCATCCCTTCGATGACCGGGTGTGCCATGTGCGCTTTCGGCTGCCCATTCCGCCCCCCGGGCCTGGCGACTGGACGTTGGAGGTGACGCTGATCGCAGGCTCTCATGGGGCGCGCGCGAGCCTGGCGGTGCCGAGGTCCCCCTGAGAGAACGGGAGAGCGGGCCGAGGGGGCAGCAACAGCTTGCGATCTGCTGAGAACGGTTGCACACTGGGAGGGACTGGAATCACTCCCCCGGAGGTGCCTGCCATGGCGAAGAAGGACAAGAGGAAGTTCAGCCGCAAGGAGATGATCGACGCACTGAACGGTGACCTCGCCGAGGAGCTGGGCGCAATCATCCAATATCTGACGTACGCCGCGAAAGCGACGGGGCCGTACCGGCCGGAGCTGTCGGCCTTCTTCCTGAAGGAGGTCCCCGAGGAGACGCTGCACGCACAGTACCTGGCCAACAAGATCGTGGCGCTGGGCGGCGAGCCGACGACGGCGCCGCACGGGGTGGCGAAGGCGAGCAGCAATCACGAGATGCTCGAGGCGATCCTCGCGGCGGAGAAGCGGGCGATCAAGGGCTACACCGAGCGGGCCCGGCAGGCCGAGGCGCTCGGCGACAAGGGCCTGCAGGTGCAGCTCGAGGACATGGTCCGCGATGAGTCCGGCCACTACGAGGAGGTGGAGCGGATGCTGAGGGACTGGCGGGCGTGATCGCCCGCCGGGGGGATCAGGTCACTTCGAGGTGAACCGGAGCCGCTCGGGCCCATCGGCGTCGACGGTGACCGTCTGGCCGCTGGTGATCTTGCCCTCGAGCATCTCGAGCGCGAGCGGGTCGAGCACGAGGCGCTGAATCGCCCGTCGAAGCGGCCGCGCGCCGTACCGAGGGTCGTAGCCCTCGCGCGCCAGGAGACGCTTGGCGTCGTCGGTGATGACGACGCCGATGTGGCGGCCCTCCAGGCGGCGGAGCAGCTGGCCGATCTGGAGATCGACGATGCGGACGATCTCCTCGCCCGTGAGGGGGTGGAAGACGATCACCTCGTCGATGCGGTTGAGAAACTCGGGGCGGAAATGGCCGCGGAGCGCCTCACGCATGGCGTTCTCGAGCCGCTTGACGTCGCGGGTGCCGATCTCGTCGATCAGCGGCGAGCCGATGTTCGACGTCATGATGATGACGGTGTTCTTGAAGGAGACGATCCGCCCCTGGCCGTCGGTGAGGCGGCCGTCGTCCAGGATCTGGAGGAGGGCGTTGAAGACGTCGGGGTGGGCCTTCTCGATCTCATCGAAGAGGACGACGGCGTAGGGCCGGCGGCGAACGGCCTCGGTGAGCTGACCGCCCTCGTCGTAGCCGACGTAGCCGGGCGGCGCGCCGATGAGCCGCGACACGGAGTGCTTCTCCATGTACTCGCTCATGTCCAGGCGGACCATGGCCTGCTCGCTGTCGAAGAGGAAGGAGGCAAGCGCCTTGGCGAGCTCGGTCTTCCCGACCCCCGTGGGGCCGAGGAAGATGAATGAGCCGAGAGGGCGGTTGGGATCCTGAAGGCCTGCGCGCGCCCGGCGGACGGCGTGGCTGATGGCGGCGACGGCCTCATCCTGGCCAATGACGCGCTCACGCAGGCGCTCCTCCATGTGGACGAGCTTGGACTTCTCGCTCTCCAGGAGACGGGAGACGGGGATGCCCGTCCACTTGCCGATGATCTCGGCGACGTCCTCCTCATCCACCTCCTCTTTGAGCATCTGCTGGCCGCTGTGGAGAGCGGCGAGACGCGCGTTCTCTTCCCCGATCGCCCTCGCGATCTCAGGGAGCCTGCCGTAGCGGATCTCGGCGACGCGCTCGAGCTCGCCGGCGCGCTCGAGGCGCTCCATGTCGAGCCGGAGCTGCTCCTGCTGCTCGCTGAGCTGCTGAAGCCGTTCGATGGCTGCCTTCTCGTTGTGCCACCGCGTCATGAGATGGCTCAGCTCCTCCCGGAGGTTTGCCAGCTCGGCCTCGAGCCGCCCGAGCCGCTCGCGCGATGCGTCGTCCTTCTCCTTGCGGAGCGAGACACGCTCGATCTCCAGCTGAGTGATGCGGCGCTGGACCTGGTCGATCTCCTGGGGCATCGAGTCGATCTCGATGCGCAGGCGCGACGCCGCTTCGTCGATGAGGTCGACGGCCTTGTCGGGGAGGAAGCGGTCGGCGATGTAGCGGTGACTGAGAACGGCGGCCGCGACGAGAGCGGCGTCCTTGATGCGGACGCCGTGGTGCACTTCGTACCGCTCCTTGAGACCCCGGAGGATGGCCACGGTGTCCTCCACGGTCGGCTCGGCGACGAGGATGGGCTGGAAGCGGCGCTCGAGCGCAGCATCTCTCTCGATGTGCTTGCGGTACTCGTCGAGGGTCGTGGCCCCGATGGTCCGCATGGCCCCCCTGGCCAGGGCGGGCTTGAGCATGTTCGCCGCGTCGACAGCGCCCTCGGCGGCACCGGCGCCGACCAGGGTGTGGAGCTCGTCGATGAAGCAGATCACCTCACCCTCGCTCTGTTCGATCTCCTTCACGACGGCCTTGAGACGCTCCTCGAACTCGCCGCGGAACTTGGCTCCGGCGACCAGGGAGGCAAGGTCGAGCGCGACGAGGCGTTTGTTCTTGAGCCCCTCAGGGACGTCACCGGCGACGATGCGTTGGGCGAGCCCCTCGGCGATGGCGGTCTTTCCAACGCCCGGCTCGCCGATCAGGACAGGATTGTTCTTGGTGCGGCGCGAGAGCACTTGGATGCAGCGGCGGATCTCCTCGTCGCGGCCGATCACCGGGTCGAGCTTGCCCCGCCGGGCCATCTCCGTGAGATCGCGGGCATAGCGCTCGAGAGCCTGGTACTTGGCCTCCGGGTTCTGATCCGTGACGCGGTGTGCTCCCCGCACGTCCTGCAGCGCCTGGAGCAGCGTCTCGTCTTTGGCACCGGCGGCCCGCAGCGCCTCGCCCGCGTGGCCGGCCTTGTCCCTGGCCATGGCCAGGAGGAGGTGCTCTGTCGAGAGGTACTCGTCCTTGAGGGCCTGGGCCTCCTTCCACGCCTGGTCCAGCACGCGCCCCAGGCGCTGGCCGATCTGGGCGTTGGTGCCGCCGGCAACCCGGGGCTGCCGGGCGAGCCACTCGCGGACATCGGCGGCGATTGCCGCCGGCCGGGCTCCGATCTTTTGGAGGATGGGCGCGACGACACCCTCTTCCTGCGCCAGGAGGGCGACCAGGAGATGCTCAGGCAGGATCTCCGCGTGCCCTGCCTCCGAGGCCGCGCTCGCGGCCGCTTGGAGGGCCTCTTGACCCTTGATGGTCAGGCGGTCGAGTCGCATATCGTCGTCTCCTCTGAGCATCCGGTCTACGCCCGGTGGGGCGAGTGTGCCATCAAAGATGCGGGGCGGCGGACTGGTACGCCCGCCGCCCCGGGATCACGCTTCCGCCGTGGCGGTCAGTTGACCTGCACCTCGACGGTGCGGGGCACGGCGGCCGGAACCTTGAGGGCCTCGATGGTCAGGACGCCGTCCTTGTAGGACGCCGAGACCTTGTCGGTCTGCACATCCACCGGCAGCTGGATGCTGCGGGCGAAGGAGCCGGTGGCCCGCTCGAAGAGGCGGAAGCCCTCGTCCTTCACCTCGTCCTGGTGATTGCGGGTCCCACGGATCGTCAGGACCCCTTCGTGCACGGTGACTTGCACGTCCTCCTTGCTGACGCCGGGGAGGTCGGCCTTGATGACGAGGCGGTCGCCCTTTTCCACGATGTCGATGGCGGGGAGGAAGCCCGCGGCCTCCCGGGGGGTCTCGCGCCAGACGTCGGAGAAGAGGCGGTTGATCTCACCCTGGAGCTCCGAGAAGGGGCGCCAGAGCGGGAAGTCGTTGCGGGGGGTGTAGCGGATGAGTTTCATGGGTGAGTCCCTTTCTCGTGGAAGTCGCGCCTGTTGATGGCACCGAAGTGGAGAAGCAGAGGAGATGCCAAAGGGGCAATTGAGTATAAGTCAATGATTTTCAATTGTATAAATAGAAGCAATTCAGCCAGAAGTGTAGCAAAATGATACTTTGTCGCAGATGGCGCCCGAACCGCCACTCGGCGCCGGCACAGGTGCGGGTCAACTTGCTACAGTGGCGGACGAGGAGCCCGTGACCAAAGGAGATTCGGCCAAGGCCTCGACCGTCGGCGGGGTGGCATCCTCGGCCGGAGCTCGCGGGAGCGCGAACTCGAAATGCGTCCCCTCTCCCTCGGTGCTGATGATGCGATGCCCGCTCTTGTGGGCGTGGAGAATGGCGCGGACCACAGCGAGCCCCAGGCCCGTGCCTTCGATCTCCTTGCGGCCAGTGGGGCGATAGAACGCGTCGTAGACGCGGGGCAGGACCTCGGCGGGGATCCCGATGCCGGTGTCCTCGATGACGCACACGACGTGGGAATCGCCGCGCAGACGCACCTCAAGGGTGACGCTGCCGCCGTCCCGGTTGTACTTGACGGCATTGGAGAGCAGATTCTGCCAGACGCGGCTGAGGAGGGCCTTGTCCGCGTAGACGAAGACCGGCTCGGCGGGGAGGTCAACGCGCACGTCGAGCGCACGGTCGCGGATGTGGTGGGAGAAGACGTCCAGTGTGTCTTGGATGATCTCCTGCAGCTGGCAGACCTCGATCTCGAGGACGAGCCCCGTCTGATCCCAGCGGGCGAGGTGGAGGAAGTCCTCGACGAGCTCACGCATCTTCTGGGTCGACTTGAGCAGAAGGCTGGCGACGCGGTTGAGGCGGTTCTCATCGCGAGCCGTCTCGGGTTCGAGGAGGAGCTTGGTGGAGGCGGAGACGGCCATGAGGGGGGTCTTGAGGTCATGCGTCAGCATCGAGATCATCTCCTGCCGGGCGCGGTCGAGGCGCATGAAGCTCTCGTAGTTCCGGCGGAGCTCGTCCTGGAGCGTCTTGATGCGGAGCTGAGTGCGAACCCGGGCGAGAAGAGTCTCGATGTTGATGGGCTTGGTGACATAGTCATTGGCACCGGAGTCGAGACCGATGACCTCATCCCGGGTGCCGGTCTTGGCCGTGACGAGGATGATCGGCAGCGCGGTGGTGGCATCGGTGCGCCGGAGGATGCGGCAGACCTCGTAGCCACTGAGGTCCGGCATCATGATGTCGAGCAGGAGGAGATCCGGCCGCTCCCGCAGCACGGTGTCGAGACCGGCGTGACCGCTGCCGGCGGTGATGACGCGGTATCCCGCGTCCGCGAGCTCCTGCTCGAGGAGATCGCGGTTGGCCTCGTTGTCGTCGACGATGCAGATGGTCGCGGAGGACATGGCTCAGCGAGCCTCGCCGGCGGGCTCGGTCACGACGGGCTGCGGCGCGGCGGTGACGTCGCGCGGGAGCGTCACGGTGAAGATCGAACCCTGGCCGAGCTGGCTGTCGACGGTCACCTTGCCGCCGAGTCGCTGAGCGAGGCGCTGGACGATCGACAGGCCGAGCCCGGTGCCGCCATGCGCCCGGGTGGCGGAGCCGTCCACTTGGAAGAAGGCCTCGAAGATGTGGGGGAGCTGCTCCTCGGGAATTCCGATGCCGGTGTCCCGGACTTCAATCTGGACCATGTCGGGATCGCGGCCTGGGCGGAGCGAGACGGTGATCAGACCCTTTGAGGTGAACTTGATCGCGTTCGCGGTGAGATTCATGACGATCTGGCGCAGGTGGTGCGGATCGGACACGATCGGCCCCAGCCCCGGAGCGACATCGAGGTCGATGCGATCGTGCTGGCTCTCGGCGAGCGGGCGGACGGTCTCGACGACCTCCGCGGCGATGGCGGCGACGTTGACGGGCTCGCACTGGATGGGCATGCGGCCGGCTTCGATCTTCGACAGGTCGAGGAGGTCGTTGATGAGGCGCAGCAGACTCGACCCCGAGTCGTGGATTCGCTGGAGGTTGTCGGCCTGCTTGTCGGGGATGAGCCCCGCGGTCTTGCGCTGGACGAGGCGAGTGTAGCCGAGGATGGCGTTGAGGGGTGTGCGCAGCTCGTGGCTCATGTTGGCGAGGAACTCGTTGATGAGCCGGTTGGCGCGCTTGGCGACGCGCGTCTGCTCGGCGAGCTGCGCGTTGAGCTGCTCCAGGCGCACCGTGCGGTCGAGCAGAGCCGTCACGTCATGCGTGATGACAACGAATCCGATCGGGGCGCCGCGGGCGTCGGTCCGGACGGCGCAGGCCATCTGGACGTGGAGCATGGTGCCGTCGGCGCGCCGCATCACGACGACGTCGTCGTAGCGGCCGCTGTCGAGCGTCACACGGAGAATGTGATCGAGGCGGTCGCTGGCGGGAGCCTGCGGGTGGCCGAAGATGGTGATGGACTGGCCCAGGATGCGCGGGGGCGGATGGCCGAAGAGCCGTCCGGTGCCGCGGTTGGCGCGGATGATGATTCCCGAGAGATCGGTGGCCAGGATGGAGTAGTCCTCGGAGCCGTCGAGAATCGTCTCCACCAGCGCGGCGGCCTCGATGGACGAGTTGGCAAGGCGGACGAGCGTCTTGTTCTTGATCTCGATGGCCAGAAGGAATCCGACGCTCAGAGCCATGGCGAGACCGCCGACGATCCACAGGGCGCGGCGAAGCCCCGCCTCGCTGCCGCTCCAGGAGGCCTTGGGGGCGACCTCGAGGCGCCAGATCACGCCGCTGGCGATGGGGACGTCTTCGGCCACCATCTCGGATTCGCGTCCGCCGGCCTGGAGGGGGATCAGGGGGGTTCCAAGCCGCTCACGGAGCCCCCAGACCACACGGTCCAGGTCGGGCCAGCGGCCCGCGGTGAGTTCGCCGATGAGGCGATCACGGGTGACGAGCCAATCGGCTTCGATGAGGACTTGGCGTCCGAACTCGTCGACATGGCCGAGCATGAGGGGGACGATGCCGGTGGCCTCTCCGGTGGAAGGGCTTCCGGCCACGAGCTCGCCGCGCAGGGCCGCGCCGATGTGAGCCGCGTCGCGGGGACTGGCGCGGCCCTCGCGGTCGCCCGCG
>JABWBI010000146.1 GCA_013360565.1 Candidatus Sumerlaeia bacterium | reverse complement strand
GGCGAGATCGGCAAGGCGGGCGAGATGATCGCCGCCGCGCTCCGCGAGATCCGCGCGCTGGCGCGCGGCCTGTCGCCCGTCGAGCTCGACGCGCGCGGCATCTGCGCGGCACTCAACGAGCTCGGCGAGATGACCCGCCAGGCGAGTGGCCTGCGATGTGATGTCGTGTGCGATGAGGACAGCGCCCTCGACGACTCCCAGGCCGCTCTGCACGTGCTCCGCATCGCCCAGGAGGCCGTCAACAACGCCGTCCGTCACGCGCACGCCACGCGCATCGAAATCTCACTGGCCGCCCTGGCGGGAACTGTGACACTGACCGTGCGAGACAACGGAAAGGGCTTCGACGGGGACACCGCCCCCACGGCTGGTCTCGGGCTGCGGACCATGACGCACCGGGCGCGCCTGCTCGGCGGCAATTTGGCCGTCCGCCCGGCCCCGGGCGGAGGCACCCTGCTCGTGTGCACCTTCCGCCAAGTGGGCACCGCGCCATCCGAGGAGACACCATGACCGTCGAAGCCATGCCATCGACCCCCACGCGCACTGTCCGCATTCTCCTCGTTGACGATCACCCGCTCATCCGCTCGGGGCTGGCCCAGCTCATCGCCACGGAGCCCGGCCTTCAAGTCTGTGCCGAGGCCGAGGACGCCCCCTCCGCCCTCGACGCCGCCCGGACGCACCAGCCCGACATCGCGATCGTCGATCTCTCGCTCCCCGGTGCCTCGGGCCTCGAGCTCCTCAGGCAGCTGCGAGCGGCTCAGCCCCAGCTGCCCGTGCTGATCCTCTCCATGCACGATGAGTCCCTCTGGGCCGAGCGCACGCTCCGGGCCGGCGCGCGAGGCTACATCATGAAGGAGCAGGCGCCGCAGGACATCCTCGCCGCCATCCGTCACGTCCTCGCGGGCAACGTCTGGCTCTCCCCCGCCATCTCCGCGCGCATCCTTGGCCGCATCTCCGGCGATCAGGCCGTGAGTCCCATCGAGCGCCTGACGGATCGGGAGATCGAGGTCTACACCCTCATCGGGCAAGGCCTGACGATGCGGCAGATTGCCGAGGCCCTCCATGTGAGTGTGAAAACCGCGGAGGCGCACCGGGAGCACATCAAGCAGAAGCTCAGTGTCGGAAGCGCCAACGACCTCGTCCGTCACGCAACGCTGTGGTCACAGGCCTTGCCCGATGCCTAGGTGAAACCCTCATCTGCGCTAGGTGTTCCAACCACACTGAAATCAGCGATTCGCGCCCTTCTGTCCTCCCGCACTCCTGTCGAGAAGAGAGGCGGAAGGATGAGCCCATGCGCCGCCCGAACCCTCGTGGCTTTTCTCTCGTCGAAGTGCTCTTCGCGACGGTCATCGTCGCCGTCGGCGTCATCGGGACGTTCTCGTCGCTGCTGTTCGTGCGCGAGTCACTCGAGATCGACAAGCAGCGGCTGATCGCGCTCAACCACGCGCGGCGGCAAGTCGAGCTCATCCGCCGCAATCTCTTCACGAGCATCAGTGATCAGTCCGTGGTGATCGACAACTTCAACACCCCCGACAATCCCAATGACGACCTGCTCGGCACGATGCGGACGCGCATCTGGGAGGTCGAGAGCGACGGCACGCTCGGCGGCGCCGTCACCACCTTCCCGCTCGAAGAGCGCCAGCGTGTGCTCGTCGAGGTCGACGTCGCCTGGCAGCGGCTCGGACGGATGTCGGCCCGCGATGCCCGGGAGACCCTGAGAACCTATGTCGCGCCCCGCTGACAGAGCCCGCCGGCGGGCGTTCACCCTCGTCGAGACGATGATCGCGACGGTCATCGGCACGCTGATCGCCGGCGCGCTGGTCGAGACCTTCCTCATCTCCGCCCGTGCCATGGAAGCGGTGACCAATCAGGTCCGCCGTCAGAGCCAGGCGAGCCTCGGGCTCGACCGCATCGCGGAGATTCTGCGCAACGGCATCTTCGACCCGGGGACCTCGACACCGCAGGTCGTCAGTGCCTCGGAGATCCGGTTCCGCGACGCGCGCAATCCCTCGGCGACGGCGCGGATCTGGCTCAGCGGCGAGCGCCTCATGTACGACGCCGACGTCAGCGGAGGCGACAGCGGCCGCGTCCTCGCCGAGCCCCTCTCGGGCCTCACCTTCAGCACCGACCCCGACCCGCTCATCGGGCTCAGCGCGGTGTCGGTGCAGATCAGCTACGACTACATGAACTTCCGGGACCACTTCCCGGACGAGACCCGGAACGCGACGTTCGTGACGTCCGTCTTCCTGCGAAACACGGAGTGAGCCCATGAGACTTCCGCACCCCGTCTTCACTCACCCGCGGCGGATGCAGCGCGGGGGCACGATCGTGGCGGCGCTCATCTTCCTGGCCATCATCGGGACGATCGTGACGGCGATGCTCCAGTTTGCGGTCAGCAATCAGCGCCTCACGCGGCGGCGCATCGAGCGCGAGTACGTCTACTACGCGGCCGAGGCCGGCGTGGACCAGGTGATCCACTACTTCAACTTCCCGGAAGATCACAGTGACGACCCGGGGCTCTTTGCAGAGGACGCCAGCACGGAGAGCTATTGGACCTCCCCCAGCGGCCAGCCGCCGTACTCCGTCAACGTGTTCTCCCAGAGGATTCCGGGCGGCCTCACGCTCATCGACGAGTCGACGAACGAGAATCTCATCGTCTTCACGAACGAGCCGGTGAACACCGGCGAGCGAGCGCGCATCACGGCTCTCGATCTCTCCCTGCCCGGCGCGGGCGATCCCGCGGGGGCGATTCTGGTCGTGAACAGCACGGCGGAGAACCCCAACGGCGTCTCGCGGACGGTCCGCGCGGTGCTCTCGGCCGAGCGCCCGCTCAACTTGCAGGTGGATGCGGCGATCATCAGCCACGTCGAAGTCGGCTCCGGCGGTCAGCTGAACGTGCACTGGGGGGATGGCTGGTCGCGCGGGGACCTCACGCTCCCCAACGGGGGCGTGAACAACGTGCCCACCGTCAACTCTGACCCGTGGGCTCACCTGTGCGCGGTCGGCAACATCCTCATGCCCAACGGCAAGTACGCCAACGGCGGCAACGGATCGAACACGCCGCTCTACGGCGGCTCACCGACGGCGCCCCCGGCGACATCGTACAACCCCGGCACGCCCCCCAATGGGGCGGCAAACAACTACTACCAGCCCTGGATCACCTCCGACCCCAGCCATGCAAACATCCTGCAGCACATGGACCCCGGCATGATCACCTGGCCTGAGCTGGACTACAACCAGTGGAAGCAGATCGCACTCCACCGCGGGACGTACTTCTCGACGGACGCCTCGGGAAATCTCTACTACGGGACCGAGGAGACGGCGGCAAACCGCATCTCGGCGACGGACTTCTACGCGATCATCGACCAGACCTCGGACCTGTCCGTGGACCCGAACACGCCGGGCCGGCAGACGCTGCCCGAGCCGCAGGTGATCTTCATCGACACGGTGGACGGGAACCCGCCGAACAACGCGGCGAACCCCGCGGCGTCGACCAATCTCTGCAACGTCCAGCTCTCCGGCGGCGGCGGCATCTACACGCGGGGCATCTTCTACATCGGCGGCAATTTCCGCGTGAGCGGCTGGAATGCCGCCCCCGCGAGCTGGATCCAGGACCCCGGGATGCTCGACAACGACCCCAGCACCACCGGCTCGCAGATCCTCGCCAACGTGCGCCACACCGGCGTGATCTACACCGTCGGCCAGTATCAGCAGCAGGGCGGGCAGCTCACCTACGGCTCGATCATCGCCCGCGGCGGCTTCGGCTCGGGCGGCACACCCGATGTCTACTATGACTACCGTCTCAAGGACGGCCTGGCCTTCCCCTTCGACTCGGAGGTCGCGGTGGCCCGCTGGGAGGAGATTCCGATCGAGGCGGTCCAGTGAGCCGGCTGCTCACGGCAATTGCCTGAGGCGAGCGCGCTGCGCTAGCCTCTGGGGGTGCCCACGCTGACCCAGATCCTCGGCGGCCTCCTCGTCGCCGCCTCTCTCGCCCTGGCCGTCCACGAGGTGTGGCTCTACACGCACCCGCACGCGCAGACCTACACCGTGACCCCGCGCCGGCTCCGGCGGCGGCTCTTCGGCGTCGCGGTGATGCTCGCCTTGGTGGCGATGCTCACCTGGGCAGGCCAGAGCGGAGACAACCGGGCCAAGCTCGCACTCTACGCCGCGTCGATGCTGACCGTGCTCGTCCTGTTCGCCCTCGCAATGGCGGACGTCCGGGAGACGAGCACTCAGATTCTCCGCGAGCACATCACCCAGGGCTCCGACGAGATGGCCGCGCTGCTCGACGATCCGGAGGTGCGCGCGCTGGTGAGCCGCATGGGGGCCGGCGATCTGAGCCCCCGCGAGGCCGCCGAGACCGGGCGCGTGCTCGACGAGCGGCACGGCGGGGACTCCTGAGCGCCGGCGATGGCCGTCTCGATCTCCTCGCTCCGCCCGCGCTCCGAGCGCTCGCGCATCTACGTCTACGCCGCGGTGGCATTCATCGTTCTCAGCTTCGCGACGACGGCTGTGTTCCTCGCGATCGTCAACCATCTCAAGAACCGGCTGATCGAGCAGGCGAAGAAGGAGATGCAGCAGAGCATGCAGCGTCTGGGCGAGGACCTCGCGACGCTGCTCGAGGAGTCGGGCGTGCAGTCCCTCGAGGACCTCGATCCCGCTCAGCGCGAGCGTCTGCTGAGTCTCATCAAGAGCTACGTGCGAGACGAGACCGCCCTGACCATCTTCACCCTCATCGAGGACGGGCGCGCGGCGTACTACATCGACCAGGGCAACACTGAGCTGGGCGAGCTTGCCCTCAATCCCACGCCGCCCGGCCACGCGCCCCCCGGCCTGAACCCCGACGACCCCCGCATGCCGCCCCGCGTCGGCGAGGAGGAGGACATCGTGCTGCCGCTGGGACTCAGCGGCATGGGCTCGCCCGCCACCATCGGCATTGCCTACCGCATGAGTCCCGAGCGCCTCGCCAGCGCTCTCAAGGACACGTCCCGCGACATCACACGCGTCTCCTGGCTCCTCCTCGGCCTCCTCCTCTTCCTCATGCTCGCCGGCATCATCAGCCTCGCCCGCGTGCTGGCCCACCTCGTCACGCTCCACGACGAGGCCAACCGCCTGGACCGGCTCGCCTACGTCGGCACCCTCGCCGCCGGACTCGCGCACGAGATCCGCAATCCGCTCAACGCCATGAACATCAACCTCGACCTCGTCGCCGACGACCTCGGCACCGGCAGCCACGCCGACCCCGCGACCCGGGAGCTCGTCTCCAACGTCAAGAGCGAGATCCGGCACCTCAACAAGATTGTCGAGAACTTCCTCGCCTACGCGCGCCCCACCCGCCGCATGGGCGAGACCGTCGACTTCGGCAAAGCGGTCCGCGAGGCGATCACCGTTCTTCAGCCGGAGTTCGAGTCCCGCTGCGTCGAGGTCCTGGCTGGCGAGCTCCCCGATGGGGCGGCCGTGGAGATCGATCCGACCTCCCTGCATCAGACGCTCGTCAACATCCTGCTCAACGCGGCACAGGCGATGGACAAGCCCGACCGGCGGATCACCGTCAGCGGCCAGTGCGACGGCGGCCGCGTGGATCTCACCATCGCGGACACGGGGAAGGGGATTCCCCCCGAGGAGATGCAGAGCATCTTCGAGGTCTTCTACACGACCAAGCCGGGTGGCTCGGGCCTGGGCCTCTCGACGGCGCGGCGCGTGATCGAGGACTCCGGTGGTGAGCTCACCGTCGACAGCGTCGCTGGCCAGGGCACGCGGGTGACGATCGAGCTCCCCGTGGCGCGCCGGCGCGGCCTGCTCGCGCGCCTGCGTGGCTGATCAGCGAATCAGAACTTCCGCGAGCGAGAGGAAGTCCAGGGGCAGAGGCGCCCGGAATCGAACCGCCTGGCCCGTGGCCGGGTGAACGAAATCGAGCTCGGCGGCGTGGAGCATGGGGCGGGGGGCTCGCCGCACGGCTGCCGCCGCGTGGCTGTCGAGCCGATGCAGGCGCGAGAGCCACTCGGGGCTCAGCCCACCGTACGTCTCATCTCCCACGACGGGGTGACGCCGATGCGCGAGGTGGACGCGGATCTGGTGAGTTCGGCCGGTCTCGAGTTCGAGGCGCAGGTGCATTGCCAGGGCCCCGCGGCCGACGACGTGCCAGTGTGTCGTCGCTGAGCGGCCTCCGTCGAGCACGGCCATGCGCAGGCGGTTGCGGGGATCGCGGGCGACGGGGGCGTGAATGGTGCCGGTGTCGGGGAGATCGGATCCCCAGGCGAGGGCGTGGTAATGGCGGTGGATTTCGCGGCGGCGCATCGCGCCGGTCAGCGCCCGGTGGGTGAGATCGTCCTTGGCGACGACAAGGAGACCGGAGGTGCCCTTGTCGAGGCGATGGACGATGCCTGGACGGCGGACGCCGCCGACGCCGTGGATGTCAGGAGCGTGGTGCAGGAGGGCGTTGACGAGAGTGCCGGTGAGATTGCCCTTGCCGGGATGGACGACGAGGCCCGGAGGCTTGTCGATGACAATGAGATGGGCGTCCTCGTGGACGATGGGCAAGGGGATGGCCTCGGCGACGGGGAGGGGGGATGCGGGAGGAGGCAGAGTCACTTCCACGCGGCGGCCGGCGCGAACGGGGTGACTGGGACGCGTCACGGGGATCCGGTCGATGAGCACATCACCGGCCTGGATGTGCCTGCGAATGGCTGTCCGAGACTGGTGCGGCATCTGGCCGGCCAGCCACAGGTCAAGGCGCTGACCCTCGGCATCGGACGAGACGGTGAAGACGTGATGGCCGGGCTCGATCACGGCGCGATGTGCTCGAGGAGCGGGCTGTCCATCTCGCGCAGGAGAGCGGTGAGGGCGCCGGACCGGTTTCCGAGCTGCAGCGCCTCGAGGGCATATCGCTCAGCCTGATCGCGGGCGCCGAGGTGCCATGAAAGGCGGGCCAGCGTCAGCTTGGTCGAGGCCTCGGGGCGAAGCCGGTCGATCGGCCGCAGCACGTTGAAAGCCTCTCCAACTTCACCCCGCTGCTCGAGGAGCGTGGCCAGGATCACCGCGAGGTCGCTGCTCAGCGGCGTGCGCGACAGTCCTTCCCGGAGCAGGGTCTCGGCCTGCTCGGTGAACCCCCTGCCCGCCAGCTCCTGCGCCGGGGTCAGGGTCAGCGTCGCGTCGTACGGGTTGAGCGCCCGGGCCCGCGCGAAGGCCTCCATGCGGCGCTCGAGCAGCCTGGCGACCGCGTCGCCCGAGGCCCCGAGGGCAG
>JABWBI010000145.1 GCA_013360565.1 Candidatus Sumerlaeia bacterium | reverse complement strand
TCACACCCTTCTGCGGTCGTCGACCGCGTCAGGGGGGAAGCAGTTTCTCTGGGACTTTCAGCTCAGGCTACGCGCAGGATTTCGGCGGGGGGCACAACCATGGCCGACTGGAAGGCCTCGACCCGCCGGTCGTAGGCGTAGTGGAAGCCGCGCCCGAACGGCCCCACCCGCTCCCGGTCGGCGCTCGAGTAGCTCAACAGGTGGGTGAAGTCCTGGCCGGGCTCCTCGATGACGGCGTCGAACTCCTCGAAAGTCAGCGCCCCGCTGGCCAGGTCGACGTCGTTGGAGGCGTTGATCCGCCACGGCGGCATCGAGCCGCGACAGTCGTTGTCCGGGCACTTGGGCTCGGGCGGATCGGGTGGGTCGCAGCCCGGGCAGGGCCCACTCGGCAGGCCTCCCGGCATGACCGGGGGCGGGTCGAGGGGGAAGTCGCCCGGGTCGAACTGGTTCAGGGGATCGGTGGGCGGCCCCGACATCCCGGCCAGCGTCCCGGGCGGCAGCGACGGCGGCGGCGGGTTGTCGACGGTGTACGAGACGAGGGTCTCGAGCTTGGCGAACGAGGAGGTCGCGATCACCTTTCCCTGCTGGACCGAGCCGTTGGCGAACCGGGTCGTGTCCATCGACCCGTCGGCGTAGCGGGTGGGCTCGACCGGCCCGAGGTGGGCGAAGTCGAAACGGATCGTCTTCCCCGCCTCCTCGGCGGTGCAGAAGTTCTCGAACCAGACGTAGCTGACCTGGGCGTCGATCCGCACCTTGCCCTTGACGTCCTGGGAGGCCGAGGCGGTCAGGTCCTCGAGGGTCACGAAGAAGCACGGGTCGCAGCCGGCGGCGAAGAGCGCCGCCCCGGCGAGCGCGACACCGGGGTCACGCGCGATGCGCCGGAACACACCGAGCACCAGAAGACTCACCAGGGCATGGCAGGCGAGATTGATGGCGCGGAAGGCGACCGGGGCTTCGCCCCACAGCCTCCACTCGAGCGCGAAGGCGAAGACCGGCAGCGGCCGATAGAGTTCGGGCGTGTCCGCGGGGAAGAACTCCCAGTACCCTGTTGTGAAGGCGTGCCAGGCGGGGCGCTCACCGGTGACAATGGGGCTGCGCAAGAGGATCAGGATGTCGTCCTGGATGAACTCACCCCAGAGCGCGCCGAGCTGCGGCACGACGGCCAGGAGAAGAACAGTGGCAATGGAGCGGCGCATGGGCTCCCGCCAGCCTGCGAGCGAGACCTGGACTGTGCAAGCCCCGGTTCCGGCACCGGGGCTTGGCAGTTGACATCCCCGCGGCCCGCCGGGGATGATCCTGGCCCCACTGCCCACGCGGGTTCGAGGAGCCCGCCCGCGCAGTCTTCTCGCCCGCAGGAGCCGACGCCGTGGAAGACGTCATCGTCACCGAGAATCTCACGAAGATCTACATCCAGGACTTTCTCACCTTCGAACACGGCCGGCCTCGGCTCAATCTCCGGCGCGAGACCAAGCGGCGGGCGGCGCTGCTGGACCTCAACCTCCAAGTCAAGCGCGGGGAGATCTTCGGCCTGCTCGGTCCCAACGGCGCAGGGAAGACGACGGCGATCAAGATTCTGATGGGCATCCACTTCCCGACGCGGGGGTCGGCGACGATTCTGGACAGGCCCCTCGGCGACAAGGCGGCGAAGGCGCAGATCGGCTATCTGCCGGAGAATCCCTACTTCTACGACTACCTGACCGGTGGCGAGTTCTTGGACTACTATGGTCGCCTCTACGGCATGGACAAGGCGCGGCGGCGGCGCAAGATCCCCGAGCTGCTGGAGACCGTCGGGCTGAGCCACGCGGCGTCGACCCCCCTGCGCGGCTACTCCAAGGGCATGCTGCAGCGCGTGGGCATCGCCCAGGCACTGCTCAACGATCCGCAGATCGTCGTGCTCGACGAGCCGCAGTCGGGGCTCGATCCGATCGGCCGCAAGGAAGTCCGCGACCTGATCCTCAGTCTGCGCGAGCAGGGGCGGACGGTCTTCTTCTCGTCGCACATCCTTCAGGACGCGGAGATGATCTGCGACCGGGTGGCCATTCTGCACCTCGGCAAGCTGGTCAACGTCGGCGCCCTCGAGCAGCTGCTCACCGCGCGCATCCGTGAGTTCGAGATCGTCGCGAGCGGTCTGCCGGGGGAGGTGATCGAGGGCATCGAGAAGACGGCGCGCCGGACTCTGCGGCGGACGAACGATGTGCTGTTCGTGATCGAGGACCGGGCGGCGGCGGACGCCGCCCTGGAGCGTATCCGGGCCTGCGGCGGGACGCTGGACTCGTTCACGCCGCGCAAGGAGACGCTCGAGGACCTGTTCCTCTCGCACGTCGGCCGCGGGACAAGGGAGGCCGCCTGATGAGCAAGGTCCTCGCCATCGCGCAGAACACGTTCAAAGAGGCGATCCGCAACCGGGTGATGTACGTCATCCTGGTCTTCGCGATCTTCATCATCCTCTCGGGCATCGTGGTCAAGGACCTGACGATCGCGGCGCACAGCCAGGTGATCCGCACGATCGGCCTGGCTGCGATCAGTGCCGTCTCGATCGCTCTGGCTCTGCTGCTGGGCATCGGGCTCGTCTACACCGAGCTCGACAAGCGCACGATCTACACGATCGTCAGCAAGCCGATCGACCGCTGGCAGTTCCTCCTGGGCAAGTACCTGGGGCTGCTGCTCACGCTCTATCTGATCGTGGCGGTGATGACGGCGGTGTTTTTGACGGAGTCGTGGCTCCTCAACCGCCAGATCCAGGACTACCACTTCAACGCCGCGATGCTCAGGTGCATCAAGGCGATCGGCCTGGGCTGTCTGGAGCTCGCGGTGATCGTCGCCTTCGCGCTGCTCTTCTCCTCGTTCTCCTCGCCTGTGCTGTCGGGGTTCATGACACTGATGGTGTGGATCGCCGGGCGGCTCAACGAGGACATCGAGCGATTCGCCGAGAAGCTCGTCACCGACATGAGCGGGACGCCGGAGACGGCGCAGAGCTTCCTGGGCGGGCTTCAGTTCATCCTGGGGTCCGAGAGCGGCGGCGCTGGCGACGCGCTGAAGTACCTCTTCGCCAAAGTCGCGGTTCTCGTCTTCCCCAACTTCGAGATCTTCAACGGGCGGGACGAGGCCATCCACTTCGACACGCTCAACGAGATCCATCTCCAGATGATCGTTGTCAACGGCTGGGACGCGGTGATCTACGCCGTCCCGTACACCGTGGCCGTGCTCCTGGTCGCGATGGCACTGTTCGGGAGGCGCAACTTCCGTTGAGACGGCGGGGCGCCATTCGCCGCGGCTTTCTCGCCGGTCTGGGTCTGTTCGCGCTGGCGGGGGGCTTCTCCGTCTGGCGGCAGATGGAGTACGTCCGCAACATGCGGCCCTATCGCCCGTATCTGTCCATCAGCCTCTTCCCCGGGGCGCGGCAGACGGAGATGGTGCGGACGCTCTCGCTCGGCTACGACCACATGGCGTCGGTGTTTCTCTGGCTGCGCACGATCCAGGACTTCGGCGGCCAGTTCCGCGACCCGTTCGCCCTGCGCTCGCTCTCGTCGGCCTTCTGGGGCATTGTGACGCTCGATCCCCACTTCACCGAGGCGTACGACTTCGGCGGGCTCGTCCTCGGCGACGAGGGCGGCGACCTCGGGCGCTGGCTCGAACGCGTGCACCCCGACGGGACGCACGGCGGCTGGCCCATGCTGCGCACGGAGGCCGAGGCGTACGCGTCGGCCGAGTGGATGGTGGAGGAGACACTGCGCCTGCACGAGTACGGCATCGAGCACGACCCGGACCACTACCGCTCCGCCTACAACGCGGCCTACACCTGCCTGATGACGCTGCGCGAGCCGGAGCGGGCGATCCCCTACGCGGAGGTGGCGACGCTCAAGAGCGACTGCCCGGACTGGGTCCAGGGGACGATCCCCTATCTCCGCGGCCGCAGCGGTGAGTTCCGCGTGGCGCTGTCGCTGTGGTTCTCCCAGCTGCGCGACGCGATCCGCAACGGCGATGAGCTCGGCATCTCCATCCGCACATCGAAGATCGCCGAGGACGGGGTCAATGCGTGGAACAGCCGCATTCTCACCGACGCGATGAACCTGTGGGCCGCCTTCCACGGCGGCGCATTGCCCGAGTCGGTCGAGCAGATCGGGCGCGACGGGTTCCTCGCGTACTCGACGGAGGACATCCTGGCATCGATCGCCGCCTGGCGCGAGGCCCACGGCACCGTGGACATGCCGCCCGGCCTGACGACGCTTGCGCGCGAGGGGTTCTTCCCGCTCGATCCGGCGCACCCCCCCGAGCGCCTGCGCTTCTTCGACTTCGCCCGGTACGCCGAGGACGTCCAGACCCTCATCGAGACGGCGACGCCGTTCGCCCGCATCACGGAGCAGGAGCTCGGCCTGGAGAAGTACCTCACCGTCGAGAACCGGCTGCCCGATTGCCCGCTCAATCTGCACTACCTGATGAGCGGCAACCGGACGGGGATCGACCGCATCGCGCTGCTCGGAGGGATCGGCTACGTGATCGACCGGGTGGACCGGCAGGTGCGCGACACGAACCGTCTGTTCGAGGACACGGCGCGGGACCTGGTCGCGATCGTCAACCGTCTGCGCGAGCACCGCGTCGCCAGCGGGGCGTACCCGGCGACGATCGACGAGCTGTTCTCGCCGGGCCTCGCCCCGCTGGAGCGGGGCACCGGCCAGCCGTTCGCCTACGACCCGGCGACGGGGATTGTGCGCAGTGTGTATTTCCCTCAGCCTGAACTTGTCATCGATCCCATGGAGGGCGTCGATCCCTTCCTCATGGGTCAGCCGCGCCCGCTCGACGAGCGGCCCCGGCCGGCCACGGCCTCCCCCGAGGCGAGCCGGCAGAGCTGACCGCCCCTCACTCCACCAGCCGCACGAAGTCCTGCTCGAGCTCGGTGAGCAGCTCGCGCACCAGGCGGGTCTTCTCTGCGAGCGGCAACCGGCGCTGACTCTTCTGGAGCATTCCCTCGGTCGCACCGAAGTAGAACTTGATCTTCGGTTCCGTGCCGGAGGGACGCGCGACGACCTTGCCGCCGCCCTCGAGACTGAAGTGGAGCACGTTGGATTTCGGCAGGTCGACGGACTCGGTGGTCCGCAGCACGAGGTCGGTGCGCGTCCCGGCGTCGACATCCATGAGCGCGACGGCCGGGACGCCGGCGATGGCGGTCGGCGGGGCCTGGCGGAGCTTCGCCATCATGGCATTGATCTGATCCAGGCCGGCGAGGCCCTCGCGCTCGAGCGAGACAAGGCTCTCGATGTGGACACCGCACGCCGCGAAGAGCTCGTCGAGGAGATCGAGGAGCGTCTTGCCCTGGCTCTTGGCCCAGGCGGCCATCTCGGCGATGACGCAGGCGCAGACCACAGCGTCCTTGTCCCGCGCGTGCGTGCCGGCGAGGTAGCCGTAGCTCTCCTCGCCGCCGAAGAGGAAGGTCTGGCTGGGCTGGCCGGCCGCCCGGGCCTCCTCCCACTCGCGGATCTTCGCACCGATCCACTTGAAACCCGTCAACACGTCGACGCAGGCCACGCCGTGGTGGCGGCACAGCGCGGCGATCAGCTCCGTCGTCACGATCGTCTTCACGATCACGCCGTCGGCGGGCAGGCGCCCTTCCTCCCTCAGGCGCGTGCAGATGAAGTGCGCCATCAGACTCGCCGTCTGATTGCCATTGAGCAGGATCCACTCGCCCTGGGCATTGGGCACAGCGATGCCGATGCGGTCGGCGTCGGGGTCGGTTGCCATCACCAGGTCGGCACCCTCACGCGCGGCCTGCGCGAGCGCCAGCTCCATCGCGGCGCGCTCCTCGGGGTTGGGCTTGGGGGCCGTCGGAAAGGTGCCGTCGGGCGTCGCCTGCGCCTCGACGAGGGAGACCTGCGTGAATCCCCAGCGGCGCAGGGCCTCGGGGACAAGGGTCGCGCCCGTGCCGTGGAGGGGCGAGTAGACGATCCGGAGCCCCGCGGGGATCGACGCGTCGAGTCCGCGGCACAGGCGCTGGGCGTCGAGCGCCTGGAGATAGGCCTCGTCGACCTCGCGGCCGATGATCTCGATGAGGCCGCCCCGGCGGGCCTCTTCGAAGCCGGCGAACTTGATTTGCCCCGCGCCGGTGATCGCGCGCACCTCGGCGATGATGCCGCCGTCGTGCGGCGGGATCACCTGCGCCCCGTCGCTCCAGGAGACCTTGTAGCCGTTGTACTGCCTGGGGTTGTGGCTGGCCGTGATGACAATGCCGGCCGTCGCGCGCAGGTGGCGCACGGCGAAGGAGAGCTCGGGTGTCGGCCGCAGCGCCTCGAAGAGATACGCCTTCACGCCGGCCGCGGCGAAGATCTGCGCCGCCTCACGCGCGAAGGGGGCGCTGTGCGTGCGCGAGTCGTGGGCGATCACGATGGAGGGCGTCCCCCCGCCGGCGTGCCGCTTGACGTAGTTCGCCAGGCCCAGGCTCGCCGCCCCGGCCGTGTAGCGGTTCATGCGGTTGGTCCCCGCGCCGACGACACCGCGCAGGCCTTCGTCGACGAGTTCGCCGAGGTGCCCATCGACGCCAGCCAGGTCATCTGGATCACCACGGCCAATGACAGCCGGGGCATCCCCGACCCGATCCTCAACCGCATGAACGTGTTCGAGGTGCAAGTGCCCACCGTGGAGCAGGCGCGCAGCATTGCCCACATGCTCTACACCGGCATCCGCGCCGCACATGACTGGGGGCGGCTGATCGATCCCGAGCCGCAGAGCGATGTGCTGGACTGCTTGTCCCATATGCCCCCGCGCGAAATGCGCCGCGCGCTCATGGCCGCCTTTGGCAATGCCCGGCTGGACCACCGCTGCACGGTGGAAGTGGCTGACCTGCCCAAGGGCGCCGCCGGTCGCGGCCGCATCGGCTTTATGCAATAGCGCTCGCGCCCTTCAGCGCGGGCTGGACGGACCGGGCGGGCAGATACACTCGCTCTACCGGTGTGCCGCAGGCCACGCTCTGCCTTTTTCATGACACTGACGCAAAGCCTCTTCGTGATCGCGCTGCTGATTGCAGCCAGCGCTTTCTTTTCGATGGCCGAAATCTCACTCGCGGCCGCGCGGCGCTTGCGCCTGCGCCAACTGGCCGACGAAGGCGACGCACGCGCCGAACGGGTGCTGCGCGTGCAGGACCAGCCCGGCGACTATTTCACGGTGGTGCAGATCGGGCAAAACGCGGTGGCCATCCTGGGCGGCATCGTGGGGGAAGGCGCCCTCAGCCCGTATTTCAGCGCCCTGATGGAACTGTGG
>JABWBI010000144.1 GCA_013360565.1 Candidatus Sumerlaeia bacterium | reverse complement strand
CCCGCCCCCAGCGCCGCGCCGCCAGGGGCGTGCGGGCCCGCCACGCCTCGACGGCCGCAAATCCATACACGAGCGTAGCTCCCAGGAAGCACGACTGCGGGTAGAGCAGCTGGAGAAACAGGTCGATTGGCGGGACACCGACGCGCAGATCTTCCCGCCCGGCTCCGCTGAAGACCGCCGCCGCCGTCCTCACATGAAACCAGAGACAGAGCGCCGTGCCCGCGAGGGGAATGAGGCGATCGGCCCAGCCCGGGCCAAAGCGCAGCCGCCCGCCCCGCAGGGCGCTCTCCGCCAGGTGGGAGGCCAGCCATGCGAGGCAGATCGCGCCGAGCGTGATCGTCCACCATGTGTTCGTGCCCGAACCCAGCGGCCAGAAGGCGAGCATGTTCCGCTGCCGCGTCGAGAGAAAGTAGAAGGCGGGCATCACGAGACCGTAGATGACGGCGCAGAAGAGATGCAGCAGCGCGTGGGTCGGGACGGTCGGCCGCCGGTCGAAGCCGGGGGCGAACAGCTGCACGAGCCGGTGCGCGGCGAAGACCGAGAGGATCGGCGCGTTGAGTATGCTCAGGTAGCCCAGACCGAACGCCACCGCCTCCCACAGGAGCATCGTCACGGCGGCGAGAGTCTGGATCAGGGCCGTCCCCTCCACGCGTCAGGGCTGGCCGTTGAGCACTGCACGGACGAGGGGGACATGCTCGCCGCGCAGGATGGCCATGAGCACTTGACTCACGAAGGCTTCGCCCCGCCGCTTGTGGCGCCGGGCGATGCCCTCGCGCCGGAAGCCGCAGCGCTCGAGGCTCGAGAGCGAACGCTGATTGTCGATGTCGACCCAGGCCTCGACGCGCTCCAGGCCCAGCGCGTCGAAGGCGTACGCCAGGGTGAGCGCCTTGGTCTCGCGCATGAACCCCTGGCCCCAGAAGGGCCGGCCGATCCAGGAGCCGACGGCCGCCCGGCGGTGAGCGAGATGGATGTGCATCAGCGAGGTCTTGCCCAGGGGGGTGTCGTCGCCGGTGCGGGCGATGCAGAAGTGGATGATGTCACTGCCCGGGGCGCGCTGCTGCTCGGCGCTCAGGCGCAGGTGCTCCCGCGTCTCCTCGACACAGGTGGGCGAGGGCCAGGCGAGGTACTTGGTGACGGCGGGGTCGCGCGCCAGCTCGAAGAGCGCGGGTGCGTCCTCGAGCCGGGCGGGCCGCAGCGTCACCCGCGGGCCGCGGAGCGTGGGCGACTCATCCACGCTGGCTCTCTCGGATGCTCTCGCGGATCGGCGTCGCGTCCTTCAGAACGGTGATTGAGCCGTCGATGCCCGCCACGACTTCACCGGCCGTCCTCCAGCACATCCGCCGGAAGGCTGTCACGCGCGCCGAGTCGTCGGGGTGGACGCGGTTGGTCAGCGCGATGACGTAGAGCTGCTGCGAGGGCCACAGGCGCATGGCGGTGCCGGTGTAGCCGGTGTGGCCGAAGCCCTGGATGGTCTCGATTCCTTCGTCCCCGGGCTCGGGCAGGTAAGTCTCCCACAGCAGGCCGCGGTGAGCGGGCGCGCCACGCGGGGTGCTGATCTCGCCGGAAAGCTGATCGTGCGTCGCCTGAGAGACGGCGTCCTCGCTGAGGATGCGGACGCCCTCGCGCGCGCCTCCGCCGAGCATCATCTGGGCGAAGCGCGAGAGATCCTGTGCCGTCGAGAAGAGCCCGGCGTTCCCGCTCACGCCGCCCTGCATGTTCGCCAGAGGGTCATGCACCATGCCGCACAGGAACTCCCCGCCGGCGCTTGCGGCCTGGGTGGTGGGGACGACGCGGGGACCGGGCCCGGGGCTGAAGGACGTGTCCCCCATCCCGAGCGGCTCGAAGATGTTCTGCTCGGCGAACTCGTTGAACGGCTGGCCGCTGACGCGCTCGACGATCTGGGCACACGTGATCGCGTTCAGGCACGAGTAGACCATCGCGGACCGCGCGGGCCGCTGCAGCGGCATGGTCAGCACCATATCGCGCATGGGGCCCGGGCAGACGTAGCCGTGCTCGTCCACCAGCGGGCGGCGGTCCGCCTCGCCGATGTACGACGGCAGTCCCGAGACGTGTGTCATCAGGTCCCGGATGCGGATGTCGCGCTTCTCGGCGGTGTCGTACTCCGCCAGATGCTGCGAGACGCGGTCCTCGACCGAGAGGAGGCCCCTGTCCTGGAGGATCAGAATCGATGTCCCCGTGGCGATCGGCTTTGTCATCGACGCCAGGTCGAAGATCGCGTCAAGTGGCATGGCCCGCCGCTCCGGCGAGACCTGCATCGCCCCGTATGCCTGTTGCCAGGTGACCCACTCGTCTCCCTCGCGGTGGCCGACGAGGATCACCGCCCCGGGGATCTGTTCGCGCTCCATGACGTCCGCCACGGCTGCGTCAAATCGCTCCGCCAGGGCCTCCGTCCAGGACGGCGATGGCGCGGCCGCCACGCCCGCCGTCACCAGAGTCGCCAGAGCCATCGAAAGTTTGGTCATCGGGATCACCTCCGGAGAACCGAATTGCCATCACAACATGGCCAATCGCAGTCCTGCAACCGGCAAGAGGGGACTCCAAAAAGGTTGCCGCCCGCTCCGGCAGGGGGGACGGAGCGGGCGGCCAAGGAGTGCAGAGATTGGGGAGGGGGTGAGGAGGGGTCGGCTCTGCACTCCGTCGGGAGGGAGAAGATTCAGCGGGTCAAGATGACCGCAGGTCACTCATTCACAGGCAAGAAGAGCAGGATCGGTGCCAACTGCGCTCAGAGTCCCCGGTGGAGAGCCACGATCTCCGATCGTCCCGACACTTTCTCCACCCTCAGAAGCAACAGGTCGCCCTCCATGCGGTCGAACGCCGCCAGAAGATCGGCCATCGTGCTGATAGGGATCCGGTTGACCTCCACGACGCGGGTGCCCGGAAAGAGCATCCGGTGCGCCGCATAGCTGCCCGGCAGTGTCTGCGTGATGACCACGCCGGCGCCCGACTCCTTCGCGTCGAGCCCGAGCTGCTCGGCCACCTCCTGGGTCAATTCGCCGAATTCGACCCCGAAGCTGTCCGGCGGCACGGGCGGCGGCGCGGCCGGAAGAACCGTCGAGCCCTTGCCCAGCCCCAGCACATCGCTCGTCAGCTCGGCCAGCTCGACGGGGACTTCGAACTCGCGGCTGCCGCGCACCAGGCCGAAGACCACGGTCGTCCCGGCCTCGTGCGCCGAGACGCGCTCGCGCAGCTCGTCGGCGTCGGTCACAGGGAGCCCGTCGATCGCCGTGATGATGTCGTAGGGCTCCATGCCCGCCGCTGCCGCCGGCGTGCCGCCATGGACATTCGCGATCAGCACGCCCTGCTTGCCCGGCGCGCCCAGCGCCTCGGCGATGTGCGGTGTCAGGGTGGCCAGATTCACGCCGATGTAGGACCGGCGCATGTGGCCGTGGCGGAGGAGCTGGTCCGCCACCGCGCGGGCCTGATCGATCGGCACCGCGAAGCCGATACCGCTGTTCTGGCCCGTCAAGCTGGCGATCGCCGTCGTCACACCCACGACCTCGCCCTCCATGTTCACCAGCGGTCCGCCGGAGTTGCCGGGGTTGATCGCACAGTCGGTCTGGATGAAATTCTCGTACTCGGCCACATCGACGCTGCGGCCCAGGGCCGACACGATGCCGGTGCTGACCGACTGCGCCAGCTCCTGCTCGAGGGGCGTCCCCAGCGTCATCACGGCGTCGCCGACGCGCAGCGTCGACGAGTCGCCCAGAGGCAAAGTCGGGAATTCGCGCCCATGGAGATTGCGGATCTCCAAGAGCGCGATGTCGCTCAGCGTGTCGAACCCGACGCACCGCGCGGGGTACTCCGAGCCATCGAGGAGGGTCACATAGAAGCTGTTGAACCCCTCGACCAAATGCGCGTTGGTCAGCACGTATCCGCGGGGATCGACGATGATCCCCGACCCGAACCCGTCGAGCACCGGGATCAGCCAGGGCTGCTCGAGCCAGCGGCCCTGGTGGCTGGGCAACTCGCCCAGCAGATCGCTGATCCCTCGCCGGCCGGACTCCCGCAGGTGCTCAGTGAGCGGCCGCGGTGAGAGAAACTCCGACTGCACCATCACCACGGCGGGGCGCACGCGGTCGACAACGTCGGCCAGCGACGGGGGAAGGCCTGGCAGGGGCAGCTCGGACTTGCGCGGAGTCGAGGCGGGGGCGAGAGCGGCAAAGCCGGCGAACAGAGCGAGGGCGGATGCGCGCATGAGACAGAGTGTCCTGGACGGGTTTTCGCGTGGTGAGTGCAAGGGTCTTGCCAACTGCTCCAAACGCATGGGACTCAGCCTCTCACAGATGGGTTTGGACGGCCGGCGCGCCACTTTGACCCAGGCTCGGCGGCGGGGCGGGCCGGGACGGGGCCACCTCCCCCCTCGCCTCATCGGCAACCGGGCGCCGAAGCGAAAGCCGGAGGGTCTGGTGCGCCAGCGCCTCGGCGTCGGCGAGGCGGATCTGGGCCAAGTGGCGCTTCACCACCGGGATCTCATGCGGGGCCATCGAGAGCGTCGTGAATCCGAGCCCAAGCAGCAGCGGCGTCATGTCCCCGAAACCCGCGAGTTCGCCGCACAGCGTCAGCGGCGTCTGGGCGGTCCGTGCCGCCTGCGCGACCAGGTGCAGCGCGCGCAGCACGGCCGGGTGGAAGAGCGTGTAGTGGTCGCGGACGGCCGCGGCGGTGCGGTCGGCGACCAGAAGGTACTGAATCAGGTCATTCGTTCCCACCGAGAGGAAGTCGACGTGCGGCAGGAGCTCGTCGATGATCAGCACGGCCGACGGCGTCTCGATCATCGCCCCGACAGGGAGATTCGGGCGATGCTCGTGACCCGCGCGGTAGAGCTCGTCGGCCGCAATTGCGATCTGCTCGCGCGCCCGGACGACGTCCGACACCGACACCACCATGGGCAGAAGAACGCGCACGTCGTGTTCGGCCCCGAGGCGCAGCAGCGCCCGCAGCTGGCGGCGAAATGTCCGCGGCTCGGCGAGCGAGCGCCGGATACCTCGACGCCCAAGCAGAGGGTTGGACTCCGACAGAGGCTCCTGATCGTACGCGAGCATCTTGTCTCCGCCGAGGTCGAGCGTCCGGATCGTCAGCGGCACCGGCCCCGCCGCCTTGGCCATCGCCCGGTACGTGGCCAGCTGCTGGACCTCCGACGGGTGGCGCTGCGCCGTGAGGAAGGCCAGCTCGGTGCGGAAGAGACCGACCTCCTCGGCGCCCATGGCGGGGACGAGCTTGGCGTCGTTCACGTCCCCGATGTTCGCGCACAGCCGCACCCGGTGGCCATCCTTCGTCTGCGCCAAGACATCGCGGAGCGCCTCGAGCGCCTGCCGCTCGGCTTCGCGTCTGCGCGCCAGAGCATGGTAGCGCCGCGAGGCGGTCTTCGAGACGGCGACGAGCAGCTTGCCCTCCTTGCCGTCGATGATCGCCCGCTCGCCCGTGTGGACCTTCTCCGCGACATCCTTCACCCCCGTGATGCCGGGAATGCCCATCGACCGCGTCACGATGGCGACGTGGTCGGCGACGCCCCCCTCCTCGGTGACGATCGCGAGCGTGTTGGCGCGGTCGAGGTGGACCATGTCCGACGGCATCACGCTCCGGGCCACGACGATCGACGGGTGCGCGAGGTTGGCAATCGGCAGCACGCACGCCGGCTCGAGGGCAATCAGCACCCGCCTCGAGACATCCCGCAGGTCGATCGCCCGCTCGGCCAGATACGGGTTCTCCATGCGCGCGAAGCGCTGGGCCCACTGCTCGGTGACCTCGTGCACCGCCGCCGCCGCGGTGATCCGCTCGTCGCGGATGCACCGCTCGATGTCATCGATCCAGGCGGGGTCCGTCAGCAGGTGGATGTGCGCGTGAAAGACGTTGCGGATCGCCACGTCGTCGATGTTCCCCGCGAACTTCTCCTGCACCAGCTCGAGATCGGACCGCGTCTGCGCCAGCGAGGCCCGGAACGTGCGGACCTCCGCGGGCACCTCGGAGGCGCTGATCGCCGTGCGAGGCGGCGCAACCGGCATCTCCGGCCGGAAGACGAAGATCGGCCCCTCGGCGTAGCCGGCATTGAGAGAGATTCCCGTCAGCGTCCTCATGCGGGGACGCTAGCGGCGGGAGCGGCGGCTTTCAATCTCCGTCTCCGGCCGGTGCCTGGACCCGGTCTGCGCGCGGCACCGGAGGAGTGCGCTCCTCGCCCTCGGCCCCTGGCTCCAGCGGGAGCACCTCGCGCAGGAGCGCGGCGGGGGGGCGGGCGCGCTCCGGATGGCGCTCAAGGACCCGGGCGAGGGCATCGAAGACCATTTCCACGGTGAGCGTTCGCAGGCAGGCGAGATGCGCGGAGTGATTGCACGTCGTCCGCCAGCAGGGAACGCAGGGCACCTCGGCTCTGCTCAGCGCGACAGAGACGTGCGCCTCGCCATGGGGGCCATTGCGCACGGGATCCGACCCGCCGTGCGGCGAGACGCAGGGCACGCCGAGGGCCGCGGCGAGGTGGGTCGGGCCCGTGTCTCCGCCCACGAACGCCGCGCAGCCCGTGAGCAGGGCCCGGAGCTGATGGAGATCATTGTCCGGCGCGTGGAAGAAGCGATCACCGCCGTGGTCCTGCATGAGCTTGTCGCGCAGTGCATGGTCGGCGGGACCCCAGAGGAACATTGCCCGGCCGCCGAGGTCTCGCTCGGCCCGCTCAGCCAGCGCAGCGAAGTGCGCAACCGGCCACTGCTTGGTCTCCCACCCCGCCCCCGGGTTGAGAGCGATCCACGGCTTGGTCTCGAAGTCCGGTTCGCGGGGCCACCAGTTGGCCAGCCACTCGCGCGTCTCCTCGCCGAGCGGACCGAAGCGCCACTCCGGCGTGATGTCCGTCACGCCCAGCGGACGGAGCAGCGCGAGGTAGCGCTCGACGACGTGCCTCGCCTCCGGCGGCGGGACGATGCGGTGATGCCCCGGCACACCCCACCACGAGAGCTCGCGTGCCTGCTCGTCGCCGAAGACCACTCGCTCCAGGGCCCCGGTCCCGCGCGCGACCTGCGCCGACTTCCACAGCCCCTGGAGGTCGATTGCCCAATCGAAGCACTCGCGCCTCAGATGCTCCCACCACACGCGGCGTTCGCCGCGTGAGGCGCGCCGGCCCATCTTCGCCCAGCGGCGGCGCGGCATGGTGATGACGGCGTCGAGATCGGGGTGGCGTGTCAGGAGCTGCGCCGGCGCGGGCTCGGCGATCCAGGCGATGAAGGCATCCGGCTGGGCTCGCCGCAGGGC
>JABWBI010000143.1 GCA_013360565.1 Candidatus Sumerlaeia bacterium | reverse complement strand
CGCAGGGCCTGCCAGTGGATGCGGGCCACCACCCCGAAGCTCATCAGCGGCAGGCGCCCCAGCCAGGCCAGCAGGGCACGGCCGCTGAGGGGCTGCTCGCGGCCGGACAGGCGGGTGGCGAGCTGGCAGTGCCCACCCTCCCAGTAGTCGATGGCCGTGCTCACCACCCCGCCCTGGCGGGCGAAGCGGAAGCGGTACTCGCCACGCACCGGAAAGAAGGGCGACACATGGAAGACCTTGCACGCCGTCAGCTCGTCGCCGGCAGTGATGGGGCGATGGTCCGGGTGGGCCACCAGGTAGTTGTGATGCTCGCCAAAGGTGTTGCTGACCTCGGCCAGCACGGCCCGCAGGCCGCCCTGCCGGTCATGGCAGAACCAGAAGCTCACCGGATTGAACAGAAAGCCGAACATGCGCGGCATGGTCTGCAACACCACTTCGCCATCGGCCTCGACCAGCCCATGGCGAGCCAGCAGATCGCGGATCCACGGCAACAGGGGCGCACCGTTGCGGGCGCCATGATCCCGGCTCTGCAGGGAGAACAGGCCGGGGCGATCCACCCCCAGCAGCGGCACGCGCAAACCGTCCAGGCGACTGAGGGGGATGCGCAAGGTGGCCAGGGGGTAGATGAAGCGGTTGTGCACCGGGCGGGTGCGCTCGTGCATCACCGCGCCCATGCACACCGCCGGCGCGAAGAGATCGGCGCTCATCAGGCGAGGGCTCCGCTGCGCAGCCCGCTGCCCTGCCAGGGCGCCTCGGCGCCCAAGGCGGCGGCCACGGCGAGGGCCGACTTGAGCCCGTCCTCATGGAAGCCGTAGCCCGTCCAGGCGCCGGCAAACCAGCTGTTGCGCTGCCCTTGCAGGTCCGGCAGACGGGCCTGGGCGTCGATGGCACCCTGGTCGAAAACCGGGTGGGCATAGCCATAGCGCCCCAGCACGGTGTCGGCGGCCGGCTCGACGAGGGGGTTGAGGGACAGGACCACCGGCGTGCTCACCGGGAGGGGCTGCAGGCGATTGAGGAGGTAGGACACCGACACCGGCCGCTCTCCCGGCGCGCCGTGGCCGGACAGGTAGTTCCAGGCCGACCACACACCCGGGCGACGGGGCAGCAGGCGTGTGTCGGTATGCAGCCAGGCATCGTTGTGCTGATATTTCACCGCCCCCAGCACCGCACGCTCGGCCTCGCTGGCGTCGCTGCCAAGCAGCGCCAGGGTCTGATCGGAGTGGCAGGCGAACACCACCTCGTCGAAACGCTCGACCCCGCTGCGGGTATGCAGGCTGACGCCGAAACCCGCTTCCCGGCGCACCGCCAGCACCGGGGTGGCGACGCGCACTTCATGGATGCCGCCCAGCAGCTTTTCCACATAGCTGCGGGCGCCGTTGCGGACGGTGTACCAGCGCGGCCGGTCAAAGATCTGCAGCAGGCCGTGGTTGTGGCAGAAGCGCACGAAGGTGGCCAGGGGATAGGCCATCATGCTGCGGGTCGGACAGCTCCAGATGGCTGCCGCCATGGGAATCAGATACCAGTCGCGGAAGGCGTGGCTGTAGCCGTGGGTAACCAGGTAGTCGCCGAGGGCCATGTCCGGGGTGCTGTTGTCCTGCGCCATGCGGGTGGTTTCCCGGTTGAAGCGCCGGATGTCCTGGAGCATGCGCCAGAAATCCGGCCGCAACAGGTTGCTGCGCTGGGCGAAAAGGCTGCCCAGATCGCTGCCGGCCCACTCCAGGTCGGTCGCCGTCAGGCTCACGCCGAAGGACATCTCGCTTTCCACCGCATCCACCCCCAGCAGGGCGAACAGGGCGCACAGGTTGGGGTAGGTGCGCCGGTTGAAGACCAGGAAGCCTGTATCCACCGGAAAGCGCTGCCCTTCCACCTCGATGTCCACCGTGTGGGTGTGCCCCCCCAGGTAGTCGCCCCCTTCAAACAGCACCACCTCATGCTCACGGCTGAGCAGCCAGGCGCTGGCCAGGCCGGCAATGCCGGCACCGATCACGGCAATGCGCTTTCCCCCCTGGGGTTGGGGCTTGAGCCTGTCTTCCTGTCCACGGTCCATCGTGAGCTCCTGTTGCTGTGTGTGGGGCAGCGGCGATCAGCCGTTGCGGCCTTCCATGAAGGCGTAAGCCGAGTGGTTGTGGATCGACTCGAAGTTCTCCGACTCCACCGTCCACGCGGCGATACGCGGCTCCGCGCCCAGGCGCAGGGCCACGTCGCGAACCAGGTCCTCGACAAACTTGGGGTTGTCATAGGCGCGCTCGGTCACCCACTTCTCGTCCGGGCGCTTGAGCAGAGGGTAGATCGGCGCCGAGGCGCACGACTCGACGATGTCGACGAGGTCCTCGATCCAGAACGAGCCGTCGAAGCGGAGAAACACGGTCATGAATCCGCGCTGGTTGTGCGCCCCCCGCGCGCTGATCTCCTTCGAGCACGGGCAGAGCGTCTTGACCGCCACGCGCACGCCCAGCGTGAACTCAAAGTCGCAGTCGTCCGCCCCGTTGGCCTCGCCGCGGCGGCAGGCCGCCTCGCCGATGAAAATGGCCTCGACGTCGAAGAGCGAGCACGCGCCCGAGACCGGGGCCTCCTTCACCAGGAAGTAGGGGAAGCGCATCTCCATGTGGGAGCGCTCGGCGTGCAGGCGCCGGCGCATTGAGCGCAGGATCTCGAAGAAGCTCTCGCGGTCGAGCTCCGCACGGTGCGCATTGAGCACCTCGAGGAAGCGGCTCATGTGCGTGCCGCGGAAGTGGTGGGGCAGATTCACCGACATGTGAATCTGGGCGACGGTGTGCTGCTCGCCGCCGCTGCGCATCTTCACGCGCATGGGATAGCGCACGTTCTTGACGCCGACCTTGTCGATGGCCATGCGCCGCGTGTCGCGCTGGGACTGGATGTCGATCATGTCCGGGGATCTCCTCCCGAGAGCCTGAGCCCGCAGCCATCGTCCCCGCCGGGCGAGGGGGCGTCAAGCGGCGGGGGCAGGGCCAGCGCGAAATCTGGACAGGGAGGAAGGTGACGAGCCCCGGCGCACCGCGCCGGGGCTCGAGGACATGGCAGGGAGTGCCCGGCCGGAAATCAGGGATCGCGGGGGCGATCCTCGGCGCCGACGCTCGTGCGCAGAATCTGGCCCTCGCTCAGCGTCCCGTTCGTCGCATCATAGATGACGTAGTTCGAGAAGCCGAGAAAGATCACATCCATCGTCGACGGACCAGGCGAGCTCAGGGCCCACGCGATGCCCTCGGGGTTGCTGCTGATGTCGTCCCACACCGAGACCATGTCGAGGCCCGGGTCGAACTTGGCGTAGTCATAGACGATCGGCAGAAGCACCGGGGCCCCCGTCATCCCGCCTTGCCGGTAAGGGCCACTCTGGGGTGAACTGCCATAGGCGATGTCCATGGCAAAGATGTCCGTCGGAATCGTCGTGATGAACGCGATCGGCGTTGTGAGAGGAATCAGGCGCCCCAGAAACGTGTTGAATCCGGGGAACGTCGGGTCGTGGATGTCAGGGGGGTACATGTTGAAGTCCACGCGGTACGACTCGATGGCCGTCGCCAGCGAACGCATGTCCGTCCGCGTCCGGCTGACCTTGGCCCGCGTCTGGGCCTCCAGGAAATTGGGAACCGCGATCGCGGCGAGAATGGCGATGATCGCGACCACGATCAGCAGCTCGATGAGCGTGAAGCCTCGTCTCAGGTGTCTCATGCGATGTCTCTCCCTCAGTGGCATGGGCCGGGGGTGATCCCGTCGTCCTGCCCCCGGCGGGCGGTGCCCAGCCGCCGCAGTGTGGCGGAGGCCGGGGCCGGAGGCAATCTCTGATCTCATGTGCCCAAGGGGAGTGACACCGGCCGCCTCCCGGGCCTTCCCGCCGTCACGCCTCCGCCAGCGCCTGGCGCAGGAAGGTCGCCGCCGTCTCGGGCCGGGTGGGGTTGATGTGGAATCCCGTCCCCCACTCGAAGCCGCCGGGCACTGTCAGCCGCGGGATGATCTCGATGTGCCAGTGATAGTCGTTGGGCGTGTTCGCGATGAGCTCGGCCTCGTGGGCGGAGAAGGGAGCCGAGTGCAGCATCAGGTTGTAGGGCGGGTCGGCCAGCGCGCGGGCGAGGGCCGTGAGCGTGCGGCGCAGCGTGTCGGCCAGTGCGGGCAGGATGTCGCCGCCGGCCCGGCGGAAGTCGGCCTCGTGGCGCTTGGGGATGATCCACGTCTCGAAGGGGAACTTCGACGCGAACGGCTCGAAGGCCAGGAAATGCTCGTTGTCGTGCACCAGGCGCTCGCCGTCGCGCTGCTCCTGGTGCACGATGTCGCAGAAGACGCAGCGCTCGGTCCGCATCCAGTGCTCGCGCGCGCAGGCCAGCTCCTCCTTGACCCACCGCGGGACGATCGGCAGGGCGATGATCTGCGTGTGCGGATGCTCCAGGCTCGCGCCCGCCCGCGCGCCGAAGTTGCGGAAGATCTGGATGTAGCGGAACCGGATGTCGCGCGACAGATCGCAGACCCGCTCATGGCAGACGCGGGCGAGCGCCGTCAACTGATCGTCGCCGAACTGCCACAGCCGCTGCCGGTGCTCGGGCGACTCGATCACGACCTCGTGGGCGCCGATGCCGCTCATCTCGTCGTACATGCCCAGGCCGCGCCGGTCCAGATCCCCCTCCACGCGCAGCGCCGCGAACTTGTTCGGCACGACGCGCATCCGCCAGCCAGGCGCGTTGGGAGCGCCGCCGTCGCGCACGGCCCGGATCTCCGGTGGGGTCAGACGCTCGTTGCCCGGGCAGAAGGGGCACTTCGCCGGGTCGATGAACGCCGGCGACTCGCCGCCGAGGTCCTGCGGCCGCAGGGCGCGCTCCTCGGCGATGATGACCCAGCCGTTGGTGATCGGATCCTTGCGCAGGATGGACATGACCTCGCTCCCGGCCCGTCATCCTGCGGCCCGGCGGGCCGAGCGTCCAGCGCTTTGTCGCCGCGCCGGATTGCGATCAGTGACCCTTGGACATCTCGACGCGCAGACCGGCGCCGTCGAGGGTGATGGCCACGGCGGGAGGTGCGTCGAGCGACTCCGCGCGCTCGAGCGAGAGGCAGAGCAGCTCCTGCGCGAGGTGCCGGCCCCAGACCTCGAAGAGCCGCGTGAGCACGGGCGAGTCGCCCGCCCAGCGCAGGCGGATGCGGTCCTCGATCTCCAGGCCGATCTCCTTGCGCATCATCTGCAGGCGCCGGAGGAGGTCGCGCATCGTGCCCTCCAGGCGCAGGTCGTCCGTCAGGCGCGTGTCAAAGGCCGCCCACGTGCCCGCGTTCTCGGCGACGGCCAGCTCGGGGGGCTGGGCGATTTCGAGCCGGAGGTCCACCCTCTCCAGAGAGATCGCCTCGCCGCCGGCCTCGACGCGAAATTCATCTGCGCCGGCCTCGATCTCCGCCGCCAGGCGGACCGCCTCGGCCTCGATGGCCGCCGCCGCGGCCTTCATCCTCGGGCCCAGACGCTTGCCGAGAGTCTTGAAGTTCGCCCTGACCGTCCGCGAGACCGGGCTCGGCGTGCCCGGCGCCGTGATCTCGACCGTCTTGACGTTGAGGTCCTCCCGCAGCATCTCGCGGAAGCGCTCGGCCGCCCGCCGCTCGGCGTCGTCCTTCGGGCCGATGGTCAGCGTGGCCAGCGGCTGGCGGACCTTGATCTTCCTGGCCTCGCGCGCCGAGAGGGCGAGCGAGTTGAGGCGGATGATCGCCTCCATGTCGGCGGCGAGCGCGTCGTCGATCTTCCCCGGGTCGGGCTCAGGGTAGTCCAGCAGATGGACGCTGACCGGCGCGCCGGAGTCGACGCTCCGCACGAGGTTCTGATAGATCGCCTCGGTGAGGAACGGCGTGAGCGGCGCCATCAGGCGGATCAGCGTCTCCAGGCACTCGAACAGCGTCTCGAACGCCGCTGGGCCCGCCGCGCTCTCGCCCGTCTTCCAGAACCGCGCGCGGCTGTGACGGACGTACCAGTTGGACAGCCGCTCGACAAACTCCTCGATGGCCAGCGCCGCCTGGCGCATCTGAAAACCCTCGAAGGCCGCGCGGCACCGGGTGACCGTCCGCTGGAGCTCGGTCAGGATCCAGCGGTCGAAGTCCGGCCGCGCGGCGAAGGGCGTCACCCGCTCGCCCGGCACGAAGCCCTCCAGCCGCGCGTAGTTGACGAAGAAGGCGTAGGTGTTCCACAGCGTGTTGATGAACTTGCCGCGGACCTCCTTCAGCGGCCCGTAGCCGAAGTTGAGGTTCACCACCGGGTCCTGGCGGACGTACAGCCAGCGCATGCAGTCGGCGCCGGCCTGCTCGGCGGCGTCGTCGAACCAGATCGCGTTGCCCTTGCTCTTGTGCATCTCCTCGCCGTGCTCGTCGCGGACGAGCGCGTGGCCGACGAGGTTCTTGAACGGCGCGCGGCCCGTCATCATCGCGCTCATCGCCAGCAGGGCGTAGAACCAGTTGCGGTACTGCCCGGGCAGCGACTCGAGGACCAGGTCCGCGGGGAACCACCGCTCCCAGTCCGCCCGGTCGGTGTTCCACCCCATCGTCGAGTACGGCACGATCCCGGCGTCGAGCCACGGGTTGCCGACGTCGGGGATGCGGCTCATGCGCCCGCCGCACGCCGGGCACGCGATCTTCACCGCGTCGATCCACGGCCGGTGGGGCGAGTGGCCCTCGAAGGCCTCCCAGCCCTCGACGGCGCGCGCGCGCAGCTCCTCGCGCCCGCCGATGACGTCGAACGTGTCGCAGGCCTCGCAGACCCAGATGGGCAGTGCCAGGCCCCAGTAGCGCTTCTTCGAGATCATCCAGTCGCGCATGTTGGTCAGCCACTCGACCTCGCGGTCGCGGCCCGAGGGCGGGAACCACCGGATGTCGTCGACCGTGCGGAGAATCTCCTCGCGCCAGTCCATGGCGATGTACCACTCGTCGACCATGCGGAACACCAGCTCGTCGCCCGACCGCCAGCAGTGCGGGTAGACGTGCGGGTACGTCTCGCTCGCGACGAGCAGTCCCTTCTCGCGCAGACTTGCCAAGATCTCATCGACCAGCGCACGGTCCGTCGCGTTGCGGCCCGTCAGGAAGCCGAAGCCCTCGACGAAGTTCGCCGCCTCGTCGAGCGGCGCGATCTGCGGGAGCCCCTGCGCCTTGCCGATCACGTGGTCGACGTCGCCGCACCCCGGCGCGATGTGGACGATGCCCGTCCCCTCGCCGAGCACCACGATCGCGTTGCCCTGACTGTCGCGCCCGCCGTCGATCACGCGGTGCGCCTGGCGCGCACTGGCC
>JABWBI010000142.1 GCA_013360565.1 Candidatus Sumerlaeia bacterium | reverse complement strand
TCGTCATCGGGATCATCGCCAATCTCTTCCGCTCGGGACGGAGCGGCTGGGCCTGGGCTCTGATCGTTGCCCTCGGCGTGATGCTCTTCTTCATGCTGCGGAGCGCAGCCAACAGCCGCCGGGGCGGCGCGGGCGGGGGATTCGGCGGCGGATTCTCCGGAGGGGGCGGCGCCACGGGGCGCTGGTGAGGAGGGCGAGAGTGCGCGCGAGCCGCTGTTTCTCCAAGCAGGAGCGCCGGGCGATCGAGGCGGCCGTGGCCGAAGCCGAGAGCCAGACGTCGGGCGAGATCGTGCCGGTCGTGGCCACCTGCTCGGGGCGCTATGACCGTGCCGAGGACCTCTTCGGTGTCGTGACGGCGCTCGCCGCCGTCGCTGTGGTCTGGGTCCTGTTTCAGCGTGTGGAGACGTCGGACGAGGCCTGGTCGCTGGGCCACGGGCTCGTGCTCGGCCTCGGGCCACTGCTTCTCGTCTTCCTCCTGGCCTTCGGCGCCGGCGCAACGCTCGCCTCGTGGGTCCCGGTGCTCCGGCACCCGTTCGTCACAAATCGCGAGATGCAGGAGGAGGTCGAGCGTGCCGCGGCGCAGGCCTTTCAGCGCTTCCGCGTGCGGCGCACGGTGGGGGGCAGCGGGGTGCTGCTGTACATCTCGCTCTGGGAACACATGGTGTGCGTGCTGGCCGACGAGACGGTGTCCGAGCGCGTGAAACAGAGTGAGTGGGAGGACATCCGGGATCTCATCGTCGACGGCATTCAGGAGGGCGAGCCGGTGGACGCGCTCATCGCTGCGGTCCAGCGGTGCGGCGAGCTGCTGGCGCGGCACTTCCCGCCCCGGCTCGACGACGAGAACGAGCTGACGAACGAGCTGCGGCTGATCGACTGAGAGCGACGGAAAAGACTACCTTTTCGCCGCCGGCGCCGATACAATTCCCAAAGGCCATCCGCGCAGGAGACCGGCTCCATGCCCGAATCGATCTACCGTCACATCGCCGATCTGCTCGATGCCGGGCGCCGCTGCGCGCTCGTGACGATCATTCAGACCATCGGCTCTGTCCCACGGCAACCCGGCGCGAAGATGTTGGTGACGGACGAAGGCGAAGTCCTCGGCACCGTCGGGGGAGGCTGCGTCGAGGCCGACCTCTTCGCCCTGGCTCAGGAGGCCCTCGCCCGGCGCGAGATCTTGACGAAGACGGTTGACCTGAGCGTGAAATCGCAGGACGAGATCGACATGTTCTGCGGCGGAAAGGTGACGGCCGTGATCGAGCCGCTCGAGGGCACGCCCCGCCTGGTGATCTTCGGGGGAGGGCACATCTCGCAGGCACTGCACCGGATCTGCGCGCCGCTGGGGTTTCATGTCACCGTGACCGACGACCGGCCCCGGTTCGCCAACGAGGAGCGGTTTCCCGGGGCCGAGACGCTGGCCATGCCCTTCGAGCGCCAAGTGGAAGAGCTGAATCTGACGCCGGCGACTTTCGTCGTCATCGTCACCCGGGGTCACGAGGCCGACGAGGTCGTTCTCCAGCAGGTGCTGGGCAAACCGCTCCGCTATCTCGGCCTGATCGGCAGCCGGTCGAAGTGGAAGCGCATCCGGGGAAACTTGGCGAGGATGGGCCACACCGAGGAACAGCTCGACCGCGTCGTCTGTCCCATCGGTTTGAACATCCATGCCGAGACCCCCGAGGAGATCGCCGTGGCCGTCGCCGCCCAGCTCATCGCGGTCAAGAATCACGACAGCCCGAAGGCACGGCGTCACCGCGCCCGGTCCGGCGCTGCGGAGGTTTCCGGTGACTGAGCGCCTGTGCGCGGCCGCGCTGGCGGCCCTGGCCGTTGCCGTGACAGCGCCTGCCCAGGAGTCTTCGCCCGGGGCGGAGGTCGCGCCCTCGGTCCACGAGACCGGAGCGCCGCCCGTCCGGGCGCCGGAGCGCACGTATCAGGAGCTGTTCGGCGAGGCGAGCGCCGAGGAAGCCGCGGCGGCTGTCAGCCCCGAGGGGGTTCGCCTCGCGCACGATCCGGAGGCCCTCGATCTGCTCAATCAGATGGCCCAGGCCCACGCCGACATCGAAACGCTCCAGGGGACATTCACGCAGCACAAAGTCTCCGAGCTGTTCCTCGACGCAATCGACTCGACCGGGCGTGTGGCCGTGCGCCGCCCGGACCGCTTTCGCTACGACTACGATGGCACGGACGACATGGGGCCGCACACCTACTGGGACCTGGGGGGACAGATCTTCGTGCACATGCCGGACCTCAACCAGCTGGAGGTCTATGACATGCGCGGCGAGGGGACGCAGGTGCGAACTCTCAGCCACCTGCTCATCGGTCTCGACCAGGCCGTCGAGGAGCTTCAGACCCTCTACTGGATCCAGATGGTCTCTCCGGACCCGGCGAGCGGGGAGCTCGGAGAGAATGTCGCCCGTCTCCGGTTGACCCCGCGCGAGGGCGCGGATGAGACGGGCGCGACGGGACTCGACCTGTGGGTCGACCGCGAGTCGCTGCTTCCGGTGCAGGTGAAAACAGTTGAAGAGTCGGGCGACGAGACTACACTGCGGATCAACTCGCTGACGCTCAACCCCGCCCTCGACGAGGCGACCTTTGACCCGATGGAAACCATCCCGGAGGGCACGGAGATCGTCGAGCCGCGCCTGGAGATGACCAACCGGCCGTGAGACTCCTCACCCTGACCCTGCTCGCCGTGGCCGCCGCCGGCTGCGGCCACGTGACCGCCCGCAGCCGGACGCTGCCGGAGCGCATTCAGAGCCTCTACATCGAGATGCCCCAGAACGACTCGACGGAGTATGGCTTCCAGGAGGACCTCGCGCGGCGGCTCCACGAGGAGTTTCTGGCCGATGGCCGCCTCCAGCCGGTGCGCCGCCCGCTCGCCGATGCGTGGCTCGAGACGCGCATCCTGAACTTCTCGCGGACGCCGAGGGCGTTCAACGACGACGACTTTCCCCTGGTCGATCAGGCGGAGATCGAGGCCGAGGTGACGCTCTGGGAGCCCAATCAGATTCGGCCGACGCTCCGCACACGGGCCATCGGCAACGTTGGGTTCCTGTCCGATCCGCGGCGGTCGCAGTTCGAGCCGGAGGCCGAATGGCGCGATGCCCTGCTCGAGAGTCTGGCGCTGCGCATTGTCGACGCCGTGCTGACCTACACGCCCGAGGACGATGAGGCGCGGCGTCGCTTCGAGAGTCCGGGCATCAGCAGCGAGCAGGATGTGGAGCTCGAACGAGACTTTCCGCAGGCAGTCCCGTCGGTCGGCCGGTACTGAGGGGTTGTGGGGCAGAGTGCCCCCTGCGGGGCACAAACGCTTCCAATGCAGAGTCCCCCATTCGTGCCGGATTTCACAAGCGCAAGAGATTCAGCCGTCTGCCCTGCTCTCGCCTTTCGGCCAAGTGGAACCGGTTTTGCACCTGAAGAGGCCGACATCGAGAGCCCGGTCCAGCGCAGCGGATTCTGATGGCTACCCCCCCTCCCCCTCTGCTGCCTGACCAGCCGAGCCCCTGATGTCGTGGCACTCGTCCGCGGTGTGAGCTTGGGTGTTCGATCCGCAGGGACGTGAAGAGAGAGTGGCGGAGAGTGCCCGAGAGAGGCCCACACCTCCCCCTGCAGGAGGTGGACTGGGACCGAGCCCTTGAAGATGTTGATGCGATGGGCCTCTCTCGACGCGATGAGGCCCCCGGGTTTTCCTCCCCCGCACCCGGGGGTCTCTCCTTTGGAGACCACGCGCCCGCGCTCAGGGCGCGGGCAACGCGTAGACCTTCTTGATCTTGTATTCGAGCGTCTTGCGCGACATTCCGAGCTCCCGCGCCGCTCGCGCGATGTTCCAGCGCCCCGTCGCCGGGTAACAGGTCCGCTGCAGGACTTTCACAATCTCCGCCCGCTCGGCACTGTCCGCGTGATCGTCCCCGCCGGGGAGCGAGCTCTGGTGCGGCGGCGCGCTGGCTTCCAGCGAGCGTCGCATGGAGACGGGGATGTCGTCCACGGTGAGGGTCTCGCCGTTGGACATTGTGACCATGGCCTCGACGGTGTGGCGCAGCTCGCGGACGTTGCCGGGCCAGGGCGCCCGGCAGAAGAGATCCAGGACCTCGGGTGCAAAGCCACTGACCGCCTTTTCCTTCGATTCGGCGGCTCGACGAAGGAAGAACTCGGCCAGCACCGGAATGTCATCGGACCGCTCCCGCAGAGGCGGCACCAGAATCTCGATCCCGCGCAGACGGTAGTAGAGGTCGAGGCGAAAGCGCTGCTCCTCCACCTCCCGCGCCAAGTCGCGATTGGTTGCCGCGACCAGGCGGACACTCACGCGCCGCGGCTGGCTGCCTCCCACTGGCGTGACCTCGCCGTACTCGAGGACGCGCAGCAGCTTCGCCTGACAGCTCGGTGACATCTCTCCGACTTCGTCGAGGAACAGGGTGCCGCCGTCAGCCTGGACGAAGGCGCCCGGGCGGTCCTCGCGTGCGTCGGTGAATGCTCCTTTCACGTGGCCGAAGAGGTTGCTCTCGAGAAGCGTCTCACTCAGCGCGGCGCAGTTGAGGACGACGAGAGGCCCCTGAGCACGCCTGCTGCTGTGGTGGAGGCGCCGGGCGACGAGCTCTTTGCCCGTGCCGCTCTCGCCGGTCACCAGCACGGATGCGTCGGTGCTCGCGACGCGCTCGATCCGCTCGAACACCGCGCGCATCGGCGCCGACACGCCGATCAAGCCGCTCATGCGCGAGCGGTCCGACAGCTGGTTGCGCAGTTCCTCGACCTCGGCCTGCAGGCGGCGCTGGCGCAGCACGCGTTCGAGCACGAGCATGAGCTCGTCCTTCGTGAACGGCTTGGTCAGGTAATCGGCCGCGCCGCGCTTCATCGCCGCGACCGCCGACTCGACCGAACCGTACGCGGTCATCAGCACGAACGGCTGATCGGGCCGCAGCTCGCGCGCCTTGACGAGCAGTTCGAGCCCGTCGATCCCCGGCATCCGCTGGTCGGACAGCACGAGGTGGAACGACTGACGCTCGAGCACGTTCAGCGCGTCCTTGCCGTCGACCGCCAGCGTGACCTTGAAGCCGGCCCGCTCGAGCAGCAGTTGCAGCATCTCGCGCTGCGTCGGCTCGTCGTCGACGACCAACAGCCGCAGCGCGTCGACGGCCGGCGCGGCGCTCATGCGACCACCGACGCCGTCGTCCGCGACGGCAGCTCGATCCGCACGCGCGTCCCGACGCCGGGGGCCGACGCCAGGCCGACGCGGCCGCCGTGCTCTTCGACGACGACCTGATGCACCATCGCGAGACCGAGCCCGTGGCCGTCGGCCCGCGTGGTGTAGCCGAACTCGAACACGCGCTCCTGATCCTCCGGCGCGATCCCGCGTCCGGTGTCCTCGACCTCCAGCACGACGGCGTCGCGCTCCGCGCGCGCGCGGAGCGTCAGCGTGCCGCCGGAGCTCATCGCTTCGAACCCGTTCAGCACGAGGTTCAGCAGCGCCGAACGCAGCGACTCGGGATTGCCCTCGAGCACGAGCCCGCCGGTCTCCGCTTCGACCGCGAGAGCGAGCCCCCGCCGCTGCGCTTCGTTCGAGACGAAGGTCGCGACGTCGGCCAACAACGCGCCGACGTCGACGGATTCGGTCCGGCGGCCGTCCGAGCGCGCGAAGCACAGGAAGTTCTCGACCAACCGATCGAGCCGTTCGATCTCGCCGCGGATCAACCGTACGCCCCGGTCGAACTCGCGCGACGTCGCCACGTCGGTCGGCCGCGCCGCATCGTCGAGGTGATCGAGCGTCAATTGGATCGAGTGCAGCGGATTGCGGACGTCGTGCGCGACGCCGGCCGCGAGGCGGCCGAGCGCCGACAGTTTCTCGCGGCGATGCAGCTCCTTCTCGATCTCGCGCGACTTCGCCAGCCGCTGCGCCATCGCGTTGAACGCCGTCTGCAGGCGTCCGATCTCGTGCTTGCCGGTGACGTCGACCGTCACGTCGAGATCGCCGTCCGACAAACGACGCAGCGCGCCGTCGAGATCGCGGATCGGACGCGTGAACCGGCGCGCCAGTCCCGCGGACAACACCGTGCCGACCGCCAACACGCCGATGAACCACCACAGCGACTTCTGCTGCGTCGCACGGAAGATCGAGTCGAACTCGCCCGGAACCTCGAAGTGGATCAGCTTGCGCGGCGCGCTGGGCTCGGGATCGCCGAGGATGCCGAGGGCCGGCGTGGCTCCGGGAGCGGGCACGAACGTCGACAGATCCGCCTCGACGTTCGGCAGGAACGCGAGCGTGACGGCGAACCTCTCGCTCGTGACTCCCGTGACGTCGCCGTTCGACACGTAGAGCTCGTCGAGCTGCATCGACTCGCGCATGTCGTCGTTCGACGTGGCGCCGCCGACGATCGGGTGACCGTCCGCACTCGTGCGCGTCACGCCGTTGCGCGTCAGCGCGATCATGCGGACGCGCTGCCGAACGTCGGGTTTCGCATCGGCGGCCGTACCGACGATCCCGCGCAGGACGACGCCCTCACGGTCCGTCTCGCCGTCCGTGCCGTGACCGACCACCGGCAGCGGAGGGGCGTCCTCGCTGGTGATCCAGACCTCGTGCTCGTCCCGCACCACCCGGAACGCATCCGTGGGCGACGGCGCCACCAACCCCATCCGGTACGCGGTCGAGCCGTCGAGCCCCATCGGCACGTCGGTCGGGATCCCGGCTTCGTACGCCGCGGGGCTCCACCACCGCGCCGAACGCGGCGGCCACGGGCCGATCCCCGTCCCGACCGACGCCGCATCGGCGATGCGGAACTCCATCGACGCGCGCGCCACGGCGTCGAGCGTCTCGAAGCTCGCGGTCCGCAGCGTTTCCTTGGCTTCGTGGATCACGGTCTCGCGCGACGACTGCAGCAGCAGCGTGAACGCGCCGAGACACAGGAAAAGCACGAACGCCATCAAGGCGACCAGACGTGCCGTCATGGCAGAGATGCTCCCGACGAGGCCGGACCGGGCTCCGTCTGCCCCATTTGAGGCAAGGACGCTCGATTCGTCACGATCCAGCGCGTCGAGCACCGATCGTGCCACACCCCTAGCTTCCCGTAGAGGAACCCGACCGGCAGTCGGCCGACTTCCTCGACGGGCGGCCAGCGACGAACTCCCCGGCCAAGTCGTCCGGATTTTCCGCTCCAACCGGCCCCTCCCGCGGCCGAAGGGAAGCGTGGAGACCTTGCCCGGCTGCCCGTCGGGTGGTCAACGGTGAACGCCGTGAACGACTCCTTTGCGACCCAGGGCATCCAGCGTCCGAATACGGTCGTCCATCGCGATACCGCGAACGCGCGCCAGGCGCCGCCGCGGCTGTCGCCGAACCAGGCGACCGATCCCAAGCAGC
>JABWBI010000141.1 GCA_013360565.1 Candidatus Sumerlaeia bacterium | reverse complement strand
GGTGGCGCGCGATGGACCGCGCCCTTCAGGGCGAGCGGGGCCGGAGCGGCCATCTGGCCTTCGCGCTGGCGCCCCTCGCGCACGCCCTCCTGGCCGAGCCGATCGCCTCGGTCTCGGCCCATGTCCTGGCGAGGCCGCTGGGCACCCCGGGACAGGATGAGGAAGTCCCGTGGGTCGACACCGAGCTGCTCCGGCTCGAGCGGGCGGCGGCGCCATGATCCCGCGACGATGGAGCGAGCAGATCGAGCGATTTCTCTTCGACAGCGGCTCACCCGTCCCCGTCGCAGTCTGCCGCATCGCTCTGGCGTGCGGTGTTCTCCTGGCCCAGGCCTCGCAGACGCCCGATGTCAGCCTTTTCTACACCGATGCCGGCGTGGTGCCGAATGCAGTCCTCTCTCGCCTCCAGCGGGACGATCTCTGGTCGCTCCTCCACCTCAGCGGGAGCGGCTCGTTCGCCATGGCTCTCCATGGCCTTCTTCTGCTCAGTGCCCTGGGCCTCGCGCTCGGATTCCGCACGACCCTCTCCTGCGCGGTTCTGTTCGTGACCTTCGTGTCGTTCCGCCACCGCAACCCGCTCGTGACGAACGCCGGAGATCAGGTGGTGTGTCTGGCGCTGTTTTGGCTTCTGTTCGCCGACAGCGGGCGGGTGCTGTCCCTCGACCGGCGCCTGGGGAGGAAAAGTCCGCCCCGGCCCTGGCGCGGGTGTCTGGCCCTTCGCCAGCTGCAGCTGCAGCTGTGCCTCATCTACGCCTTGGCCTTTCTCCACAAGCTCGGGGACCCCGCCTGGCGCGCCGGGACCAAGATGGCGACGCTGGTGCAGGACACCGCCATCTGGTTCGTCCCCCTCGACTGGGCAGCCCAGAGCCCCCCGGCTGTGCGCCGCCGCGACGTGGGGCACCTTGGCCTTCGAGGCCCTGTTTCCGCTGCTCGTCTGGTGGCCCGCCTGCCGCCGCCCGCTGATCCTCGCGGGCCTCGTCTTCCACGGCCTGATCGGCCTGTTCCTCGGCATCCCCGCCTTCAGCCTCGCCATGGCCGCCCTGCTGCTGCTGTTCTGGCCGAGCCGCTCCCTGCGGGGGCGGCTCTCCTGAGCCCAGGGGGAGCGGTATCCCCGATGCATTTGGTCATTGACGGCCCCGGGCCGGTTGCTCTCATAATACCCAGGTAGTCAGAGTTCCCGGGGCTTCGCCCACTGTCTCTTTGTTCTGCTCTGAGCGTGAGGGGGTCACGGGGATCTCAGAATCTCCCCTGGGAGGGAACAATGCTCAGAACACGCTTTCTCTGCTTTGGCTTGGCACTTGGGCTGACGGCGGGCTCCGCGTTGGGCGCTGTCGTCATCAATGAAGTCTACTACGATCCCGCTGGCACCGACACCGGCGAGTTCATTGAGCTGTATGATGGTGGTGCGGGCACCGACATCAGTGGCTGGCAGGTCCTCCTCGTCAACGGGGCGAACGGTGCTGCCTACTCCACTATCACCGTCCCCGCAGCCACGCTGATTCCGCTCGATGGCTACTTCCTCATCGGCGACGGCATCGGGAATCCAGTCCTCGGCACGGCGGGTGTCGATCTCCAGTTCGAGCTCGACAATGTCCTGCAGAACGGCGCTCCTGACGCGGTTGTTCTTCTCGACAATGTCGCGACGCGGATCGATTCGCTGTGCTACGAGGGTGACGCCGTCTTCACCGCCGGAGCTCAAACGGCCAATGCGACAGCGGAGGGCGGCTTCGGCCGGACAGTCTCCGGTGTCCTCGCCACCGATCCTCCGAATGAGAATGCCTCCACGGGCCGGCTGCCGAACGGCTCGGACACAGGGAACAACCTCGTCGACTTCGCCACGATTCCGAACTCTCCTGGAGCGGCAAACACCGGCTCGCTCACGTCGCTGCCGCTGACAGAGAACTTCGATGGCGTGGTCAGCTCACAGCTGATGCCTGTCTTCATCCAGCCGTTCCAGACGCCGGTCGCGGCCACAGATCCGGGTGTCAACTCGGCGCAAGGGGGCAACTGTCTCCGCGTCGCTGACAACACGGGTGGCGGGGACTGCGTGATCCTGACTGGACGCCACAGCGTTCTCAACTTCACCGGTGAGATCTATCTGCCCCCCGATGTCGTCTCCCCTGCGGCCTCCGTAGGCGTCGCCCTGGGAGGCAACAGCGATGCCACTTGGTTCTCCAGCTTCACGGGCAACGCCATTGAGCGCGGCTTCTACCTGGAGTATCAGGCGGGCAACCTCACCACGGCTCTCCCAGGAATCGCCAACCACGGTGGTGATGCTCGCCTCTTTGCGATCAGTGACACCGCGACGATCAACACGGGCACCACAGTCGGCACGGTGAGTCAGCTCGGAAGTGTCACGATCCCGGCTCCGCAGCGCGGGACGTGGCAACCTTTCCGGCTGTTCTTCAACCAGCCCGGGAACCAACTCTATGCTGAGATCGCGGGTCAGGTGGTGTACAACGGCGTGATCCCAGGAGCGCCGGCAGGCCTGCCGACATCCGTCGGCGCAGTCATCGGCTATCGCGAGACCGACGCCGCCAACCCCGGAGCCGTCGGAACAGGCACCTACGTTGACGCCATCACTCTCAACACTGACGGCACCGGCGTGCCAGTCGAACTGTCCGTCTTCTCGGCAAACTGAGGTCTATCCGCACCAGCAGCCAATCGTGCCCCGACCGAGGTCCACCCTTGGTCGGGGTTTCTCTTTGCCTTTCGGTGGCCTCTTTGGCTCCACTCACGCGTGATCTCCCTCGTCATCCCCACGCTGAATGAGGAGCGGGCGATCGGCCCCCTCCTGCGGGCCTGCGCCGCGGTGCTCCGCGGCGAGGCGTGGCGCGTGATCCACGTCGATGACGGCTCGACAGATCAGACCGTCGCCCGGGTCGACGAGCTGAGGGCAGAGGGGATTCCGGCCGTGACCGTGCGGCACGAAGTCAACCGGGGGATTGGCCAGTCCTTCCGCGATGGGTTGACGAGGGCTCTGGAAGATGCCTCGGACCACGATGTCGTCGTCATCATGGAGGGTGACATGACAAGCGACCCGGCGCTCCTGCCGGCTCTTGTCGGGGCCATCCGGGACGGCCACGATATCGCGATCGCCTCGCGCTATCGCCCGGGCTCCGGGCAGCCGGGCTTTCCCCTCAGGCGCCGGCTGATCAGCTGGGTGCTCAATCGCATCGTCCTCCGGCTCTGGGTGGGACTGCCAGAGGTGAGAGACTACTCGATCTTCTATCGCGCCCACCGCGCCGGCCTGCTCAGGCGGGGCTTCGAAGTCTGGGGCGAGCGGCTCATGACCTGCCCCGGCTTCGGCGCGAATGCAGAGCTGCTGTGCAAGCTGGGAGGCCTCGGGGCGCGCTGCACCGAGGTCCCCCTCGTCTACAACTACGCGCTGTGCGAAGGGCGCTCCTCGCTGCGGATTGGCCGCACCATCCGCGAGTACCTGCGGCTGCTGAGTGCGCTGCGATGACGGCGCGTGGGCGCGACGTGGCGTGGGCCGTGCTCCTCGCGCTGGCCGTCCTCGCCTTCGTCCTCTTTCGCATCGACGAGAACGACCCCTGGTGGCACCTGGCCTCGGGCCGGCACCTCTGGCAGACCGGCCGATTCCCGGCGGAGGATCCCTTCTCCTTCCTGCTGCCGGGAAAGCCGTGGGTGGACGAGTATTGGCTCTTTCAACTGCTTCTCCTGAGCCTCTGGAATGTGGGCGGCTCGGCGGCCCTGACGCTCTTCAAAGCCCTCCTGGTGACCGGAATCGTCCTGGCTCTGGGTGCCATCCGGCGGCGTCAAGGGCTTCCCTGGCCGGTCTACGGAGTCCTTGCCCTCGTCACACTGGTGGCTCTCGCCGAGCGTTTGGTCGAGCGCCCCGAGCTGGTGACCTGGGTGTGCCTCCTGGCATTCATCCTCCTGCTGCCCCGCGGCACCGCCCCTCCCACACGCCGAGCCCTTTGGCTCCTGCCTGCCATTGAGATCCTCTGGGCCAACTCTCACCCGGCTTTCCTCATCGGTCCCGTGCTCGTCTTGATCTGCGCGGCGGGGCAATTCCTCAACCTCCTGTGGCGGCGCGAGTGGCGGGCGAAGTGGCCAGCCCTCGCCTCGGGTCAGGCGGCGCTCCTTGCGCTGGTCATCTCTGCCACGTTTCTCAACCCCTACGGCTGGCGCCTTCACCTCCTGCCCTTCGAGCTCTCGGGCACCGGGGTCTTCCTCGAGAGGATCCATGAATGGCAGCGGCCCTGGGAATCGCTGATGATCTCTTCGCGCTGGGCCGTTCCGCTGATGCTCCTCCTGGCGCTTCCGCCGATGATGCTGACCTGGAGACGGCGCGAGACTGTGCCGCTGCTCTGGCTCGCGGCTTTCACGCTCCTGGGACTTCAGGCGGTGCGCCACGGGGCTCTCTTCGCCTGGGTGGCCCTGGCCGTCGCAACGGAGTCGTGGGCAACGTGGTGGTGTGGGCGCCGAACGCCGCGGTCACTGAGCGCCGCGTCGGCGGCACTTCTTGCCGGGTTTGCGTATGCCTCGGTGACAGGCTGGAGCTGGTGGGCTCTGGGGAGCTTCCGGCGCTTCGGACTCGACCCCGAGACGTGGCGCTATCCCGGGGCGGAGTGCGACTTCGTGCTGTCGCAGCCGCTTCACGGCGAGATGTACAACGATTACAACATCGGCGGGTACCTGATGTGGCGCCTGCACCCGCAGCACCGGGTCTGCACGGATGGGCGCCTGATTGTGTACGGAGGCGATCTGATCTCCGAGACACTGGCGATCACCGACGGCGACATCGACTGGCGGCCGTTCTTTCGCCGCCATGGCATCCACTGGGCGCTCATCTCGACCGAAGCCGAGGTGCTCGCCACCCGGCTCTGGCAAGATCCGGGCTGGCACTTGATCTTCGCGGGGAACCGGGCGCTTGTCTTTGCCGAGGAGATCCCCGAGCACCGCGCTCTGATCGAGCGCCATGGCATCGGCGAGGAGACTCTCTCCCGGCTGACCTCCGTCGAAGTCACACCCCGCGGTCCCTGGTGGATGGCCCCGCAAGTGCCCTATGCGGCCATGCGCCGGGCGGCGACGCTGACCAACTTCGGCCGGCCGGATCTCGCGCTGGAGGTCCTCGAACACCTCCGGGAGGTCAACCCCGCCGAGCCGCATCTCCAGAGCGCCTATCCCCACAGCCTTCTCCACGGGGCCCGCGTCCTCATGCAGCGGCAGGAGTGGCCGCGGGCCGAGCAGGCGCTGCGCCGGCTGATCGAGGTCGAGCCCCTCAGCGTCGAGGCCTGGAACAATCTGGGCGTCCTCCTTGCCCGGACGGAGCGTCCCCGCGAGGCCCGCGCCGCCTGGGAGCGGGCACTGACGCTCGACCCCTCAAGCGACGCCGTCCGGCAGAACTTGGAGCGACTGCGCAGGCGCCCGGGCAGTCCGTAGGTCTGCGCCGTCCCAGGAAAAGAGCCCCGGACCCTCGCGGGTCCGGGGCTCGAGGAAAGCGGCCGCGGGGCGGCGCGGGAATCAGTGGGCCGTGAACACGGAGAGCTCGACGGGGACGCCGCCGCCGACGAAGGTGGCGCCGCCGCGGAGAACGCCTGCCCCCGTGCCGGCTGTCCCGTAAACGGGGTTGTCGACATCGAGGAAGTCGGCCGCGTAGGGGTTCGTCCCGAGGAAGTGGGGGCTGTCGCCGCGGATGTTGGCTCCGAAGACGGTTCCCGACGTTCCTCCCTGGGCGAGGAGGGCATCGGGGCCATTGAGGGGCATCCCGCAGAAGTTGACGTCGATGGCCATGTTGCCGGTGCCGAAGACGCTGATGCCCGTGCCCGCGCCGGCGACGCCGGCCATGATCGAGTCGCGGATGGTGAGAACGACGCCGTTGCCGACCGCGCCGAAGAGGGGCGAGCCGCCGACGATGCGCCAGGTGACGCGCTCCCATGTCTTGGCGACGCTCACGGCGTCGTGCTCGAGGACGATGGGGATGGGCCCCTGGATGAGCACATCCGTGAGTGTGAGCTGGTTCTTGCCCCCGAGGCTCATCTGACGGATCAGGTTGTTCGCGATGATCGTGTGGGAGATGTTCATGATCTTCCGGCGGTTGGCGGCCGAGAGATCGACCATGCCACGGCCCTCGGTGGCGTACCCGTTGTTGCAGATGAAGGTCGGCCCGCCCAGCCCCGCCACGGGCCCGGCATCGACGTTGTCACCGGTGATGTTGTAGGTGGACAGGGGGGGATTGGCCGTTGAGCCCCCGGCCAGCTGCAGGCCATAGCGAGCCACATAGGTGATGTAGGAGCTGTCGATGTTGAGATTGAAATTCTGCGTGGTGTTGTCGCCCTCGAAGACGACGAAGCCGTCACGGTTCGTTCCGGAGCCGCCGACGGTGGTCTGCGAGATCACGCAGTCGTTGAAGGTGCAGGTCAGCGCCTCATTGGCCGACTGAATGGTGATGAAGTCGTCAAGGGCCGCCGCCGGTGTCGTGACGCTGGCGTTGAGATTGCTCTGCGCGTCCGTCTTGCTGTTCACCACGGGGAGCCCGCTGGTGTCGTAGACCGTGAAGATGCAGCTGTTGAACGTGTAGGTCGCCATCGGCGTCGCGAGGTTGCGGTCGAGGAACACGAGATCATCCCCCGGGGGCGTCGTCAGCGCGGGGATGAACGTCACGTTGTTGACCGTGATGTCGACGTCCTGGACGATGGTGAACCCATCATTGTCGGTATTGCCGGCGTCGTCGCGGACGCGGACGATCGCGTTGGCCGCCGCGCTGGGGGCAACGGCGGGGCCGCCGATGGCCCCGGGGCCGTTGATCGTCAGCGGCTCATCGAGTGTGCACTGCTCGGTGAGCGTGGCCGTGGGCGCGATTCGGACGTTCTCCTCGATAGGGCTCGTGTTGAGAATGTTGATGATGTCGGCCGCCGCGTTTCCGTGATTGACCCCGATGCCGCCCGGGGAGGACGCCGTCGTCGATCCCGCCTGCTGGAAGCTGTGAATGGCCAGCATGAGCGAGTTGAACGTCGTCACGTTGTCCGGGGCGCCGAGTGTTGCATCGACGGTGACGGTCTGCGCGCTTGCTCCGGTGACGAGAACGAGCGCCGTCGCACCATTGGTGATCCTCTTCCATATGGCTCTCATGAAACCCCTCCTGATAGCTGGGTCTGGTGGGACAACGTGCCCACCATTTGGATGAACGAGTGACACCGACCCCGCCGCCTCCGAACCCGAGACGGCGAGATCCTCACCCAGTCGACTTGTATAGACCCCTGAAAGCGATTGCAACGGGCTTTTCGCACCGACCGGCGCATTGGACCGCTCCATCGTGATTTGGACCGGCTGAGAAGAGCAGCCTCCGCTCGCTATGCAGCTCGCCCGGTGGTCCGCGCCCGCCCCGCCGCAGTGAGCACCGTCTCCAGCGCGAGCACGCCGTCGATCGCGCGCCCTTCGAGCGGTGCCAGGCGCTCGATCTCCGCGCCCAGGGTGGTCAGGGCCTCCAGCGGCCAGCC
>JABWBI010000140.1 GCA_013360565.1 Candidatus Sumerlaeia bacterium | reverse complement strand
GTGCTCCCTGCCGCGGGCCTCGCGGCGCTTGCTCTCGCCCCGTGGGTTCTCGCCGTGTGTCTTCGCGAGCCGGACGCCGCCAGGACGTGGTGGCAGGAGGTCTTTGCCCGGCGGCTCGGCGGCGAGACGGCTCATGCTGAGCCACTGCACTTCTATCTCCTCCGCTTCCTCCCGGCGGTTCTGCCCGGGGCAGTCTTCGTGCCCCTCGCTGCCCGGACCCTGCGCCGCCCGGAGCTCCGGCGGTCGACTCTGTTCCTCATCGTGTGGGTCGCCGCCAGCTTCGCTCTCTTCTCACTGATCCGGGGCAAGCGCGCCTACTACCTGCTCCCCATCAGCCCCGCCATCGCCCTTCTCGCGGGCCAAGGGCTCTTCCTCTGGGTCTCGCGCGTCCACGCCCAGAGGGATCGCTGGGTCCGGCACGCACTCGCCGTGGTCGCCGGGTTCACGCTGCTGGCCGCGCTCCTCGTGCCCGCGGCCGCTTCCTTTCTCCTCGGCCTGGGCGTGCGCGGGGCCGCCGTCGCGGGACTCTCGGCGGCTGTGCTGGCCTCCGCTGTGCTCGCCAAGACTCTGCGAGACGTCCGCGCGGAGGGCACCGTCCTCGGCTTCCTCGCCTTCGCCCTCGCCGCGGGGACGTTTCATCAGCTCTACTGGCCGTTCGAGACACACCGCGACAGCGCCCGCCCCCTGGGCGACCTCGTCGAGCGCGTCGTCCCGCCCGGCGAGGAGCTGCACCTCTGGCGCACACAGCGCGAAGACCTCCTCTTCTACGTGCACCGGCGCCAGGACGAGATTGAGGATGAAAATGACCTTCGCCGCCACGCCCGCCAGGGCCCGCTGTGGGTCGTCATCGAGCCCGAGAGACTGCGTGACCTCCGCCTGACCGAGAACGCGGTCGTGGAGGACGACCGCGACCCGCGTCCTCCCGGTGAGCGCAACTATCTTCTCGTCCATGTCACGGGCTGGCGCGGGCGCGTGGCCCCGCAGTGAGCGATTGAGTGTCCCTGTCACCTGTGGCAGACTCCCTGGAGAATCGACCATCTGGAGCGTCCCCGATGACCCGTCTCACGCCTGTGCTCTTCACCGTCGCCGCCGCTGTGCCGGTGGCGGCCGATCCCGATCTGTCCTGGGATCAGCTGCCCCCGCCGGTGCAGCTCGCCATCGCGACGAACATCCCCGATCCCGTCCACTCCGGCTTCGGCGATGTTAGTGCCGAGGGACGGGCCGTCTATGAGGCCATGCACACCTTCGAGGGGCGCCGTCAGTCGCTCGAGGTCGCCGCGGACGGGACCGTGCTCAAGCGCGAGCAGCGCGTCACCGCCTGGGAGATGCCGGGCGACATCCTCCTCGCCATCGAGCGCACGTGGCCGGGCGCCGTCCTTGACGAGGTCGAGTTCAACCGCGAGGGCGACCGGTTCAGCTACGAGATCGAGATGACCGTCGGCGGCGTGCCGCGCGAGGTCGAGATCACGACGGCCGGCGAGGTGCTGGTCGACCGCGGAGGCGGCGGCGAGTGAGGCTGCTCATCATTGAGGACGAAGAGCCCCTCGCCAAGACGCTCACGAAGGGGCTGAATGAGGAGGGCTACGCCGTGGACTGGGCCGCGGCGGGCGAGGAGGGGCTCCACTTTGCTCAGAACTACGAGTTCGACGCCATCGTGCTCGACCTCATGCTCCCCGAGATCGACGGCGCCGAGATTCTCCGCCGCCTGCGCGCCGAGGGCAAGCAGACCCCCGTCCTCGTTCTGACGGCCCGGGACTCGCTCGATGACAAGGTCGAGTGCTTCCGGCTCGGCACCGACGACTACCTGACCAAGCCCTTTGCCTTCGCCGAGCTTCTGGCCCGTCTCCGCGCCCTCATTCGCCGCAGCCACGGGGTGACCGGCAACTCGCTGACCATCGAGGACCTTCACATCGATCTCGATGCCCGAAGCGTCCGCCGCGCCGGCGAACCCGTCCAGCTCACAGCCACCGAGTACAGCCTGCTCGAGTACTTGGCCCTCAACCGCGGCCGCGTCATCACCCGCACCGAGCTCGCCGAGCACCTCTGGAGCCACGACTGGGAGAAGATGAGCAACGTCCTCGATGTCCACATCGCCAACCTCCGCCGCAAGATCGACCGCGGCCACGAGCGCCGTCTGGTGACCACCTCCCGCGGCTCGGGCTATCTCATCCCCGCCTGAGCGCGGCTGTGAATTCCCTCCGTCTCCGCCTCGTCATCCTCTTCCTCCTCGTCGAGGCGGCCGTCATCCTCAGCATCGGGGCCCTCGCCTTTCACCGGTCGCGCCGCGCCCTGCTCGAGTCGCTCGATGCCCAGATCCACGCCCGGCTCGAGACGCTCGCCGCCGCCATCGAGGAGCGCGGCCCCGGCGAGCCCATCGAGTCCGAGCTCTCTCGTGACTGGCTCGAGGACTTCCAGGGCGGCGACCGGTTCTTCGAAATCGCCCAGCCGGCGGGACCCGTTGTCCTCGCCTCGGACTCGCTCGATGGCCGCACCTACGGCGTCTCGCGCGGCTGGCTCGACGGCGCTGAGATCGGCGACGAGACCTACCACTTCGACTCCTGGGACGGCGAGGAGATCCGCCTCGCGCGCACCCTCGTCTCGCCCACGCTCCCCATGGGCACGGACCTCACCGAGGAGAACCGCGATCAGGCCTACTTCGTCCAAGTCGGCGAGAGGACCGAGGATCTCCGCGACAAGCAGGGCGATCTGATCGAGTACATCGCCTTCGTCTCGGCTGGGATCCTCGCCCTCTCTGCGCTGCTCGTCCTCACCGCCGTCACGCTGGGGCTGCGGCCGGTCCGCCAGCTCGCCGTCGCGGCCCGCGGCATCACCGCCGACCGGCTCGATGTCCGTCTCCCCGAGTCCACGCTGCCCACCGAGCTCCGGCCCCTGAGCCGGGGCTTCAACCAGACCCTCGCCCGTGTCGAGGCCGCCTTTCAGCGCGAGAAGCAGTTTCTCGCCGATGCCTCCCACGAGCTCCGCACGCCCGTCAGTGTCATTCTCTCCGCCGCCGAGGTCGCGCTCCGCCGCGAGCGCTCCGTGGCCGAGTACACCGAGGCGCTCGAGACCAGCCGCGCCGCCGCCCAGCGCATGCAGTCCATGGTCCACGCCCTCCTGGATCTCGCCGAGACCGAGCACGCTGCCTCCCAGGCGCCGCGCCAGGCGGTCGATCTCGCCGCCTTGGCCGCCGAAGTGACCGAGTTTCTGCAACCCCTGGCCCAGACACACGGCGTCACGGTCACTCACCGCGCTTCGCCGCAGAGCGTGATCGTCCGGGGCGATCCGCAGCGCCTGCGCGAGCTCGTCTCCAACCTGACGTCCAACGCCATCCTGCACAATCGCCCGGGCGGCCGTGCCACGATCTCGGCGGAGGCCGCCGGCACGGAGGCGCTTCTCCGCGTGGAGGACGACGGGCCGGGCATCGCGCCCGAGCACCTGCCGCATGTCTTCGAGCGCTTCTACCGCGTCGACAGGGCCCGCGCCCGGACTCGCGGCGGCAGCGGCCTCGGTCTCGCCATCGCGCGCTGGATCGTCCAGGTCCACGGCGGCCACATCGATGTCACCAGCCGCATCGGCCAGGGCACTGTCTTCACCGCCACGCTGCCGCGGGCGTGATCCTTCCCCATTGGACACATCCCCGCGGCCCGTGCCAGGATGAGCCATGCACGAGATGGCCATCGCCGAGTCCATCGCCGAGCAGGTCGAGGCCGCCATCGCTGCCGCCGGCCATCCCCGCGTCCTCGAGATCCGTGTCCGCGCCGGGGCGCTGCGTGCCATCGTCCCCGAGGCGCTGACCTTCTGCTTCGCGGCCGTGGCGCAGGGCTCGCCGCTCGAGGGGGCCTCTCTGCAGGTCGCGGTCGTCCCCGTCACGATCCTGTGCCCCGCGTGCGGCGTCCGCGCGGAGCTGGAGGACGGTGCGCCGCTGATCTGCGGGCGGTGCGGTGGTCCAGGGGATCTCATCGCAGGCCGCGAGCTGCTGCTCGAGTCCATCGAAGTGGAGGAGTGACCCATGGAGATCCGCGTCGTCGAGAATCTGCTCAAGGCCAACGAGGCCGTCGCCATGCAGACGCGTGCGGTGCTCGACGCGGCGGGCACGGTGGCGGTCAATCTCATCGGCTCCGCCGGCGCGGGCAAGACCGCCTTGCTCGAGGCGACGCTGCCCCGTCTGGGCGTCTCCGCCGCCGTCATCGAGGGCGACCTTCAGACCACCCGCGATGCCGAGCGCATTGGCCGCCTCGGGACGCCCGTCGTTCAGATCACCACCGGCAAGTCCTGTCATCTGCCCCCGCAGCTTGTCCTCCGCGCCCTCGATGGCCTCGATCTCCGCTCGGCGCGGCTCGTCTTTATCGAGAATGTCGGCAATCTCATCTGCCCCGCCGAGATTCCGCTCGGCGAGCACTTCAAAGTCGCCGTGCTCTCCACTGCGGAGGGCGACGACAAGGTCGCGAAGTATCCCATGCTCTTTCACCTCGCCGACGCCGTTGTGATCAACAAGATCGACCTCCTGCCCCACGTGACGTTCTCGATGGACCGTGTCCGCGATGATCTGAGGCAGGTCGGCTCGAAAGCCAGCGTGTTCGAACTCTCCGCCAAGACCGGGGCGGGCCTCGAGGCATGGCTGGACTGGCTGGGCGGACGCGCTCGTCCGCGCTGACGGGTGCTCGGCGTCAGCAGATCCGGGGCAGCGCCTCGCCGGCCGGTTTGATGAGCATCCGCTCGCCCCCGGCGCGCGTGGTCACTGTCACGATCGCGTCGCCACTTGCGCTCACCTCGCCGATCACCGCGGCCTCTCGTCCCAGCGGATGCGCCCGGAGTCCCCGCAGCGCCGGCTCGGCCTCGCCGGGCGGCACGATCACGATCATCTTGCCCTCGTTGGCCACCTCGAAGACGTCCAGCCCGAGCAGATCGAGCAGGCGGGCGACCGAGGGCTTGACCGGAAGTGCGCGTTCATCCAGCCGGATCGCAACGCCACTGGCCTCGGCGATCTCGTTGGCCGCCATGGCCAGACCGCCCCGCGTCGGGTCCTTGAGGACGTGTGCGGCGACCCCCGCCGCCCGCAGCGAGTCGATCAGCCCGCCCAGCGGGGCGACGTCGCTCGCCACCGGCCCCACGAGCCCGAAGCTCTCCCGGGCCTGCATGATCGCCGCTCCGTGGTCGCCGACGGTCCCGGTCACGATCACTGCGTCCCCGGGTTCCGCTCTCGCGAGATGCGGGATCGCATCGCCCTCGATGATCCCGATTCCCGCGGTGTTGATGTAGATGCCGTCGCCCCGCCCGCGTTCGACGACCTTCGTGTCGCCGGTGACGATCTCCACGCTCGCCTCGGTGGCCGCCTGCTGGATCGACACCGCCACACTGGCGAGATCGGCCGCCGCGAAACCCTCCTCGAGGATCAGGCCCAGACTCAGCCACTGGGGCCGGGCGCCCGCCGCCGTCAGGTCATTCACCGTCCCGCACACGGCCAGGCGTCCGATGTCGCCGCCGGGAAACCGCCAGGGCTTCACGACGAAGCTGTCGGTGGTGAACGCGATCCGCGCCGGGCCGGCGCTCAGAATCGCACTGTCGCCTCGCCGCTCGCCGTGCGGCGCGATCAGGTGCGGGAAGAAATGCTCGCCGAGCAGTGCCTCCGTCTGCGAGCCGCCGCCGCCGTGCGAGAGAAGAACCCGCGACAGCCCGAGTCCGAGGATGGGCTTTTCCCCGGTCATCGCCCGCCGTACTTGAACTCCGCCGCACACGAGCCCTCGCTGCTCACCATGCACGGGCCGACGGGATGCTGCGGCGTGCAGTGTGTGCCGAAGATACCGCAGTCGCGCGGCTGGGTCACGCCCTTGAGCACCTCGCCGCACCTGCAGCCCCGCGGCTCGGGCGCGTGCATCTCGGGGATGCCGAAGCGCTCGAACGCGTCGAAGTCGCGCCACGCGGGGCGCAGCGAGTACCCGCTCAGCGGGATCACGCCGATGCCCCGCCACTCGGCGTCCGCGGTCAGCAGCACCTCGTCGATCACCGCCTGCGCGCGCCGGTTGCCCTCCGGGCGCACCCACTCGCGGTAGAGGTTCTCCACCGTGGCCCGGCCCGCGGCGATCTGCTCGCACAGCGAGGCGAGCCCCAGGAGAATCTCCGCCGCCTCGAAGCCCGCCACGGCGCACGGCACGCCGAACTCCGCGGGGATGAACCCGTAGACCTTCGCCCCGATGATCACGCTGACGTGACCGGGGCAGAGCAGGCCATCGAGCGCGACATCGTCATCGCTCAGCAGGGCGTGCAGGGCCGGCGGCACCACCTTGCCCGCGACGGCGGCGGTGAAGTTCGCCACGCGCTTCGCCTTGGCCTGCCGCAGCGTCTGGGCGATCGCCGGCGCCGTCGTCTCGAAGCCCACGCCGAGGAAGATCACCTGCTCGCCGGGATGCGCCTCCGCGTGCGCCAGCGCCTCGAGCGGTGAGTAGACGACCCGGATCCGGGCGCCCGACGCGCGTTCCCGCTCGAGCGACGACTCGGTCCCGGGCACCCTGAGCATATCGCCGAATGTGCACACCGTCGCGCCCGGCACGCGTGCCAGCGCCACCATGCGGTCGATCACGCCCTGCGGCGTCACGCAGACGGGGCAGCCGGGCCCGCTGACGAGCTGGACGTTCGGGGGAAACAGCGCCTTCAGTCCCAGGCGCGCGATCGACATCGTGTGTGTCCCGCACACCTCCATGAACGTCACCTGACGTCCGCTCAGGCGCGCCGCGGCGTCGCGGAGCCGCTGAAGTGCCGTGTCGACACCCGCCGCGGCTGTCATGACATCGACTCCTGCGCGCCGAGCGCGCGCATCCGCTCGCGGTAGAAGGCCAGCTCCTGCGCGTCCGCGTCGCTCAGGACCTCGAGCGCGAAGCCGGCGTGGATCAGCACATGGTCCCCGGGCGCGACGCCCTCGACCAGCGAGAGATTGACGTGCAGCCGCGTCCCCTCCAGGTCGACCGTCGCGACCTCGTCCTCCACGCTCAGCACCCGGGCGGGAATCGCGAGACACATGGTGTCAGCTCCTCTCGAGCCGCATCGCCGCGGCCAGGGCCTGGCCCAGCGCGATGCCGCCGTCGTTCGGCGGGACCCGGCGGTGATCGAGCACCTCGAGGCCTTCCGCGCGCAGCCCCTCCGCCACACCGCGCAGCAGGACGGCGCTCTGGAAGCAGCCTCCGCTCAGGACCACGGGGATTCTACCGGTCTCCTCCGTGAGGCCGCAAACAACTTCGATGATCCCGGCGGCCAATGTGGTGTGAAATCTCGCGGAGAGCGTCGCGGCATCCACTCCCGCCTCGCTCGCCTCCAGGAGCGCATGCAGGGCGGGCGTCACCCGCAGCTGCCACGGACGCCGCGAGCGGTCGATCTCGACCGGCCACGCCGGAGCTTGGCCGCCGCGGGCCCTGAGAGCCAGCGACTCCAGCGCGACTGCGTGCTCACCCTCGAAGGAAACCGCCGGGCTCATTCCCAGCAGAACGCCCACCGCGTCGACAACATCATGCTCAAGACCAAGACCGTCGCCGTCGAGGCCCGGGACGACGGCCTGTGGGTGACGTTCG